>NZ_JAMYSF010000037.1:0-50136 GCF_040321775.1 Mesorhizobium sp. M0243 | reverse complement strand
TCAGCACAGGCTGTGTGGGTTACGCCACTGAGGCAACCTTTGCACGCGTGTATGAGGCGTCGGCGACGTCACGCCCGTGGGTCGTCGCCTTCGCATCGCACCGCTTCAGTTATGACGACATCGCGGCGGCCCTTCGGGCTTTCTCGTTGGAAACAAGGCTCGTAGAACGGTTCAGACAGCGCCAGTGCCGCTTTTCGCCGACGGAACGACAGGCGATCCTGAAGGCTATGGCCAAACTCGGCATAGAGGATCGCCTAGAGCGCACGACTGGCTACATCTATGCGTCCTGCCACATTTCCGCACCGCCAGGCGAAGCACTCTGAGTCTCGTTATGGACGGACACATCTCCAGGAGAAGTGAGTTGCTCGATGCGGCGCGGGCGATCAGCATGAGATTCAGACCGCCCGCCACTGTCGACATCTTGTCAAGCGAATCCAGGAATTGCCCTCCTTTATTGGTTTGCAGTTTTGTTTGTTTCGAGCGCTGGTCCGATCTTCTGCAGAGGCCGGACCGGCGGCTTTTCGCAAAGTCGATAGCTGTCGCCGAGAGGTGAAGCAAGCGGTCCAGGTTGCCGTTGCGACCACGGGATCTCCAAGAACGCTCCCCATTCGCCCACCGAGCGGTTGGAGGTGATCAGGATCAATCCCTTCTCGTAGCGTCGCGACACCAGTTAGAAGAACAGGTGGGCGGCATTGGCCTCGAGGGGGAGATAGCCGAGTTCATCGAGAATCAGCAATTTCGGCCGCGACAGAATCGTCAACTGCTTATCGAGGGAGCTGTCGCTGTGGGCCTTGGCCAGCATCGCCACCAGCGTGGCCGCCGTGACGAACTGCACGTTGTAATTCTGGCGGATGGCTCGCGGCCAATGCCGACCGCCAGGGCGTCTTGCGCGAGCCAGGCGGGCCAAGCAACGCCAGCGCGTCACCATGCGCGACCTAGGACAGGTGGCCACCTCGCGCTTCGTCGAGCAGGCCGTCGAGTTTGTCGCGGATAGCAGTCAGCATCGGCCGGTCGAGCATGGCGACCAGCGCTTCATGGTCAATCGTCTCCATCACCAGAACAGGCTGATCGTCAAGTCAGGCAGGCGCCGCCTCGACCTGCTCAATGATCTCGCGGCCGGCAGCCCGGCTTAGGCCATCACGATCTTCACTTTTGACGTGATTGACTGCTCCAGATACTCGAGAAAGCTGCCCCTAAACTGGCTGGCGTGCTCGTGCGCCAACCGCTCGGCTCGGTCGGCGTCCCGGTCGCGAATGGCCTCCACGAGCTCGGCGTGACCGAGATTAAGCCGATCCACGGTCGCTCCGAGGCTTTTGAAAAGAAATTCGTTGCGGAAGTAGAGCATACGCCTGCCTTCCTCAAGCACGCGCTTGTAGAAGCTGGCTAAATACTGGTTCTGACCCGCCCTCGCGACCGTTATGTGGAAATTATAGTTGCCCTCGATGATCGCCAGCCACTCGCCGCTCTCATAACCTTCTTGTGCGGTCAGGCGGAAGGACCGTTCGGACTCCTCGATTTCATTAAGTTCTTCTTCCGACCTGCACACAGCCGCCGACCGGTGCGTGGCGCGCTGTAGGAGGTCGAGGGCGTCCAAATGTTCGGGTACGCTGCTGAAATCGAGCGGGGCGACGATGGTGCTTCTGTTCGGAAGCGTCAGAACGAGCCCTTCGCTCGCCAGCCTGACCAGCGCTTCGCGTATCGGCGACCTCGAAAGATTGAAATGCTGGCTGAGGCCGATCTCGTCCAACGGGTAGCTCGGCGGCAAAGACATGTTGAAGATGTTGTGGCGGAGCTCGGAATAAACCCTTGCGCTTCCGGTTTCCTTGCTAATGACCGGTATGCTCACGTTATTGCGAACGGCCTTTTTCTTAGTCATCACTTTCCTTTCATGCGACATGGAACCCTCGGTTGCCCCCGGATCCTGAACCTCCTCCTCGCTGGGACGGCAACACGCGCCCTCACTAGAGCGCCCGTGTTGCCGTCCCAAAATGTGGGCCGCAGCCCTATCACTGCGCTTGGGGTGGAAGACAAAGACGTAGGCGCATAGAATCGGCCGCAAGAGAGGCTGCGACCAGCGCAATCAGGCCGTTTATGCCGCGGCGGAAATCGACAGGCTGTGTCGCCTGCAACGACTTCACCTCAACCGCAAGGGCAATCACTGCGCCACTCGCACCGTACCCACAACAGCAATCGCCAAGTCTGGTTCGACTGAACCCGTCAGGTCGAGGCAGCTTCCACCCATCTCAAGCTCGATCCGACTGGCGATCCCGGCCATCAAGACAGGCACGAAGATGATCATTATCGCCGCGTGGAACTGATTACCGACCGTCGGAGGCGGAGCGACTGGACACCGGACGGCGGGCGGCGGGTTGAGCGCAACGGCGGCGGTAAGACGGAAGTGCCTGGCATCACTGTTGTCCCACTACATCCGCCTGTGCTCCTTGCAAATCAGCGACGTCGCCGATCGAAGGTGTGGAAACAAACTGCCGTCGAAGATCTGATCGAGGTTCTTTGCGACATAATCGGGAGCGCCGTTCTCGTTTTGACGCAACTCGCCGCAGCTGTTGAGGCCAGTGGTTACGAGAAGTGCATCGAGCCCGGCAGCCTTTGCGCCCTTGATATCAGTATCAACCTGATCGCCGATCATCAAAAGACGGTCGGTACCGGCCCGAGCGATGCACTCTTCGAAAATCGCTCTTCCTGGCTTGCCCATAAACTCTACTGAGATTGGAGGAGCTCCGAAGGGCGCTAGTCCCGCCTGAAGCATCGGCCCTATTATGTTTGGTCCAAAGACGAGTGAGCCGTTCTTGCTAGGATAAATGATGTCCGCGTTTGCCGCTATTATACGAGGCATTTCGCCCGTCTCGATCAGTCTGCGTTGAAACGCGGACAGGATGTGATCGGCAGCCCGTTTGAAATCGAAACCTTCGTCATCGAGCACTATGAGTGTGTCGAATGTCTCGGCCGTGTCAGCGCAATGAAGATTTGGATGCTTGCCGAAGATCTCATGCGCAGCGTGTGCGCTGCCCACATACGAAACTGTCCGCCCCGCCGCCAGCTCTTCGAGTACGCGATGTCGCGCAACACCTCCTGCGGACACGATACGGTCAACCGCCGGAATCGGAAGTCCCGCGCCGCAGAGACGTAAGAATATCGTTTCATCCGATCCACTGCTGATATTCGTCACGATGTAGTATGGCTGACCGGACATATTAAGTCGGGCCAAGATATCAGCGGCGCCGGGGAGGGCTTCATTTTCGCTGATCAGGACCCCCATCGCGTCGAAAAGTATCGCGTCATAGCAATCTGCGAGTGTCTGAGGAGGACGCTCGAGCGTTGGTAGGGGGCAGTGTGAGGCGCGACACTTACAGCCGAAAAAGCCGCCTGCCGGAGATCCGGTCATTGTTGCATCGTCACAAGCGTGAGCGCATCGGAGTGGCCGACATTAGGTTCACAGCAATGATTGATCACTCCGATCCGTGAGATCTCATCAGCGTTTTCGGGGCGAACGTACCAGCGCCGATGAACCTGATGGCTGAACTTGCGCACCTTAGCCACATAGGCCTCGATCGAATCGGCTGGAAGGAGGCGGGCACCGAACCGTCCATTGATTTCGCCCTTGCGGACGGACCTTATCGGGAAAACGCCACATCGAGTGGGGTCAACGTTGCATTGCATTTTGATCGACCCATTTGCGCGCTGGACAGCACTAATCTTCTGCAGCAGTTTGACACGAAAGTACAGGCCTGCAGTATGTTCGGAGTATAACGGCTGCCCTTGTTGAGTATCATTTGTCATGATATCACCCCTGCACAAGCTCTCTATCAGGCGCGACTATCGCGTCGGGGGGTATGCTGGCCTCGCACGTCTCGCTGTAAGCCCAGGCCAGCCACTCGCATAAAATCGACAAGTCATCTGCCTCAACCGTAGGCCCCGCCCATATCCGAAATCCCGGTGGCGCGTCACCGTAGCTCCAGATGTCAAAAGCCGCGTCTTCGGCTTCGAGTAGACGGATCATCCCCGCGACGATTTTGCCGTCGTCCTCTTTCTCGCCAGCAAGCTGCTCTCGTACAAGCCGAAGAGTAATTGAACAGGTGGAGCGTGCTGCCGGATTCGTGCAAGTCCAATCAATCCAAGGAGTAGAGTTCACCCAGTCGGCGATCACAGCGTAGTTATTGGCAACCCTGTTCAGAAGCGCGGGTAGTCCGCCGCACGCTTCGGCCCAGTCGAGCGCAGAGTGGATATCCTCGACGGCGAACATGCTGGGGGTCGAGATCGTCCGGCCGCCAAAGAACGCTTTGTTCACAGATCCGTCGGGGTTGTGCAGTCTCATGAGCCTAGCTACAGGCTTGCGTGTGCCGGCTTTCAGCCGTGCCTGGGCTCGAGGCGAGAGCGCGATCATGCCGTGGCCGCCTTCGCCGCCAAGCGCTTTCTGCCATGACCAGCACAGAACATCGATCCGATCGAAGTCGATATGCCTCGTAAAAGCTGCCGAGACGGCATCTGCGATCACAAGCCCGGCACGGTCAGGAGGAATCCAGTCAAGATCCGGGGGACAAACGCCGCTGCTGGTGCCGTTTAGCACCAGAACGATGTCGTGATTGGGGTCGATCCTGCTAGTGTTCGGAAAATCTCCGAAAGCACAAATGTGCCGGCTTTGGGGGGCAAGCGCCAATGTATCGATCTCATTTGCCCAATACTGCGAGAAGCTGTCTGACAAGAATGTCTCGACTGGAAATGGGCCGAGTAGATTTTGTAAGGCCATGCTGCAGGCCCCAGTGCCCGAACCGGGCACGATTCCGCAGAGCCAGCTATCAGGCAGCTCTAGCAAAGAGACCATGCGCCTGATTACCTCTCCTAGCCTTTCTGCTCCCTCGGAGCTCCGGTGACTTCGTCCAACATAGCGCAGCATAGTCGGGTGCACGCTCCAACCAGGATGTTTACGGCAAGGGCCTGATGCAAACCGCGGATCCGAGGGGAGGACCGATGGTTTCACAACCGCATTTGGTAGAGTCATGGCTTCCTCCAAATTGGGAAAAAGGGGCACCTCAACGGAGATATCTGCGATCAGGCGATGTCGTGCGCCATCAGCGCCGACAGCTTTTCATCGGCAAAACTCATCCGTTCATCGGCGCGAAGGTCCGAAAGGCGCCTGATAATCGCGGCGTCAGACAAAGCCCCGCCTTCACGTAGCTTTTGAACATAGGACGGATGGATGAAGTTTGAGCCTGCGAATTGATATGCCGCGCTGCTGCCCCAGCCATACCGTTTGCGAAGCGGATCGAAGTGACGCGAGACGTGCTCGAGGAGTGCCCGTTCCTTGGATGTTTCGAGACGGGTGAGAATCGGCAGGAGCTGCTCACTAGCCGTATTTCCTGCCCCGCGTCCCATGCCGCCCATGGTGCAGTCTATCCAGGTCGCTCCCGCCATAGCGGCGGCCACTGAATTGACCACTGCATATCCGCGGTTGTCATGGCCGTGGAATCCAATGTCAGGCTCAATTCGATCCGCAAACCGGCCGATAATTTCCTGAACGCGAGTCGGCGTCATAGAGCCAAAGGAATCGGCAATATATAGCACGTCGATGGTGTCGATCTGCTTTACGTCCTTCAGGCACGTCTCAACTTCTGCAGCATTTGCTGCGTCGATCTGCATGAGATTCAAAAACACACGGAAGCCCCTGTGAGACAACTCAGCGAAAATGTTCCGGCAGGCAGCCAAGTTGCGGTAATGCGTCGCCACTCGGACGGTCGTGATATGCCCTGGCACTAGCCCTTCTGTCAGACGGGCGACGGCAAGGGGTATAGGCAGTTCGCTCACAAGCACATCCTTGGCATCGATCATCACGCATGCCTTGACCAGGAGACCGGCAGCCACCTGTTCGGCCTTAGAACTCGTCACACTGGCGAAATATCCGTGGCTCTCAGGCTTTCCGGCGAGCCCCAGCTCCACCATGCGCACCGGCAGAGTGTTGATAGTAGCGACATAGTCCGACACCAGTTCGGGCGCGAAATCCCAACCTGTGTAATAGCCCCCATCGCGTAAAGTGCAGTCTAGGAAGTTCACTTCATCTGGTATTGTGATTAACATTTGCCCAGACTCCTAAAAATACCGCCACAACATCGAAGCATCCTGAATCAGCCCGCCGCGTAGCCCCCATCGACATAGAGAATCTCGCCTGTTACAAACGATGCAGCTGGGCTCGCGAGGAAAATGTAGGGTCCGAAATATTCGGACAGATTGCCGCGGCGTCGCATCGGAGTGAGTTCCATTGCGCGGCGTTGATAAGGGCTATCGAGATTGGGGTGCACCCCATCCATGAAGTTATTGATGAATCCAGGTGCGACGGCGTTTACCCGAATACCCTTATTGGCCCATTCTACCGCCATAGTGCGCGTCAGTTGATTGACGCCTCCCTTGCTCGCAGCATAGACAGCTAGGCCCGGTACGCCGAGAGAACTGGCGACCGAAGAAGTCATGATGATGCTGCCGCCGCCTTGACCCAGCATTGCTTGGGCGGCAAACTTGGCACAATAATAATAGCCCCGCAGATTGGTATCGACAATTTCGTCCCATTCCGGCTCTTCGTATGAATGCGCTGGCTTAATGATGTCGATACCTGCGTTGCAGACCATCACATCGATCTGCCCAAACCGGTCGACCGTGCCACTGATCAGTGCCTTGCAATCGCCGTGCGACCGCACATCAGCGCGGATAGCCGTCACGTTGATCCCTTGGCCCGCGAGTTCGGCCTCTGCTTCGGCCAGTTCTTCAACATTGTGCGAGGAAAGGACTACCTTCGCCCCCAATCGTCCAAAGCAGGTGGCGAGCGACTTCCCTAGACCGCGGCTCGAGCCTGAAATGCAGACTACCTTGCCATCAATTCCGAAGAGCTCCTGGTATCGTTCTGCAGCAGTCGCAGCATTATGAGCTGTAACAGACATAATAGATTATCCACTCGAGCTATGAATACACGCATGTGCGATTGAACGGCCGAGATCGTTGACGGTTCTGTTTGCGTTGGTTCCGTTCATGCGATGGCTCCTAGTGCGACGAATTGTTCAGACGGTTGCACTCAGCCCACCATCGATGACGATCAGGGCGCCGCTGACATAGGCGGCGCGGGCGCTGGCCAAGAATGCAGCAACTGCCGCGAATTCCGAGGGATCGCCAAGGCGTCGGGCCGGGGTCCTATCCTCGAGCGAACGGATGGCTTCAGCGTGGTCGCCGAGGCGATTGGCTTCATGAATCGCCGTACTGTGTGCTCCAGGAGCGAGCACGTTTACGGTGATGCTCTCGCCCGACAATTCTTGTACGAGCGTGTGGCAGTAGGGCACTAGCCCTGCTCGTGCGACACCCGACAGCGCGAAATGTACTGGGGTCCGTACAATAGCCTCGGAAGCGAGCATCAATATTCGCCCCGCCGGCGAGCGCCGCAGATACGGCAAGGCAGCCGTAACTAGATTTATCGAAGGTAAAAGCACTCGGTCAAACGCATCGTCGAAATCCTTAGGCGTCATGGCCGAGGGTGGCCCGGCAGAAACGCCGCCGCAATTCGTCACCAAGATGTCGACACATCGAAAATGCTCTGCTGTTTCGGCAACCCAAGCTGCTGCGTCCGCGCAGTCAGTCACATCGGTCGCGCGCGCCAGCACTTCAGCGCCTGTGCTGCGTAACCGATCCACCGCTCTTTCTAGTCGCGCCGGATTCCGCCCACAGATGGACAGGCGGCAGCCTTCGTTGGCTAACTCCTCAGCTGTGGCCAAACCTAGGCCGCTGGAGGCGGCCGCGACCATTGCCACCTTGCCATCAAGCCCTAAATCCATTTCTCACCCCAATTAACATCACAATGCTTCTTGGCACCGTCGCAGGCAGCCAAGCATGTACCGTGCCAAGCGAAAAAATCCGCTCAAAACAGCAGGGTAGCCCTGCTGATAAAACGTCGGTTTTGCTCTTACGTCAGATTCCCTACATTTGTGTCGCATGCACGCCGATAAGCTCCGCAACGGCCATGCGTGCGCCCCCACTTCGCGCAACCCGCCCGACGGAATTCCAATCACGATAGGCCTGGCGTAAGTTGTCAGGGTTGACAAAGTTGCTTGGTATGACCACGTTAGGCGCTCAGGAGATTACAATGGCACCCAAGGTCAAATCTCGAGCTTCTGCTCACCGAGCTAGGCCTTCTCGTGTGAAGGCCCCAGGTGGAGTTATGACCATGCTAATGGTAAGCGGCGACCCGGCCGTCACGTTGAAAGACGTAAGACTTCCAGCGGGCACCAAGGTCGCAATTGTCTCCTCAAGTCCGGATGCGGTAAAGAAGGTACAGCGTATCGGCAAGAAGCGGTTTGGTAGACTAAGAACCGTCTATGCAGGCGTCCCGAAGGCCACCGTAATCAATCAAGATGCTTTCGAACCGGACGCTCGCTCAATGGCGATTCTCGAAGGAGTCCGCATCTCTCAAGAGGACCTCCGCGCTGCTGGGGGCGCATATGACCTAGAGCAGGTACAGACGCTGCTGCGGGGCATTTCACGGCAAGCCGTCGACAAAAGGGTGCAGGAGGGAAGCCTCCTTGCGGTTCCCGGCCCTAGCAACCGACGCAGTTTTCCAACTCTGCAATTCAATCGCGATGGCACGATCGTTGATGGCCTAAAGTTTGTTCAAGCAGCCATTCCCACACGGAATCCTTGGGCGATGCTAAATTTCCTTGTCCATCCAGATGATCGGCTCAAGGGTCGGAAACCGATCGATCTCCTTAAGGATGGCAAGATCGAAATGGTCGTCGAGGCGGCTAGACGCATAGGTCAGCAGGGGGCGTGAGTGCTCCTCTTCCGCCCGCGGATATCGCGAGACGAGAGCCGGAATTTATCATAGTTGCGGCTGGCACGAGTATTCACCGCTTCTTCACGGCCAGGTACGACCCTATCTACTTCGATACGTCGCGCGACGGTCGTCTCAATGCACCTGACGCAAGCTACGGCGTTCTTTACGCCGCACGCAACGCAACAGGCGCATTCGCCGAGACTTTTTTGAGACGCCCCGGTCGGACCCTTCTTGACCTGGACCTCCTCCGGCAGAAGGCTTACGCTCGGCTCTCAATCACTGCTGAGCTTAAGCTGATCAAGCTCGCGGGCTCGGGCCTTGCAGTTTTGGGCGCGACGGCGGAGGTTGTACATGGCGGCTTGCCCTACGACGTACCCCAAGCTTGGTCGAAAGCCTTGTCGACCCATATCAATGCAGATGGAATCGCCTACTACGCTAGGCACGATGATGAAGCCCTTTGCTATGCACTGTTTGACCGCGCAGGTCATGCTGTCCGAGAAAAAGAACGAGTGGTTGATCTGGACGCGGACTGGTTTTGGGCTCTCGCCCAAGCGTTACAAAATAGGCTTGGCGCCTCAGTAAGTGCGCCAGAGATCGATGACGACCAAAGATCCAGTTCAAACCCGGGCCAACCGTCGCGCGGGGCGATGTCCGACCACCGTGGTGGAAATAGTCGGCGCCGACAGGCCGCCGAGATTGGGCTATAATCCCGACGCCCTGAGCGCCCCCGGCCGCTCACCTACCGGATGGCGAACTCGTGACGAGATTGGGAGCAGCATGCTATTCATCACCGGCGATTGCCGCATCCTCTCCCTCTCCGCCCGCAAACCCCGGCATGATGTCGCCGGCCAGCAGCTTGTCCTTCGACAGCAGGCCTGCATCCTCGAGCGCCTCGAAATCCGGCAGGTCGCGCAGCGTGTCGAGCCCGAACTCCAGCAGGAATTCTTTCGTCGTGACATAGGTGTAGCGCGCGCCGGGCCTCGGGCTACGCGGCCCGGAGGCGATGAAGCCGGCGCCGCGCAGATGGCCGATCAGGTCGCGCGAGATCTCTTTCCCAAAAAACGACGACAACTCTCCACGCGTGATCGGCTGGAAATAGGCGATGCACATCAGCACCAGCACGTCTGACTGCGTCAGGTCTACGGCACGCCCGCTCCTGCCGACGGCGGTGCCAAATGCACTGCGGATCGCATCGGCATAGGCGGGCCGGGTCAGGTGCTTCCAGCCGCCGGCGACGGCGACCAGATCGTACGGTCGGCTGCGCAGTTCTTTCCGGATATCGTCGATCAAAAGATCGATGCTGCAGCTTTTGCCGACTATCCGCGCCAGCGTCTCACGGGCAACCGGCTCGCTGGCGGCAAAAAATCGTCGCCTCGACGCGATGCATCCATTCCCGCCAGCGCACCTCCGCCGGCAGATGATCCAACTCGCGATCAAACAGGCGGTCGCCTGACCGATGGTCATCTGGTCGCCCCCTCCCCCGTCTTGCGCGAGCCGTCTCCGCCATCGTTTTTAGATCCCTAGATGCGGAAGGTCGATCGCCCGGACAGCTCGCGCACGGCGCCGAGGTCGACCAGCCGGTCGAACAGGCGGCGGAGCCCGCGGTCGCCCATGCCTGAGATCTTTTCCTAGGCAACGATCGCATCGTCGGACAGGAGTCTTTCGACAACAACGTCCGCCGCCTTGGCCCTGAGTTTCGGCGCGACCGCAAGCAGCCGGTCCGCGCGGCGCTCGAGGTCGGCGGAAAGATCGATGGCGCGCAGCGCCGCACGCGCCTGCCCGGCAAGCAAAGCTTTTGTTCGTTCCGGCCCCGCCTCGATGGTTGGCGCCGTGGCGCCGGCCGCAACGCGACGGGGGCGGCTCGCACCCAAGGCGGGCTCGGCGCCGAGCAGCGGCACCGCATGTTCCCAGCCCAGCCGTTGGGCGAGCAGGGCGCGTTTCGACCGTCCCGACGCTGGCGCCGAGCTGCCGAAGCTCGTCCGCCAGATCGCTGACCGCCTCGTCGTCGTGAGTTCGACCGAATTCCTCCAATGCAGCGCCTAGGTTTCTCTTCGTCAGAAGATCCTCCGCGGGCCGGGCGGCCAGCCGGCGCCAGGGAGAGCAAAAGACCGGCGGGACCGACCTCGTCTCCTGGGCGGGTCAGCAGCACGGCGTCGCGCAGCGCCGCTTCATCCTCAACGCGCCCCGC
Source organism: Mesorhizobium sp. M0243 (assembly GCF_040321775.1). Lineage (NCBI taxonomy): Bacteria > Pseudomonadati > Pseudomonadota > Alphaproteobacteria > Hyphomicrobiales > Phyllobacteriaceae > Mesorhizobium > Mesorhizobium sp. M0243. Next base: position 39,127 of record NZ_JAMYSF010000037.1, on the reverse strand, counting down.
CTGTCGCGCCGTCATTGCGGCCGCCGCGAGTGCGAGGCGCTGCCGCCAGGCGCCGGCCCTTTTTTTTCCCGGCGCACCACCGCATCGAGCGCACCGATGGCGGCACCCATCACGATCGCAAGATCTTCGACGCCCTGTGCTGCAAGGCTTTGCGGGTCATGAACCGCCCGGCGCAGCCAGTCCGGCACGGGGGCGGCGGCGCGGTCAGAGCGACGCTGGCGAGCGGCCCATGCCGGCGGGAAGACGATTTAGGTCGAAGAATCATCGCCGATAGGTTGAATCATGACGGCGTTTTTAGCAACATAAAAGCGGAAAATCGCCGCGCCTGTCGATGTTGTTTTATGTCCGGTAATTGCCTTATCGGACATATGGCGGTAGCCTGCCAAACCATGCAAAATCGCCCCGAAAATGCGCCCAAAATCGACGATATAGCCCATGACGGTCTACCCGACATCGTCGATCTCGTCATGGAGATGGGCTCCTCACCCCCCCGCCCCGCCGGCGCCAACGCCTCTGGAATCCCTTGTCGCGACTGCGACAAGCTACGCCAAGGCCACCAGTTCCGATAACACGCAAAATGCCTACGCCAAGGACTGGCGGCATTTCACCTCCTGGTGCCGTCGGGAAGGCTTCGATCCGCTGCCGCCCTCGAGCCAGGTCATCGGTCTCTAGATCGGCGCCTGCGCCTCAGGCAGTGTCATTGACACCGCTGTCGGCGATCCGAAACGCAGCGCCCCTGCCCTCTCGGTCGCGACAATCGAGCGGCGCCTGTCCGGCCTCGCCTGGAACTTTACCCGGCGTGGCCAACCAATGGATCGCGCCGACCGGCATATTGCCACCGTGCTTGCCGGCATACGCCGCAAGCACGCAAAGCCGCCGCGGCAGAAGGAAGCCGTGCTTGTAGACGACATCAAGGCGAATGGTCAACACGCTTGGCCATGATCTGCGGGGCTTGCGCGACCGGGCGATCCTGTTGCTCGGCTTTGCCGGCGGCCTTCGGCGCTCCGAAATCGTCGGTCTGGACGTCGTGCGCGACGATCACAGTGACGGCGCCGGCTGGATCGAGATTTTTGACGGCAAAGGCGTCCTGGTGACGCTGCGCGGCAAAACCGGCTGGCGCGAGGTCGAGGTCGGGCTCGGCGCCTCCGACCAGACCTGCCCTGTCGCCGCCCTCGAGAGCTGGATCCACTTCGCCCGTATCGCAAGAGGCCCGCTCTTCCGCCGTATCTTCAAGGACAACAAGACCGTCGACGTCGAGCGGCTCTCCGACAAGCATGTCGCCCGCCTGGTCAAGCAGACCGCACTCGCCGCCGGCGTCCGGTCCGATCTTCCGGAAGGGGAACGTGAGCTGCTGTTCTCAGGGCACTCGCTGCGCGCCGGCCTCGCCTCGTCGGCCGACATCGAGGAACGTTACGTCCAGAAGCAGCTCGGCCACGCCTCGGCCGAGATGACCCGCAAATATCAGCGCCGACGCGATCGGTTCCGGACCAACCTCACCAAGGCCTCCGGGCTTTGAGAAAGCCCCCTCCCCTCACCCGATAGAAGTCGCCATGCGACGGTCGGAGGGACGGGATTTGAAATCGGGAAGTGAAAGCGACAGACGTACCAACCGCAAAACGCCTAGCGCAGCACCTCCAGCCCGTGCTTCTGTACCACAGCCAGCAATTTCAGCGCCAGGCCGCTCGGTCGCTTGGCGCCGCTCTCCCACTTCTGCACCGTCGACTCCGACGTATTAAGATAGCGCGCGAACACCGGCTGGCTGACATGGCTCTTCTCACGCAGCGCCTTGATCTCATCCGGCGCGAATTTTTGCGGCACCGTCAGACAGCTTTCATCAAAGCTGCGCAGCGTCGCCTTGTCGATCGCGCCAATCTTGTAAAGCGCGCTCGCCGAGCTGTGGATCGCCTCGAAAGCGTCCGACTTGTACCTATTGCTGCTTCTGGTCATGGCTATCTCCAAAAAATCTCCCGCCGACACCAGCCGCTCGACCTGTCGGTCCGTCAAGTCGACATAGGCCTTCGCCAGCTTCCGGAATTGGGTAAGCTCCTTGTCGTCAATGTTGGCCCGGTCCTGTTTGGCGAAAAGATAGTCGTAGACCCAGAATCGGTCGGATTTGCCAGTTGATCGATCAGTGCCTGTTGTCGTTCAGGCGCTTCTTGTACACGCCGCCGCCAAGATCGTCGGCCTGTCCCAAAGCCACCTGCTCGATCGCCTTGCACAAATCGGCGTCCGAAATGCGCGCCTTGCGCGCCGCCTTGGTGAACCAGCCCGTCTTGAAAGTCCATTCCTTCATGGCTTTAGATAGCACCTGGTGCTATCTATTTCAAGATAGATGCTAGCACTGTGACCACGTCCCCGATCGGCCGAGATGACCGATAATACCAGAGGCGGCGCGGGCCGGTCCCGGACCAACCTCATCAAGGCGTCAGGGCTCTGAAGCCCTGCTTGTTTTTTCCTTGCAAAACTGGAACTACACTTCACAATTGCAAGGAGGATGGAGCGCCTCATCATCACTGAGCGATGCCCCTGCAGGACCCAGGCCGGGCGCTGCTTAGCGAAGCATGATGCAAAAGCTTCGGTATCCATCCCATCAAGCAGCGGCTCAAAAGGCCCCTCCCCTCTCCATGCAGAGGCATCGAAGGCGGTAAGGTGAACATCGACGAGTCAGATTTTCACGCCGTTGGGAGACTGCGGCGAGGCGCCGAATCCACTTATCTTGCGTGATCCGTCCACCAAACTCGGCCGAGAGTCCACCGAACCAGGATGAGAATGACCGCACGTTCCCGGCTTTTCCAGCGATCTAGGGTGACCGACTGTCGCTTTCACTTCCGGATCTCAATTGAAGCCCTAAGGTGCGCTTCTGATCCCGGCTGGTTCCAAAACGCGCTACTTGCAAACTCTCTCCTCCCCAAAACTCTGGAATTCCGTGCTTTCGGCCACAGCAGGTCCGTGGATGGATTACGCGGCCGCACGGGCGGCGGCATTATCCACATGAAAGGTTTCTGGGGGCGCCGGGCCCGCATCGAACGCGAGCAGCGGCAGGCGCGCCGAACCGAGATTGAGAACCGTGTCCTTCACGAGGTTGGACCCGAGGGATCGCGGGAGATCCCATTCCTGGGAGCCACCCCCGACTGCTTCGATTATGTGCCGCGCGAAAACCGCTTCTTTGCCGGACTGGGAGCGGTCTTGCGCTTGCGCTCACCGGATTTTTGCCCAGTGGGCGTTCGACATCCACGACCTTGAGGGGCGCGACCGGCGCGAGATCGGCTTTATCCCGTGGCCGATGAAAATGCCAACTGAGCGAGTGCTCCCCGACGAAGGCATCTCGGTGCACCGGCTGACGGAACGCATTGAGGCGATCGATACGCAAAACGGCCTGCCCTTTGCCTGGTTCTTACTGATGACGCACGGGCAGCGGGTTGATCCGGACGTCGGCCACGCGATCGCGGCTGGGTTGGATTCGGTGCCGCCCTTCGACCGCCGCGCGTTTCTGGCCGGGATCTTGCCCGACGGCGACATCGAGACGCTGCTGCGCCATCTGCCAAACGAGGTATTGGCGAAAACTCGCTAACGGCGCTTGCGTAGACCTCAGCTATCTTGAAGCCTGGTGCCAGGCCGCCTTAGGTGTGGAGCCCCTGCCCTAGCCGGCGCCGGAGGCGCTGCTGATCAAGTTCGTCGCGCATCATCTGTGGGATCCCGCAAAGCGAGAAGCCGATCTTGCACACGGCATGCCGGCCGACGTCTCGGCGACGCTGAAACCCGAGGGGGCTATTACGCAGCGACGGGCCGCACGCGCCCTCGACGGTTCGCGGGCGGCTGTCGAACTGGTCGACGCTTACGATATGGCGCGGCTTGGTGGCAAAGTTCAACGCGCCGGGGCCGTGGCACGACCTTTCTGCCGTCGACTATTTGCGCGGCGGACTCGCTACCTCGCATCAAATAGACTGCCGTCTAAATGGCAAAAAAATTAGTGAAAACAATCGGACAGCTGACAGTGCCCTGTTGTACGCGAGGTCGAAAGGGGCCCAACAAGACCGGAAGCGTCTCAGTTCGAATATTCAGAGCGCAGCCGCAAGCCTGCTCCAGCGGAGCGCATAGATCGCGTCGTCTGTCCACACGCCTTTGAACCACTCAGATAGCCGGAAATGAGCCTCTTTCACGAAGCCGGATTCTTCGAGAACGCGGACAGCGCCAGTCGACAGGACGCAATGTTGCGGTGAATGGGGGAAATTGTAGAAGGCGCATTCGATCAAACTGCGGGCCGCGTCGGTAGCGTAACTGTGATTCCAATATTGCTGCCCTCTAGTGGACCCGATCTGCGCCAGCCGAGTATCCGCCTCGAATGTCTTGAGGCCGCTATCGCCGACAATCCTTCGATCTTCATTGCGCTCAAGAGCAAACTGGAACCATCCCGGATTGCCTGGATTGCGCAGCGCGTCGATTCCAGGAATGCCCATCCGTCATCTTCGGTGCAGGTCTCCCAGCTTTGAAAACGAGCGACTTCGGGCTTGGCGTACATCGCCTCGAAGACATCAGGGATCGAGCGGGGTGAAGCGGCGAGCAGGTAGGCGGTGCGATTCGAAGAAATGCCTCATCGAAAATCGTTGGATCGCATTTCGCACCTGCCCGGGACAGACGCGTTGACCGCGCCGAGTTTCAAATTCAAATAAACCAATTCCGTATGACCTTCTGCCGCCAGTTAGCGTTAACCTTTTGTTAACTTAAAATTTCTTGTCGGGACAAACGAATCGGACATAATGACGGCATTCGAAAGAATTTCGGCGAAATGCCGTCACTTGAGGTTCCGGAAAGCATGAACGTTTTAGCGCCCGTGTCGAAACCCCTCTTCGACGACACTATTCTGGCACAAGGCCGCGAGATTTCCAGGAAGCTGAACCAGCTTCGTTTCGAGACCTTCCCACCGAACGCCAGGAAGACCTTGCGGCAATTTTCACTCGGGGAAGCGGCGCATTTTCTCGGGGTCTCGACTAGCAATCTCAAGAAGCTGCACCTTGAAGGCAAGGGTGTCGAGCCAACTATACATGCCGGAGGTCGCCGGACATATTCGGCAGAGCAGATCATGGAGCTGCGTCAATGGCTCGACCGTCACGGCCGAGCCGATGTGAAGAAATACGTTCCTCACCGCCGCAGGGACGAGAAGCTGCAGGTCGTTGCCGTTGTTAATTTCAAGGGGGGCAGCGGAAAGACAACGACGGCCGCACACCTTGCGCAACATCTGGCGCTAACGGGGCACCGCGTATTGGCCATCGACCTCGACCCACAGGCTTCGCTGTCGGCCCTGTACGGCATCCAACCCGAACTCGACAAGAATCCGTCGATCTACGAAGCGATCCGTTACGACGACGAGCGGAAGCCCATCACCGACGTGATCTTGCCGACAAACTTTCCAGGCCTGGAACTTATCCCTGCATCGCTAGAATTGCAGGAATATGAGTATGACACTCCACTGGCGATGCAGGACAAGAATTCCGTCGTCGGGAAGACGTTTTGGAATCGCATCGAAAAAGTATTGCGGGAGGTCGATGACCGATACGACGTGGTCGTAATCGATTGTCCGCCCCAGCTGGGCTATTTGACGCTGACCGCTTTGTCGGCGGCGAGTTCGGTGCTGATCACTGTACATCCGCAGATGCTCGACCTGATGTCCATGTCGCAGTTCCTTCTGATGCTCGGCGACATCCTGAAGACAATTCGCCAGGCGGGCGGCGACGTAGATTTAGATTGGTTCAGATATTTGATCACTCGATACGAACCGACCGACGTCCCGCAAGCCCAGATGGTCGGATTCATGCAGTCAATGCTCGCGTCACAAATGCTCAAGACGCCGATGTTGAAATCGACCGCGATTTCGGATGCTGGGCTAACGAAGCAGACGCTTTATGAGGTCGAGAAATCCGGGATGATTAGGGCAACGTACGACCGTGCCATGGAGTCGATGGAAGCGGTTAACGCGGAAATCAGAGAACTGATCCACGGGGCTTGGGGACGTACGAAATAGACGGCCGTCTAAGTCAGGTTTTATTGCAATGAAATCAGATGAATGACCCAAATTTCGGGACGCTGAAATGGCAAGAAAGAACGTTTTCGACAATTTGATGCGGGAATCCGAGCCCGAAACGGCAGAAGATGGCGAGCCAGCTTCCGGGTTTCGCAAATTCGGAGCGGCGAGGTCCATCTCATCGTCGATCGATGAATTGGCCAGGCAGGCCTCCAAACTCGCCGAAGGCGAAACGGTTATTGAACTTGATCCCGACCTTGTCGACAGGTCATTTGTGCCCGACCGCATGAGCGTTGATCAGGACGACGCATACCACGAACTGCTGGAGGCAGTGAGGGAGAGGGGACAGGATACACCAATCCTTGTAAGACCCCATCCCAGCACCGAAGGCCGCTACATGGCCGTTTTCGGACACCGACGGGTGAGAGTTGCCAAACAACTCGGGAGGCCTGTCCGCGCCGTGGTGAAGACGCTGGCAGACATCGACCACGTTGTCGCACAGGGGCAGGAAAACTCCGCCCGCGCCAATCTTACGTTTATTGAGCGTGTTCTGTTCGCCCAGCAACTGGACGGGCTTGGTTTCAGCCGCGAAACCATCCAATCTGCTCTGTCGGTCGACTACCAGACCCTCTCTAAGATGCTGACGATTCCGAAAGCTATCCCCGCGGTCGTCATTGATGCGATTGGGCCGGCTAAAGGGATTGGACGCGACCGGTGGTTGGATCTTCGGAAACTCGTCGAGAACCCCAAGAACACGCCAATTGCCAAGAGCTATGTGGCCAGTGAAGATTTCGCGGCTGCGGATTCTGACGAGCGTTTCAACCTGCTCTTTGATTTTCTGATTGGAGCGAAATCCAATAAGGCAATCAGGAAAGGGCTAGCTCCGCGAAACGACAGAACCTGGGCATCGGCTGACAAATCGGTCGCCGCGACGATTAGAAAGAATGGAAAGGCCTTCAGTCTGGCGCTGAAAGCGAAAGACGCGGCCGAGTTCGGCGAATACATTTCGGAGAACCTGGACAGCCTTTACGAGGCATTCAGAACGTCGAAAGAAGAGGCAACAGGAGACTAAACCCGCAAAAGAAAAAGGCCCCCGAACGTCACCGTCGCGGAAGCCCTTCTCATTCTTAAGCAAGCTGAGAATCACATTTTCGCGAATCACTGTCAAGAGTCTAGGCGTCGATTCGGCGAGCAAATTTCTTTTGCCTAATTGAAGGCGAAGGAAGAAATGGAAACGGGTATTGCAACGACGCCCTTTGGGCGGCGGCCGATGTCGCTTACCATGCTGGCAGCACAAAACGACTCACGTGAAATCCCCAAGGACAGGGTCGTTGAGAAATGGCAGGTCTACCGCGACCTCTGCGAGGGCAAGAGCATCGTCGGCATTGGCGATCGCGCCCTGGCCGTCCTGAATGCGCTGCTATCATTCTATCCTGACAGCGAGCTGAGTGAGGAAAACGGCCTCATCGTGTTTCCCTCGAACGCACAGCTGTCCCTTAGAGCTCATGGGATGCCCGAACCCACAGTCAGACGGCAGCTGGCAGCCCTTGTGGACTGCGGGCTGATCGTCCGTCGGGACAGCCCGAACGGCAAGCGTTATGCGCGCAAGGGCCGGGGAGGGGAGATCGAGGAAGCATTCGGCTTCTCACTGGCGCCGCTGCTGGCCCGTGCTCACGAGTTCGAGGCGGCGGCTGAGCGTGTTCGCGCCGGCAACAGGGCGCTCAGGCTTATGCGTGAGCGGATCACTTTGCACCGCCGGGATATCCAGAAGTTGGTCGAGGCGGCGGTTGAGGAAGATGTGCCAGGCGACTGGGGAGGCCTGTGGAAGCGTTTCCGCGCCGTTGTGGAGGCAATTCCGCGCCGAGCTTCCGTTGTCGAGCTCGAGCCGATCGTTGCCGAGCTGGCCGCGTTGCGTGACGAAGTGGATAAGCTGCTGGAAGTTCACATGAAATCCACGAATCCAAGCGGCAATGACTCTCAAACCGAGCGGCAGCAATCTGATTCAAATACCGACTCTATTTTTGAATTTGAACCTGCTCTAGAGAAAAGCGGGTCGACGGCCGAGCCAAGGACGAGGACCGCAGAGCCCCCGAAAACCTATCCGCTAGGGCTTGTGCTGAAGGCCTGCCCGGAATTTTCGGATTACGCCGTCGACGGGATCGGCAACTGGCGCGATTTAATGATCACGGCGGCCCAGGTGCGGGGCTACCTTGGCGTTTCGCCCTCGGCGTATGAGGAGGCCTGCCATGTGATGGGCCAGGAGGTCGCCGCAATGGTGATTGCCTGCATTGTGCAAAGGGCACAGCACATCAACTCCGCGGGCGGCTATCTGCGGGTGCTGACCGAAAAGGCGCGGGCGGGGCAGTTTTCGGTCGGACCGATGCTGATGGCGGCGCTGAAGGCCAACGGGGCAACGGCGCGGATGACCGGATGAGTGTGTGGGTACCGGGATTTGCCGAGCGAGGGCTCAGGGTTTGATCGCGCGATAGGGCGTGGATCGTGGCTGCAGCGCTTGTCGGTAAGAACGCCCTATGCAAGGATCGAGGACATGAAAAACGAGGACGACCGACAGCCGACACCCGATGAAACCGCCGGGATGGTGTGGTGGAACTCACTTGATGAGGCCGATCGCGCGGCTTGGCTGGCGCGGGCCGGCAGCGCCGTCCCTGCGGATGCCTGGGTGGCGTACAAGCGGCTCGGAGATGTTGAGCGTCAGCCGCGGACTATAAACTGACGGCGGTGCGTGCAGCAGGATGAACTCTCTCGAATCTAGATTACGAGATGACTGGTTCTGCGACGAGACCGCCTTCAGGCTCGATGGAGCAGGTTCTTGGCTGACGAAGCCGACCATTGAGCACCTCCCCTCGGTATCCGCTCATGCAGGCGCTCAAGCTGGTTCGATTCCGGACTTGAAAGCGGTCGAGAAATGCCATATCTCTTGCACAAGAAATATGACTATTTGTATGGTGAATGACTCCTATGGGCCACGCACTCGAGCTACCTGCGCAGAATGAACCTCTCGTCTTGTCCTATATGGACCGGAACGGGAAGATCGCAATCGAGCAGGTCGCGGACGGCTTCGGCATGTCCAAGGGCCAGTTGGCCCAGACCGCCGGTCTTGCTCGCGAGACCCTCTATCGGTCCGAGCGCAGCCGGACGGTAAAGACACAGGGACGTCTGCGTGAAATGCTCGAGATCATCAGCCGCGTGGCGGATTGGGCGGGCGGCAAGGAACAGGCGATGGCCTGGTATCGAGCCCAGCCGCTTCCGGCATTCGGCGGGCGCACCGCCGAAGCGCTCGTGAAGGAGGGCAAGGCCGCTGCGGTCCGTGACTATCTCGATCACATGGCCGTTGGTGGCTTTGCTTGAGGTTTGCCGGAACCTGCTACAGGGCGCACGATCCACGTTGGGCATTCAAGCCGACTTCCGGTGATGGAGCGGCGATCCGGGGTGCGCGCTTCAATCCCAAGGGTGTGCCGGCGCTTTATCTGGCGCTGACCGTCATGACAGCGGTCAAGGAAGCCAACCAGGGTTTCGCGCATCGGATCGACCCTTGCGTGCTATGCTCCTACGAAGTCGATTGCGACGACGTTGCGGACCTGACGACAGAGCAGGCGAGGGGAGAATTCTCCGTCACGCTCGACGACATGGCCTGCGCCTGGGCGACGGCTCTCAGCGATGGAAATCGCCCAGCGTCATGGTCGATCCATGACCGACTGCGGCCTCAAGGCATTGCCGGTATTCTGGTTCCGAGTTTTGCTCCGGGCGCCGAGACGGAGGACCGCAACCTGGTGCTGTGGGACTGGGGTCCGCATCTTCCGCACAAGGTAACTGTATTCGACCCGAGCGGCCGGCTGCCAAAGGACCAGCTGTCCTGGCGATGAAGCATCCGCGAAGGGCAGGGACGTTTTCGGGGCGATATCAATCACCGACCTCGATCGAATTGAGATCGCACCACATCCGCAACGCTCTTTCTTCCGCATTCGCTTCGAAAGCGTACCACCGATCGAGTGCACCCCTTCGCTGCAACAGATCCTTGAATCTTGAATCTTGCGTACGCGCCTCTTTTGCTGAAGATTTCTTGAACGTCACCGACGTTGTCAGGCAGAAATTGGCGGGCTAAGTCCAGTACGAGCGGCTTGCCCAGGTCGAGTTCTTTCTTGTCAGGTATTTGGGCGTATTTGTCGCTGTCGTCGATATCATCCGGCAATTCGTCCAAATCACCCGTGAATTCGGAATGCCAGTAGAGCGTGCCTGACTGCTTGCACAGAAAGGCCTGATGTTCTCCCGTGCCCCCAGAACTGACGAATTCGAAAGCTAACAGTATGTCTTTAAAGCTGACGGGCATTGTCGTTCGGCGTCCTATATAGATGCCAACGCATCAGAGGTCGGTACCACGAGCTGTTCTCGATAGTGCCCCGCCGCATGGTGTACCCGGCGGTGACGAAGTCGCCCGCGAGCGCGCTCTCAACAACGCTGTAGCGAGCGGCGTAGCGGGGGCATCGATGTTCGCTGGCAAGGTCGGGCTGCTCACACCAACCTGATTCGAAGGACCCACCCGATGACCGACGACATGATGAACCGCCGCACGCTCGTGGTGAAGACCCCAGACGCCGATCTTTTGCGCGGGATGATCGCTTTGCCACCGAGCGGCGGATAGAGATGGTGGACGGCGCCGCAACCGGCGGTCCGGGTTCCTAAACGACGATTCTTGCTGCCCTTCCGAGCGTTCGTTCGGCGTCGTTGTAGTAGTTGGAAGCCTGCTGCACGGAACGATGCTGCGACTGCTGCATGGCTTCGGGCAGCGGAATGCCGCGTCTGGCGGTTTCGGTAAGGTAGCCGGAGCGCAGGCCGTGCGCAGAAAAGACTTGGGGGTCGAGGCCAGCCTCGGCGACGCGGCGTTTCAGGATCAAGTTGACGGCCTGCGGGGTGAGGGCTCGCTTCTCTAAATTTCCCCAGCGGTCGATGCCGCGAAAAACGGCGCCGTCGGTGATGCCGGCGCGCTCGAGCCAGTCTTTTAGGACCAGCACCGGGCGGCCGACGAGCAGCACAAAAGCGTCGGTGTCGGCTTGTGTCGTCTTGGTGCGGCCAAGCCGGATTTTTAGGCAGGGCAGTTTTGGCCCCTCTGGATCCTTGGGATCGGCCGACACCGGCTCTTCCTCAACGAACTGCTCGACACGCAGGGACGAAATCTCGCTGCGGCGGCGGCCGCCTGAGGCGAAGGCGGTGATGAGGATCGCGCGATCCCTGACGTCAACGAAACGGTCGCCGGCGCAGGTGTTGAGCAGGGTGCTCAAAATATCGGCGGTCACCGCCTTTTTGCTCTTGCGGCCCCGGGGACGGGCGCTGGCGCGCACCGCGAGTTTTATCGCGCTGCGCAGGCCTGGCGCATTGAATTTGCCGCGCAAACCGCGCCATTTGGTCAAGGTCGACCAGCTCGACAGCCGCCGGCGCACGGTGGCGGGCGCGTGCGGGCCGTCAATGCGCAGAAGCCCTTCAGCTTTCAGCGTTATCGCGACTTCGGCGGGCATGCCGTGCGCCGGATCCGTCTCCCGTTTGGCGGGATCCCAGAGATGATGGGCGACGAATTTGATCAGCAGCGCTTCCGGCGCCGGCCAGGGGAGCGGAAAACCGGTCGCGGCAAGCGACCAGGCTTCGAGGTAGCCGAGATCCGACGCCAGCGCCCGCAGCGAATTCTCGCCGATGCCTTCCTTGGCGAGATGGCGCAGCGTTTCAACGTCATCGTCGGTGAGGATGTCGGCCAGAAAATCGCGGCGGTCGAACGGCAGCACCGACTCCAGCGCGTCGAGTGCCTCGGCGCGGCGCAGTTTCTGGTCGGATGCGGGTTTTGGCAGACGAAGGTCCATGACGGCGGCTCAGAACAGATAGGGCCGGTCGGCCCAGGCAAGCAGCACGGCGGCGTCACGATCGGCCAGCCGCACGCGCCCGGCGCGCAGGCCGTCGGCGATGATGTGCCCGACATCCGGATCGACAAAATGGCCGTGGGTCATGAGAAAAAACCAGGCGAAGGCCAGGCCGACTTCTTCGTCGATCGCTTCGATCCGTTCCATCAGCCGATGTACGGATGCGCCCTCTTCGCCCAGCAGCCGCTCGGCCGGATTCTTCAGCGGCCGCGGGATAAACCCGATCTCGCGTTTTTGGCCGGGACCCTCAAAATCGTGGATATCGAAGGCCCAATGGTCAAAGATGCGGTGGCCGCAAGCGCTCGAGCGCGCCCAGTCGGCAAAAAAGCGGTTTTCGCGCGGCACAAAATCGAACCAGCCGGGATTGGCTTCCAGGAACGGAATGTCCCTGACACCCTCGGAGCCGACCTCGTGGATGACGCGGCTTTCGAGCTCGGGCCGGCGGGCTTCGCGTTGCTCGCGCTCAATGCGGGCCCGGCGCGCCAAGAAACTCCTCATGTGGACGATGCCGCCGCCGGTGCGGCCGCGCAGCCGGTAGACCGGTCCGGCGAGCTGCTGCGCCTCAACCGCGGACTCGCGAGAAACCCAGGTCGGCTCGAACAGATGGTCGGCACTGGTGGGGCGATAGTCGCGATCGACCACCGGGCCGGCCAGATGTTCCGTCTCGCGGCCGAGCGAGAGCTGGACAAAATCGGCGACGCCCGGACCGGTCGGAGCAAAGGCGAAGGCGCTGGTGCCGCGCCATTCGGTGAATTTTTCTCCGCTCTCGCGATGCCGGTTCCAGAAGGCGGTGAGGTCGCCGCCGACATCGGCCAGTGCGCGCTCGACCCAGGCGCGATGGTCGCCGCGGCGCGTGCCATCGGCAGCGACGACAGTATGAGGGTTGCACCAGTAGGGGTCGTCGATCCTCGCGACGGTAAAGGCGAAGCCCGGAAAGGCCTGGTTCAGGGCAGGGGCGAGTTCGGCGTCGGCCGACTGCGGCTGCAGAGCCGCGAGCACGGTTTCGACGGAAGCGGGGTCGGGCAGGCGGACGGGTTTTTGCTCACACATGCCGGGTGCTTCTCTATCGGCCGGGAAAGGCCGCCCAGAACGCCGGCCGTACGATGCCGGCGGTCATCATCTGCACGATTCTGGCTGTCACTCTTCCTAGTCGAGTGGACAGCATGTCTTTGTTTTGTAACATCCGTCACTCATCCTAATCGAGTGGAATTCGTCCCGGTTAGGTGGATTCTTACCCTGATTTGGTGGACGAAGCGAGGGCGACGGTCATGGGTCGTAACCCCGATAAGTTCGCGGCCGATGATGCCGACTGGCGCAGGGCCGTAGCGCGCGAGGCCGTCACCCGCCCTCTGGCGTCGAAGGATCGCTTGTCTCCCGCCGATATAGGCCTCGCATGCCGCCAGCTCGGTGTGAGGCACGCCTTTATGAACTTGTCGGTCGATACCGGGTCTCTCCTGTCACGAGTTCGCTGCTTGGCCACAATCCCGGCCCGCCGAAAGGGCGGCGGCGCCTGTCGGAAGAGATGGAGGCGCTCATCGAGACCGCGATGCGCGACACCTACCGCAGGCGGGAGAAATCTTCGATCGCCGCCCTGCATGACCGCGTTCGAGAATTGTGCCGAGCTTGCGGAAAGGTCGCGCCTTCCTGGAGAGCGGTAAGAGCCCGTGTAAAGCTTGCCGATCCGCGGCTCCTGATGCGTGATCGGGAAGGGGCAAAGGCGGCACGTCAACGCTTTGAGCCCGTGGTGCAGGAATATGGTGCCGATCATGCGCTTCACATCGTCCAGATCGACCATACATTAGTCGATCTGTTTATCGTTGATGCCGTGCATCGCCGGCCCCTTCAGCGGCCTTGGCTGACGCTGGCCATCGACATTGCAAGCCGCATGGTGGCGGGGTTCTACCTCACTTTGGAAAGTCCGTCGTCGGCATCTGTGGCGCTCGCCATTCAGCACATGGTGATGTCGAAAGCGGCTTGGCTCGAGGCTCGTGAGGTCAACGGCGATTGGCCGGTCTTCGGCTTGCCTGACGTGATCCACGTCGACAACGGCAAGGAATTCCATGGCAAGGCGCTGGCCCGCGGGACGGCGGAGCATGGCATTGCCCTTGAATTTCGGCCCGTCGCAAGGCCGCACTATGGGGGCCATATCGAGCGGCTGATCGGCACGATGATGGGTGCGGTCCACCTCCTTCCGGGCACGACGTCTAGCGACATCGCCGCGCGCGGCTCCTACGATCCGCAAAAACATGCCGCAATGACGCTCGATGAACTGGAGCGGTGGCTCGCGCTCGAGATCGTCGGCCGCTACCATGCCGAGATCCACGCTAGTCTGCAGCTTCCGCCAATAACGATGTGGAAGGACGTGGTCGCAGCACGGTCTGAACCGCTCCGCCTGCCGCATGACGTCGACCGGTTTTTCCGTGATTTTCTGCCCTTCGAGGAGCGCAGCATCCGGCGCGACGGCGTGCATCTGTTCGGACTTCGCTACTGGGACGATGTCTTGAGCGCCTGGGCAGGCAGGTTTTCGCATCGGATGCGCGTCAGATACGACCCGCGGGACCTGTCATGCGTGTTCGTGGAGGGACCTGACGGCACCAACTGGCCGATCCGCTTCGCAGATCTCAGCCGTCCGCGCATCACGCTTGGCGAGCATCGTATGGCTCGCGCAGCGCTTAAGGAACGTGGCGTCAGGGCAACCGATGAACAGCTGATCTTCGAGACGATCGAGGAGCAGCGTGCTCTCGTCGAGGCGGCTGTGCGGGAGACGAAAGTCGCGCGACGTCGCATCGAGCGGCGTGACCGATCGCTGGCGGCGACAAGCGGCGAGAATTCGCTCGATCGGGAAGTCGAGCCCGATGAGGGACCGGCTGGCAATCTGCCTCCGTTGCCAGTTGAGGAGTGGTCTTGAGCGATTACGCGCACCTGCTTCCGGCCTATCGACGGCAGGCTGCTTTGGGCGATGCCGAGCGTACCGCCTGGATCCGGGCCGATCGATGGCTCGAAACCGCTCAGGCCTGGTCGGCCCTGGCGCGGCTTGAGGACCTGCTGTCCTATCCTGCGCGCGACCGCATGCCCTGCCTGCTCCTCTACGGGGATACCGGCATGGGCAAGACCAAGATCATCCGCAAATTCCTGCGCGACCACCCGGCCTCTTTCGATAGAGGCACCGGCGTCACGACCATGCCGGTGGTTGCCATGCAGATGCCGGCTGAATCGCTGGAACGGGACGTCTACGGCGAACTTCTCAACGCGCTTGGTGCGCCGGGCCCGGCAACCGATTCCATCTATCGACAGAAGGAGATTTGCCGGAGCCTTTTGCGCAGCATGGGCGCCCGCATGCTGATCATCGACGAGATTCACGCCTTGCTGGCGGGCACGTTTCGTCAACAGCGGATTTTTCTTAATGTCATCCGGTTCCTCGCCAACGACCTGAAGGTTCCGCTGATCTGTGCGGGGACGGATCTTGCCCGGCAGGCGCTGCTGACCGACCCCCAGCTTGCCGAACGCTTCGAGGCTTTCCATCTCGGGCGCTGGGCAAACGATCTCCATCTCTCCCAGCTTTTGTCGAGCCTGGGCGGGATTCTACCGCTGCGCCGGCCCTCGGAGCTTGGGACGGCCGCTGCCCGTCGACGGGTCCTCGACCCGACCGATGGGGTGACCGTGCGCATCTTTCGCCTTATGGAGACCGTGGCGGTCGAGGCGATCCGCAACGGCAGCGAGTGCATCACAGCCGACAGTTTCGCGAACGACGACCTTGTGCCGCCGCTGGTCACCGTGACGCGTCAGGCAGAAAAGCAGCTGCAGCGCCGGATCGCCCGGTGATGCCGAAACATTTCCTTCCGATTGCACCGCGACCGTTCGGCAACGAATTGCTTTCCCGCTGGCAGGACCGCGTCGCATGCCGCTATGGGCAAACGGCGGCTGAACTTGAACTGTGGCTGGATCGGCGCACCGATCGTCCACCAATCGGATTCGAAAAACGCGACTTCAAACCCGCCGACACGATG
Organism: Mesorhizobium sp. M0243; assembly: GCF_040321775.1. Lineage (NCBI taxonomy): Bacteria > Pseudomonadati > Pseudomonadota > Alphaproteobacteria > Hyphomicrobiales > Phyllobacteriaceae > Mesorhizobium > Mesorhizobium sp. M0243. The sequence continues at coordinate 23,177 of NZ_JAMYSF010000037.1, read as the reverse complement.
ATCCGGACGTGGGCGCAGGCATGCAGAATGGCCGAGAGCCCTCTCGCAAAAATGGCATTGTGCCGCTTGCAGCGACCGCTTGCCTGGTATCTCGCCGCGCATCGGCAAGCTGTGTGTCCCGCTTGCCTTCGCGAGGACGAAACCGGCGGCCACGACCACTATGTCCGACGCTCCTGGGTCCATGTCGAAGCGTTGGTCTGCGCCCGGCATGGCACGGCCTTGCTGGACATTTGCGGGCGCTGCTTCAGTCGCGCCGGTTTTCGGTTCCACTGCGTTGAGGGGAAGGCGCGGCTGATCTGCGCCAACTGCTCGACCGTCGTCACGCGCGTCGCGCCCGACAAGACGTCACCCGAGAGGATGGATTTTCTGCTGGCGCTTTGCAGGGAGATTTCGCTCGCCGTCGACGCTCTGGCGCCTGGCGGCAACGCCAACCGGGAGGGAATCACGCGCGCCGCGCGGTTGTTGTGGGCCCCCTCGCAGGCCAATGGCAAGCCTTTCATCATGTGGCTCGATCCCAGCCTTTCTTCAGGCTGGCGCGGGATGCCGTCGGAGCGTCAAGCGCCCCTTGCGACGGCCTCGCTTGCATGGCGCACGGCGACATTGATCGGCGCCGCGCGATTGCTCGACCTTGCCAGGGCAAGGCAATGCTTTGGATCACCACCGGCCGTCCTGCTGACCATGTTTTCCGCCGGCGGTATGGACGTATCGTTGCGTGCGCCGGGGAAAGAGGAGCTCCCAGGCGAGAAGAAACCATCCGCAAAGCCGATCGGCTTGCGCTCCGACGCCGAATACCGCGTCCTGGCGGAAAAGATCCTGACTAGCCCCGAATGGACGCAGGTCCGAAGTGCCGGCAGGGCGGCACGGGATCGGATGCTCGGCCGCCTCATGAGCCAGGCACTGGATCGGGCACCACGAGGCCAAGCCGCCGGGCACGATCCAGCAGCGCCTTGACCGACGACGGCTGCCATTGGCGGCCGGCACGGGGCGTGCGTTCATGCATCCGTCCCAGCTGAGCGCCGATCTCGAGCAGTGTAAGATCCGGATCGGCGAGAGCAATGCTGGCGACGAGTGTCATCAGCCGGTCCTCTGGTGGCCGGCGAGGGGCTCGTTTGATCAAAGCCGGTTCGGCGATGCGTTCGCGAACCAGCCGATGCACCGCGCGCCGCAGCCGCTCGATCGTCCAGCTATGCCCTTTTCGGTTCAGCACCCGCACCACGTCGTCCCAGCTGTGCTGCGGCCGCAAGCGACGCACGGTCGGCAGCCAGGTCTGCGCCGAAGTGATGAGATCGTCGATATAGGCGCGCTCGCGCGCCGCGGCGATCGCCCGCACAGCTTCGGGACGGCGCTCGCGAAGCCCGGGGTTGCCAGCCAGCCTGCCGCGCGCCTTGGCTGCCTTCATCCCTGCCTTGGTGCGTTCAGCGATCAGCGCACGCTCGAGCTGCGCCACGGCGCCGAGCACCTGCAGCGAAAACATGCCCTGCGGCGTCGACGTGTCGATCGGATCACGCAGCGAGCGGAAGTGCGCGCCCCGCGCCTCAAGCTGCTCGATGACCTCCATCAGATGGCTGACCGACCTGGCGAGGCGGTCGAGCCGCACGACGACGAGAACGTCGCCGGCGGCGATCTCGCGCATCAGCTTGGCCAGCACCGGCCGCGAGCGCGAGGCGCCGGAACCGTGCTCCTGGTGAACCGTCTGGCAGCCGGTGACCTTGAGTTCGTCGACCTGGGCGTCGTTGACCTGGTCTTCGGTGGAAACCCGAGCATAGCCGATCAGGCGGCGGGGGCGGGAAAGGAGTGTGGGTTGGGTGCGCGGACTGGCCATTTGCGGCGCATTTTGGCTTGGTTTTTACAAAGTTGCAATGTGTCAGAAAAGGAACCTTTGCAGGCGTGTTTTATCGACCGATTGGCAGGGCCGTAGAGCGCGATCGAGGCCTCCGGCGGTGTCCAAGGACTCGGAGAGGATCAAATCGCGTCCAAAGGGCCGATATGGCCGCGAACGCGGAATTCCAGGCTTTTGGGAAAGGTAAAGAGGGGAAAGCAGCGTGCTTTGGCGCCCAGCCGGTCTCAGACGCGCCGTTGGAGCCGCCGCGAGGCGCCGGAATCCATTCAACTGGGCCGATCCGCCTGCCAAAACCGGGCGGAGAATCCACCGAATAGGGGTTGAGAAAGACGCCCAAGACCGCGCGTTTCTGGGCTTTTCCAGCGATCTAGGACGACCGACACTAGCGCCTCTTGGCTGCCAAATCCATCGCTATCGATAAGAGGTCATTATCGATAGTCATTTTTGTCCCTGAAGAAACATGATGTAAGTCCAGTAATACCTTCACTAGCTTGACCAACGCGAATCAGCCATCATGAAAACAATGGCTTACACACTCGACAAACTGCCCCTGGAAACCCTGATCGGGCCGGTTGCCCGCGCGACCGCGGCTTTGGTCCGCCTCGACGAGCGGGTCGCCCGTTCGCCGGTCCGCGACGGCTTTGTCGAGCGCCAGCATTTTGCCGACGCGGCTTCCGCGCTCTGGCTCGAGGGCGAACTCGTCCACCTCGAGGACCTCGTGCTGCACGACGCCCACATGGACATCCGCACCCCGACCCACGAGTTGACGCGCGCGCATGCGGTGCTGCGAACCCGCCGGCGGATTTTTGCACAGAAGCCGGACTGGACCCTCAGCCGCGACGGTTTTTTGGCGCTGACCGGCCGCGGTAGCGCGACGGCGGCATCAGAACAAAAGGGCCGGGGAGGGGATGGGGAGGGGGCTGCAGCCAGCTCTTTCGAAGCCGACGATCGGAATTGCGTTGAGAACGATCTGCTGGCCGAAGAATTTGCCGAGATCGATGCCGTCCTGGCGCGCTCGTCGAAGATTCTCAGCGGCGCCGACGTGCCTGGTCGAAAGGAGGAAACGTCACGACGTGACCGGCCGGAGCCGCAAAACGGCCTGATCTACGATCTCGACTGGAATGAAGAAGAACGGCTGGCCGAATGGCAGGCCGTGCTCGCCGACACGCGGGAGTGGCCGTCGGTGCTGCGCGCCGCAATCCTGCTCGAAGCCTGGTCGGACATTGAGGTGCTGCAGCATGCCGCCTGGCTCGGGCCGCTGCTTGTTGCCGCACTGCTGCGCCACGAGGGGCCTGCTGCCAACCATCTCGCAAGCCTGCATCTCGGCGCGAAAAACATTCCGCGCGAGCGGCGGCGGGCGCGCAATCGCGGCGATCGGCTGCTCGCCTTGCTCGATGCCATTCACGACGCAGCAGTGGCTGGCCTGAAGGAACACGATCGGCTGGTGCTGGCCAAAAGCCAGATGGAGCGGCGGCTCAAACAACGGCGCGCCAGCTCGAAACTGCCCGACCTGGTCGAGCTGGTGCTGTCGCGGCCGCTCGTCTCGACGGGAATGATCCAGGAGCGGCTAAAGGTGACAAAGCAGGGGGCGCTCAATCTTGTCGGCGAACTTGGGCTGCGCGAGATGACGGGCAGGGGGCGGTTTCGGGCGTGGGGAATTGTTTAGTCCGCAGCCATTCTCCACACCTTACGAAATTATCGAACTTGACGAACTTGCGATCTGCAACCATATTGGGTGACAGCAGGAGGTTCTCATCATGGCCGCTCCAAAACGCAGCAATCATAGCGGAACCGCATCGCATACGGGAGTCGCCGCCTTGAGTTTCACCGCGAAGCTGCCGGCACAGGCAGACTTCAAGAAGGTGTTGCTCGAACGCTATCAGGAAGCGATCGCACGCAGCCGCAAGATCGGCCATCGCGTATCGTTCCGGGTAGAGGTCGATCCAACGGCTGGTGCGCAGACGATCACGCCGGTCGAGGAGCAATCGATCGCTTCAGACGATACTTTTCCCGTCGAGGACACGGGCAAGCCCGATGCCGAACTCGAGGCGGCGCTTGCCGAAGCGCGCGTGCGTGGCCGCAAGCGTGTTGCCGAAATTGTCGCCGGCGAGGACATGCTGAGCGCGGATGCCTTTGCCAAGCTGCTCGGCACGTCGCGGGTGACGGTCAACGCCAGGCGGCAAAGCGGGCAGGTGCTCGGGATCGATGGCGCCAAGCGCGGCTTCCGCTTTCCCGTCTGGCAACTCGACAAGGACGGCCGACCGTTCGGGACATTGCCGGCGCTCCACGAGACGCTCGGCAACAGCGCCTGGGCGGTCTATCGGTTTCTGGTGTCGCGCCATGGCGCCCTCGATGGCCGGACGGGCCTTCGAGCCCTTCAGCAGGGTGACGATGTCGCGGTGCTGGCCGCGGCGGAAAGCATGGCCAGGGGCGATTTCGACTGAATGCCCGGCGTTCCACCTCCAGCCGATTTCGGGCGTGCAAAGCTCGAAATCGAGACCATATCGCCGGGACGGACATTCGGCCGGATCTACTGGAACACCTATCCCGATCCGTTGGGATACGGGAAGTCGCTGAGCCGATTCAGCGATCCTCGACGCCGCGTTGACGCCAACCGGTTTGGCGTTCTTTACCTCGGTGACTCCCTGAAGGTGTGCTTCCTCGAGACCGTGCTCCGCGACCGCCGTGAAGGGACCCTTGACGATCTTCCAATAGAGGAGGTGGAACTGACCCAGCGGCGCTATGCGGAGATCGCGGCCACGGCAGATCTACGCCTGGTCGATCTCAGAGGCGACAATGCCGTTCGGATGGGTGTGCCGACCGATGTCGTTCGGGCACAGCGCCAGAACCTGGCACGCCGGTGGTCACTGGCGTTTCACGAGCACCCATCCGAGCCCGACGGGATCATTTACCCTTCGCGCCTCAACGGGGCGATCAATCTCGCCATCTACGACCGGGCGATACCGAAGCTTCAGCCGAAGCGCGTTTTGACCCTTCTCGGCGCGCGAGGGCTGGCTCAGGTTCTGGAGGATTTCAGGGTGGGGTTGGTGTGAAGATGTAGCTCGTATCCGTATCGTGTGGCAAAGATGGCTGTAGCGCCAGAATCGTCCACTAAGCCGGAGCAACGCAACGACCGGTGTTTCACGGTTGCAGTCCGTCGGCTTTCGAAAGTGAAAGCAGGTTTAGCGGCCGTTGGCCAGAGTTGCCTCGGTAGCCGGCGCGGAGAGGGCGGTAGGTTTGGTGCACTGCGGATAGCCTCGCGTCGCACTTCAATCAGTGGCATGTCGATTGCGAATCCAATCCCTTAGGGATGCGGGAAAGAACCTTCACGGCCGGAGAGACTAAAAACATCCCGGATGATGCGTCGGCTCTCACCGTCTTCCCTGACATCATCGTCCATCGCAGACGAACTCTGTACAACTGTGCTGTCGTCGAACTAAAAAAGGCCGGAAATTTGAATGGCGGAGCCTCGATATAGAAAAGCTGGGCAGCCGAATGGCTGGGGACTACGACTACACAGTGGACACGCATTTTATTGTCAGCTGCGCAAAAATCTTGGTGGCCGACGTGGTGATCTAGCGAGGTGGAGAGGTCGATCATGACCTTACCGCGCACGCGCATGGGTCTTTAATGTAGTAATATTCGAAAGTGCGGGAGTTGAGTGCAGTGCAAGACGTTGACGACAACAGAACAAAGGCGCTGGTCAATCGCGGTTCAGAATGGCATCGATGGGAGCCACACATTCATGCTCCTGGTACCATTCTCAACAACCAGTTCGGAGCCACCGATCCTTGGAATTTCTATCTGGCGACGCTCGAAAGCCTAACGCCCGAAATCGAGGCAATCGCCGTTACCGACTACTATGTCACCGACACCTACGAGGAATTCCTCAAACACAAAGCTGCCGGCCGACTCCCCGGCGTCAAGCTGCTCTTCCCGAACATCGAGCTGCGCCTCGATGCGGCGGCAAAGTCGGGGTTTGTGAACATCCACCTCTTGGTCAGCCCGGAAGATCCAAACCACGTCGAAGAGGTCAAGCGCATCCTCAAGCGCCTGCAATTCGGCGCTCATAACGATCGCTATGACTGCACCCGCGAAGAACTGATCAAGCTCGGAAAGCGCGCCGACCCGACAATTATCGATGACGGCGCGGCGCTTCGGCACGGTGCGACGCAGGTCAAGGTCAATTTTGACCAGCTGCGCAAGGTCATTCACGAAAGCGAATGGGCGAAGAAGAACATCCTGATCGCCGTCGCAGGCGCCGCCGGCGACGGCACGTCAGGCCTTCGGCAGGCCGCCGACGCGACCGTTCGACAAGAAATCGAGAAATTCGCCCACATCATCTTCTCAAGCAGCCCGGCGCAGCGAGAATTCTGGCTCGGCCAGCGGGGCGTGACCGTCGAACAGCTGCGCTCGCGATATGACGGCTGCAAGCCTTGTCTTCACGGGAGCGACTCCCACGACCAGATATCGATCGGCCAGCCTGTCGATAATCGCTTCTCATGGATCAAGGGCGCCCTGGAGTTCGATTCGCTCCGTCAGGCCTGCATCGACCCGGAGGGCCGCGCCTATGTCGGCGAGCAGCCGCCGCGGTCGGCAATGCCGTCGCAGGTCATCTCGCACGTCAGGATGGACAATGCGGACTGGGCCACCACGCCTGATATCCCGCTCAATCCCGGTCTTGTAGCCATTATTGGCGCGCGAGGGTCGGGCAAGACCGCCCTGGCCGACGTCATTGCGGCAGGTTGCGATGCAATCTCGTCCTCCGGCTGGGATGCAGACGAGAATATTAGCCCGTCCTTCTTGGCGCGAGCCCGCAGGCTTATCGGCAATGCCACGACGACGCTCTCCTGGGGCAGCGGCTCGGAAGTCACCCGTTCCCTAGACGGCAGCGACGCCAACGGCCACATGTCCTTTCCTCGCGCCCGCTATCTCTCCCAGCAGTTCGTCGAAGAGCTTTGCTCGGCGAAGGGTGTCTCCGATGGTCTCGTGGACGAGATCGAGCGCGTGATCTTCGAGTCGCATTCGCAGGAGGATCGTGACTGGGCATCCGACTTTGCCGAGCTGCGCGAACAGGAAACTGCACGGTTCCAGCAGGCACGCAAGCGCGAAGCCGGGGCGATCTCGGACGTTTCCGACCGCATCGCCAGCGAGTTCGAGAAAGAAAGCCTCGTTGCCACGCTGACTACGCAGGCCGCACAGAAGAGGAAAATAATCGCGGACTACACAACCGACCGCGCCAAACTCGTTGTCAAAGGAACGGAAGCGCAAGTGGCGCGTCACACCCAGCTCAGCGGAGTGGCTCAGAATCTTCGAAACAAGATCCAGGCCTTTGGAAATCAGCGCCGCACCTTCGTCGCCCTGCAGGACGAGGCTCGGAGCATGCGTGCCACTGGCGCGCCGGAAATGCTCCGTCAAGCCCAGGCGCGGCACGCCAATAGCGGTCTGGACGGCAAGCAGTGGGAAGACTTCCTACTGATCTACCAGGGCGACGTGGACAAGAGCTTGACGGCTTACATCGCGTGGGCGGATGGCGAGGTTCGGAAGCTCAACGGCGTTCCGCCGCCGCCTGGCGATCCAAATGTCGCGCTGGTTGCGGACAATGCTGATCTATCGATACTTCCGCTTGCACCGATCGTCGCTGAGATGACACGCCTCGGGACCCTATTCAGCGCAGACAAGCTGGTGCAGGACCAATACACGGCACTGACCGGCCGAATCGCGCAAGAGAATTCTGCGCTTCAGACCCTCGAAACCCGGCTTATCGATGCGCAAGGGGCGGCAGGGCGTAGGAAGGAGCTTCAAACCGAGCGAGATGACACATACGGGCGAGTCTTCGAGGCGATCATCAGCGAACAGAACGCACTGGCCGGCCTCTACGCGCCGCTAATGGCGAGGCTTGCAGCGGCATCAGGCACCCTCAACAAGCTCAGCTTCTCGGTTCGCAGGATCGCCGACGTCGAAACGTGGGGCTCGGTAGCGGAGGAAGAACTCCTCGACAGACGCAAAGCCGGTCCCTTCTATGGCCGCCGCTCGCTTATTACTGCCGCAACGGAGGCACTGAAACCCGCGTGGGAGACGGGCTCGGCGGCGGAGGTTCAGGCTGCGATGACAGCCTTCATTGGAAAATACGCCAATGACCTTCTTTCGCACGCGCCTTATGCGCCCACGCAACAAGCCGAGTTCCGCGCCTGGTCGAAGCAATTCGCGCACTGGCTTTTCGGGACCGACCACATCATCGTTCGGTACGAGATCTCCTATGACGGCGTCGACATCCGGAAGCTCTCGCCAGGCACGCGCGGCATCGTTCTTTTGCTGCTCTACCTCGCTCTCGACGATTCGGACGATCGTCCGTTGATCATCGACCAGCCGGAGGAAAATCTCGATCCGAAGTCCGTGTTCGATGAACTGGTGGCGCTGTTCATTGCGGCCAAGTCGAAGCGTCAGGTCATTATTGTTACGCACAACGCAAATCTCGTCATCAACACCGACGCTGACCAGATCATCGTAGCCGAAGCTGGCCCACATCCGTCGGGCGGTCTTCCGCCGATCAGCTATGTGGCGGGCGGGCTGGAAAACGCCGCAATCCGCAAAGCCGTGTGTGACATCCTTGAGGGTGGCGAGGCCGCCTTCCGCGAGCGTGCGCGGCGGCTTCGTGTTCGTCTCGATCGATAGGCCGGGCAACGATGGTCACTAAGGACACAGCTATCACCGCTCCGCAGCGGCTCCTGGCCCCGCTGACCGAATGCGGTTGGGCCCGCCATGTCGCAGGTGCCGCAGAGGCCCAAGCCATCGTCAGCGAAATCGGCCGTATGGGCGATCTTCTCGGCAGGCGCACTGCGGGCCGAGGCGGCGCGCTGGAGGAGTTCGTCCGACCCCGAACGGCCGACCATGCACATCCTCGATCCTTGAGCGCGCGTTATGGGCTGAACGCTTTGCCGTTCCACGCCGAACTCAGCCACCGACCGAGACCCTGCCGCTATCTCCTTCTCGGGTGCATCGAGCCGGGTTCGCCTAGCGCGGTGACGATGCTACTCGATTGGCGAACCCTCGGCTTTTCGCCGGATGAGCTTCACCTTCTCGAAGGCGCTCCGATCCTCGTGCGAACCGGCCGGCGCTCCTTCTACTCGACCATTCTGTCCCCCGATCGCGCCTTCCTCCGATACGATCCTGGCTGTCTTGAAGCCGTCGATGAGCGCGGACAGGCAGCCCTGAGGCTTGTGGAACATCGGTTGACCGGCGGCTCCCCGGAAGTCCACCGTTGGCGCCAGGGCGACATCTTAGTCATCGACAACTGGCGCGTCCTTCACGGACGCGGGCCGACGGACCAAGGCTCCGGCCGACGTCTAGCGAGGGTTCTCATCGATGCCTGACGACGTCTTCATCGCTATCAACGGCGACGCGCTCCATGCGAAGTCGAAGGTTTACATAGGCCGCGCCCTGGCCAGGAAGGGCGGTGGCGAACTCGACGAATACCAGCTTTGGGCTTCGCTCGCGCTCGAGCTGCTTGGCAAAGCCGCGCTCGCGCGCACGCACCCGAGCCTCGTGGTCGATCCGACCCACTGGCAGTCGATGTTCGTTGCCGCCGGCATCAATGTTACGACCGATGTGAAGACCATCACGGCAAAAACCTTGTTCGAGCGCCTTGCGCACCTCGTTCCGAGGTTCGACAAGACCATCCAAAAATTCTGCCAGGACATCGCGGAGCGTCGTAACACGGAGCTCCACTCAGCCGACCTCCCATTTCGGACCATGCGTCTTGACGCCTGGGAGGCGCGCTATTGGCATGCTTGCGACACGATTCTTAACCAGATGGGATCTTCGCTGGAACAATGGCTGGGCGCGGCCGATGCAAAGGCTCCGCGTCAGTTGCTTGATGAAGCTGCCCAAGCCCTTGATTCGGCGGTCAAGCTTCGCGTCGAGGCCGCCAAGGAACAGTTCAAGGCATTGAAGAAAGCGGAGCGGGAGCGCTTGGCGGCTGAGGCCCTATTGCGGCAGCCACAGCATCAAAGGGACCTCTTTGAGGGGGACTATGACGAGATTTGGACGGAGATCTGCCCGGCCTGCAACTGCCGCGCTTTCATAACCGGCGAGAAAACAGGTGAAGACATCAGCGAAGAGCGCGATGAGGAAGCCATCTGGGAGATCGTTGACCGCGAATTCGTCGGCGAAGAGTTCCGCTGCCCGACGTGCGATCTAGCGCTTACGGGTAGCGCTGAAATTGAAGCCGGCGGTTTGGACTATATCTACGAGGATCGGCAAGAGCGCGAGATGGAGCATGAGCCTGACTACGGCAATGACTAACTTGCGGGCTTAACGAAGGCGCGCAAGCACTCTGAGATTTGGTGGACCTCCCACACTTGAGCCCACGCAGACCGTCGATCGACAGCCTAGTCTGGCGGACAGGCCGTACGGCTATAGCCACGGGTGCTGAGTTTGCTCCATAATGGCGGTGTGAAATAGAGTCTTCTTCAGCTTATCTCGCGATTTTTTTATGACGTCGTTTAGTTCATGCACGTTGGAATCCCAGTGAGCTTTCAGATATAGTTCACCGGGCTCCAATTCAGATCTTATTTTGATCCAAAGAGATGCCCGACCATCGAGGCAAGACAAAAGCAGCTCAAAGGCTGCGAAGGCCGCGGCAGGGTCGGGAGCATCGAGATATGCGCGGTACCAGTGGCGCGCCCAACTGTTTAGCTCAAAGGCTGCATGGCTACCTTGATAGACCGATGCCAGCCATCCATCGACGGGCTTCCGATCCGAGAACTCGTCCCAAAGGTTGATGAACGGGCTAACGGCATCGGAATACCCAAGTAGGGTGTAAGCTTTAGCGATGTCGCCGGCTCGGCCACTTGCTTCACCGTCACGGATGATGCGCTCAAGCCAGCCAGTATGACCGTGTTTGAGAGCGGCTTGCACCAGGGCTGCCAAATCCTGATCCGTCGTTGCCGCCGACAGTATACGGGTGCGCATCCGGTCACCATTTTCACCCACGGGTGATTCCATCGGCAGGAGCAACAGGCTTTCGTTTTTCATAATTCCGCTCGCCATCGCCTCAGTGAGTTTATCCCAAAGGACTTCAGCTTGCGGCGCGCCCGCTTGGAAAAGAGCCCGGCAAAGCGAGATAAGCGGAAATTCATCCATGAGCACAAAATTCGGAACATCGCCGATTTCACTGAGCCAACTAGTCAGCCAGGGCAGGAAGCCGTTCGGATCCTGGGAAATCAATGCTCGCATTGCCCCCTCGTGCCGAACCCAGTGATCGCCAATCGGGCCAGATCGCAATACAAGCGACCTCTGCAGGGCCGTTCGCAAAAACGCATCGTAAGCCTGCGAAATGGTGATTTCGGTAGGATGCCAGATTAACTGCAGGGCAACCACCTCCGGGTCAGCCCTCTTTAGGAGGTCTGGCTGTCCCAAAACCTCACTTGCGGCGAGCAGCGCGCGCGAAATATGTGCCCGATCAACGCGATTTGCCGCCGATTTTGCATCCCTGCCGCTTGCCGCGACCGCCGCCATGACGGAAGGCTCACGTGTTGCAGGCGCCAACTCAATAGCCAAACGCCTGACATCTTCATCCCCGTCGGATATGAGAGAAGCCAAATCGCTCCATCCGCCCAATGTCGCGTCCGCCGACCTCTGGGTCAGATAATATAACGAGACAAGCTTTTGAGCCTTTGTGCCGGCGAGGGGAAATGTCGCCAATTCTTCGCGAAGAAGCGGCTGGTCCAAATGCGGTAATGGGCCGTAGAGCAGGGCGAGTTCGTTCGCGTCCTGGCATTCTTCCCTAATGATCGTAAGCTGCTCGCTCAGAGAAGTACCCCAAAGCCGTATTTCCAGCCGACGAGCGCGCCACCAAAGGAGATCCTTCTCATCGGAGAGTTCGCTGCCGTCGAGTACGCGGTCTATCGCCTTAACGAGGGTGTGGCGTTCCTCGGCAGACAACAGCATAAGGATGCGGTGCGTCCGGTGCACGAGGCCCCACAGTTGTTCAGAGGTTCGGTCCGATGCACTTCTGGCCGCCTCAACCGCGATTTCTTGCAGAACGGTCGGATCGAGGCGCGCCAAGGTTGTCTTGACGCGTTCCAAACGAATATCATCGTCGCCGTTCTGGCGGTGATGCAGCCACAATAAGCCACCACGAATGCGCTCTTTCTGGGTATTGTGAACTGGCTGTTGCGATGGGTTTCGAGGGTCGGTCCATGCTGGCTCCGCCGTTTCTCCATCTCCCGATTTTGGGATTCCGCTTCTATCAAGCATATCTTGGGCGCGCGGATCTGCGACAGCCTCGAGAAGGTAGTTCGCCGCGTTGTCAGCAATGGCGCCGCCGATGGTACGAAGCCGTTCGATCCATTCATAAAATGCCAATTCGAAAGGATCTGCGTCCTCTTTGTTAAGTCGGAAGACCCAGGCAAGTTCGTCGCAATGGCGTGGCACGCCCATCACTGCTCGGCTGAGCCCCCATGCAACATAAGCACGAATAAATGGCGCTCGCGGCAGAAACGAGAGTATGCCGAATACCCTGTGGCTAAACCAGCTGACATCTCCGGATGTGCGGAGTTCGATGTGCGGCCATTCCGAACGTTCGACGTTCTGCCATTCTATGAGAGACGCTCTGGTCCGAGCCCGGTTCTCTAGCGACCGTTGCGAGTTGGGGTCAATCCGACCCAGGAAGCTTCCTTCGTCGGGGTTTTCCCAAAGCCATCCGAGCCATTGTTCCGATCGGCGGACAAGATGTGAGGCAACTTCTGGGAATCGATAAGCCTGCACCATTCCTTTGATAAGGATTTCGTCGGAGAAGACCCCGCTTCCCTCCCGTGAAAGCCACGTTTCCTCAATATTCTGGCACATGAGATCAACATCGATCCCGATCAGGCGCCAGTAGGCATCGAAGTCAACTTGCATGAAGTTCTGTTCTGAAAGCCAACGTTTCAATATGGCTCGCCGGGCGCCACGACCGACTTCGGGGTCAAGTAAGGCGACGGTTGTCGCGGCACGAAGGATTGAAACACCCAATCCTTGGCCTTTGAAAGGGTCGACAAAACCGGCGATGATCGTGACGGCTGATCCGTCATCAGAGGCCTCTCTCAATTCGTGCGCAAGCGTCAGTCCTAGCGCGAATGGCGTAAGTTCGGGGTTGACGCGAAACTCATTCGCGCGCGTTCCCGGCTCCAGCCAACGTCCAGCAACGATCTCCCCAAGGGTTTCAAGTAGATCCTTCCGTTCCTTTCCGCTGTCCCTTCCCAATCGATCAAGCAACTCGCTTCGGGTGAAGGCCGAACTTTCAACCGAGGTTCTAAGTGTTGTTCCGATTTCACGAACAAAATCCTGAAATTCCGCATCGGTGATGGCGAGCGCCGAACCGCGCCGGGCGATACGATTTTTCCAATCCTCGTAGGCCAGACGTTCTGGGGTGACGTCTCCGCTCCCAGCAAGTTCCTTTTGTCTCATGATGGCCAGCAACGAAAGACGAGGAACCTTCATCATGGCCAGCATGGGGTCGGCGAACCCATTCCGGGTGAGGCCGTGGCTAGCGAGCAATAAGTCGAGCTCCGCTTCGCTGAAGTTGGTGACAGGAATCTCAATAGGTTCCGGCGTAAGAGGCGCGAGCTTCTGCAGGTCCGCCCAATGGTCAGGCCAGCATGTCATCAAGACCGCAACCCGGCCAATCCACCGCTCGTCGTACAAGGGTTGGAAAAAATCCGCCCAGTCGCGTTTCGTCCAGTTTTGGTTGAGGCCATCAATGACAAGGATGAATTGAGGACCATCGACATTGGCACGCCGCCATTGATCGAGCCGACGCTGCCAAAACACGCGGTCGCCATGTTCGAGGCGCCCGGCAAGCAGTCGGCTGATCAAATCCTCGACGTTCTCGTCGCGGACTTCCTTGGCTGATACAAAGATCGTGAGCGGCAAAGGCTCCGGCCGCGCAGTCCGGTCAATCCACCAGGACAAGAACGACCATGTCTTGCCAACGCCTTCGTTGCCGACAAGTACCGCCGGACGCGAACTTGCCGACCATCGATCGAGTTGTTCGTCGAGTGTTTTGCGGGTTATCCGCGTTTCCAGCGACGCGAGAAGATCATGCCCTCGGCCGCCCAAGCGTGCCCCTGCGTTTGCTTGGTTTCGAAGCGCAACTAGCATCCAGCCGTGCATTGCTTCTGTGGCCGCGGCATAGCCTATGTCCGCCGCACCAAGTCGATTTCTCAGGCGATCACGAAACCTCTCGAAATTGGCGTGAATTCGGATTGTCGCGATCGAGTTGGCGATAGAAATGTCGCTCCCGATGTGCGCTTCCATTGCTTGCGGGGCTTCAGCACACAAGACAGCGAGATCGGGGAGGACGCCAGCTGCCACTGGCCAATCAAGGAGAAGGATTGAAATCCCGTGGGATATGCCCGATTTGGATAGCTGCTCATAATCGGAAGCCGAAATCTCTCGTGTAGCCGCCAGCACCCATAAGTCGACCGGGTCTTGCTGCATCGCCGCGTCAATCAGTTTTGCTTGCAGTTCATCCAGCCCGAGCCTTGTATTTTCTCCGTACCGTTTGCCTTCGAGCCCAATCTTGATCGTATTGCTATTGACTGCCCTGACGTCGGAACCGCCCTGAGGGCCAGATTTCGCGAGCCTGAAAAGCTCCCCGGTGACTTCAGACAAAACGTCTCTCATCAATCCTTCAAAACCAGACGGCCCCGCAGCGTCGAGGGCACGGAGGCGCGAGGCGAGCTCTGATTTGGCTTTCTCAAAATCCATATGTTTTTTCAACTGTGTCACTAGGCTGTCGTTGTCATTGATTCCGAAGCTTAACATACGCCGCCTAGACCGCGGCTGGTGATTGAAAAGCCCATGAGCCGGATTTGCGTCAGAATTCTTGTTACACAAGCGCTTGCACATCAGCACAACTACAAATCTCTATTTGTAGCGAGCCCTACTGCGGGGCTAATGATTTCAGCTTCTGGGATACGACGAGCTGGTCGCTACGACCGGTATGCTGCGCAAAGCGGTCCGGCTCCAGTGGGAAGGAGCCCGGCGACGCACCCAAGTTGGCGGACTATATCTGCTGACTGACGCCGGTCGGAATCATCAGCCAGGACGGTCACACCCAACAAGGGACCGTCGTTCAAGGAGCCAAGTACCGTTCCTGAAACCTGCCATTCTCAAAAGGAGGTGGCGTCCCCACCTTCGACGACGAACCGTTCCTTATCGGGCCTCGTAGAGTTCCAGCGGCAATCCATCTGGGTCGCTGAAAAGGTGAACCGCTGATCCATATATGGGTCGATCCGGATTGGCTCAACGGCAACGCCGGCGGCCTCCAGGCGCGCAGCCGCTGCACGTCATGCGTCGCCGCCGGGTGAATTCGTCGGCTTCAGGCATTGCGGCCCGCCCAGTGGACCACCGACCAGACTAGGTCGTCGACGGTGCTGCTACCGACGCTGATCTGGCGATGCGGTTCGATACGGTGATAGTCGCCGAGCGGCGCGGTCCCGCCGGTGAAACCGGTCCGCCGCGCGATGATGTTCTTGGTGCGCCGATTCTCCTGCCAATAGGTCACGATCGCGCGGTGCTTCGGCTCGTTAGGGCTGCCCGGATGGAGCGCGCGGGCGTGCGGGAAGTGCATATGGCGATGATGCGCATGGAGCAGAGTCACATCGTAGAGCCGGGCTATGAAGGCGCGCATCTCGTCGAGGCTACCCGCAGTGCCCACATCCTTGCATTCGATCGCGACGCGCGGGCGCCCCACCGGAATGCCGCCGGTCCCACGGATCGCAGTCCCGACGCTGCCGGGGACAATCGAGATGTCGATTTCGTGTGTCGCCGAGCTGCGGCCCGCGAACTGGATGCCATTCCAGATCTCCCATTTCTGACGGCGTCCCCTTCGGAACCCGATGACGCTGGCATTGTCAGGCCCGGCTGAAGCCGCGGGAACGCCTGTAGGCGCGCCGCCGCGCTGGATGAAGCGGCGGTCCGCGTCGCCGGGCTGAATAATGGTCCCGTCCGAGCGCTGCAGCCAGACGCTGAACCCGGCATTGCGCAAGCCGCGCGCGAGGCTGGTCATGACGAACAGCTCGAAGATGCGCCCAGCGCCCGAGGCATGTTCGAGCGTAGTGATGCGGCCGACGATCGTGTCGAGGGCGGATTGGACATTTGGGATCATCACGTCGTCGCCTGTCCGCGCGATTTCGCGGTCCATTCGGCTAGCGCGGTGCGCAGGGTGGGAAAGCTCTCGCTTGCGACGACGACGTCGTCGCGGCCGCTCTTTCGCTCGCCGTCGAGATCCAGCAGCACCGCGACTGCCCTTGGCTCCGACGCGTCGGTTGGCTGTGCCACAGCTCCAGCCTTGTCTCGCCGCTCGGTTGTCTCCTTGACGACGAAGTCGAGCGTGTCGATCGACGCCTGGAGCTGCTCGAGCGCGTCGCCGAGCCGCTCCTCGACATAGGCGGCGGCCCATTCGACCTGGTCCTCAGGCGGAATCGGCTTTGTCTCCACCGCAATAGCCTGCGGCTCGCCGCGCGCCTTCGGCTGCGCATTGCCGCGAATCGACTCCCGCACCGCGGCGAGTGCTTCTTCGGACTCTTCAGGCGGCCGACCGACCTGGACACCTTCCATCAGTTCGAACGCCAGCCAGTCGAGCCGCGCGGCCACTAGTGTCTCGATCAGCTCGAGCAGGCGCGGATCAAGAATTGCCACAGATGCACGTCTTCCTCACGCAAGCCCTATCCGATCAGTTGGCTGGAATAGCGCCATCTTAGATGAACTTGAATTGTTTCAGCGTCGAATCGAAAATGTTGGATCGTGGATGGACGAGTAATTTGCGCCGCTCGGAAGTACCACGTTTTCTTGCCTCTTGTCGCGCTGATCCGGCGGTCGAACTCCCGCGTCGACTCGTCGTAATGCACCGCCCTGAACCAGCCGGGGCCGGCATCGGCGAGGAGTTCGAGCTTCACTTGGTGCCGGCGCTGGCGAGAACCATGATAGAGCTCGACGTAGTCGAGGCGTGTATCCGCTGCCACGGTATTCAGCAACTCAAGATGGCTGGTTCGCGCGGTAATGCCTTCGCCTTCCTTGTCAACCTCCTCGAGGTGCAACAGTTGATGGTCGCGCGGACCATGGACGACCAGGTTCCAGCCCTCGGGCATGCGCGTGCGGGGCGGCGGGCCTTCGCCCATCCGGCCGAGGGGGCATCAGTAACTCCCGCAGCCCCGTCTTGTGTGTGGCGAGGCGTTCGCGGGCGCGGTCAAAATTGGCGGCGTGCGAGAAAAGGAACCGCCGCGACTGCGCGAACTGGAGCGCATTGTAGCGCTCGACCTCCGCGTCACTGATCTTGATTGGCTCGCCGGCGAGCAGCCCCGTCCCATAGGCGCGAAGCGATCCTGGCCGGAATCGGGTTCTCTCCCTGACCGTGTCCTCGAGCAGCTTGAGCACGATCTCGTCGAGACCGGGCGCGGCATGTTCAAGCCGATACAGGAAATAGGTCCGATAAAAATCGGTGGCACCCGCCGCGTAATTTCACTTGGCACCCAAAATGTCGGTCGCGACGGGATAGTGGGCCGGTCGTCCCAGCGGCCTTGAGTCGGTCCAATGCCGGCTACTCAGCGTCCGGTCTTGGTCGAGTGCCGAATGAAGTGGAAGGAGCTTTGTGGGTGTATGCCGATGAGGTCGCGCCGATCCGGGCGCCTGCTACGCCGACTTTGCCCATCTGGAGTCGCTAGCCTCAATTGCTTTTCGTCCACCAGAAGGCCAGCAACGTGGTCAAAGTCGGCCAACCTGGCAGGTGTTTCGTTCGCCGCCTCTCGCACGAACGTGAGGTATTCGACGCTCTCCGAAGCGTAGCGGTCGCGCAACCGTTTAAGTACTCCGTCTTTGAGGCGCTCGCGCATAAGTTCCTGCTCGTAATCGCCGAACCAGAAATCCGGGGTGCTTGCTGGGTCTAAATGAGGGTCAAAGCCCATCATCTCGAAATCGCCGGTTCCGAAATGCAGCGAGTTGTTCTTGATCAGCCAATGTCCTTCCACCATCACGTTCCGTGCAGTCACATGGTTTGAGAGGTGAATAATCCACAGGTCCTTGTTGGCTTCAACCGACCGAATGAAAAATGGGCTCGAGAAAGTGGCTCCGGTTTCTCGACGTAGGTGTTGTTGAAGCAGGCGTTCTATGACGATCCGTCCACCCCTTTGGTCCTTCAGCTGCAAATATTCCCGAATCTGCCCCTCCGAAAGTCCGAGGGGTGCAACGGCCTTTAGGGTCTGGGGCTTGTCACTCAGGTAATCAATCAACCAACCGACCGCGAATGTTAGGATTACCTCGCAGCCGGAGAAACTCTCTAGGATGTCTTTGACCAAAGGCAGTGGCGCGTCGGTGTATCCCTTCTGATCCAAAACGAAGACCGAGCGGCCTACGTTGCCCCGTGTTCTCGCTTTGATTGCGGCCTTGATATCGGGAAAGGCCTGTTGAAAAGGGGCTCTCGTCAGGTGGATGTCCTGGCCGAGCCGGGTCAGGTGTCCCGCCTTCGCCAAGTTCCCCCGAAGCACGTCGATGGCTGTCTGGTCACTGTCGACGAAATAGAACTGGGCCTCGATGTTTATCGGTTTCGTCCGGCCCTCATTGAGCGCCCTCCGGGCCTTTTCAACCGCACCAAGCAGCACCAACGGCGAGCCTTCTACGGTCGTTCCCCGATCACTGTAGGCTCCACCGCCGCAGAATCCATCGACAAACGTGATCCGCAGCACGTCCATAGCTGGATTGACGGCAACCGTTTCAAAGTAGCGTTGGAGGTAAAAATCAATGAGGCGCAACTTCGCTAGGCTGTGCGCGCTGGCGCCCGGCAGCGTCCCATCAGTCTTCCAAACGAAGCGTGGAATGGATCAACTCCCCACAAGCCGCTGGAATTGCAGCAATTGGAGAGCCGGAAGTCAAGCTCGTCCGGCCTCAAGTTGATATACTGCCGGCATTTCGTCGAATATCTCACCGTTAAGCAGTCGGCCGGAAGCCTTTTTGTTCTTGCCGCCCCACTGTTTAAAAAAGAACGCAGTGCCGGTAGCTCGGCACATCGTTTCAATTTCATCCACCCAGACCACATTCATCGGACGGGCATGTGGGCCGCTCTCTCCGCCAACAATGGCCCAGTCGATCCTCTCCAAATTCACTCCGCGCACGGACCCGATCAGAGGCTCAAAGGAGACGAAGCGGACGAGTGCAGGTGCGCGGCGCAAATCATCGAGCCTCGATGCGACGCGGCGGTCCTCGATGCTGGTACCCAACCAGACGTTCGGGAGCACCGGCAAATTAGAAGAGCGCAGCATGTCAGCCATCTGTGCCGGCCGCTTTGTGAGGATCTGATAGGTATGATGCGGAGTCTTGGCCATCGTCGCCCAAACCGCAGCGACGAATACAGCTGGAACGCTCGGATGGAAGAGATCCGACATTGAGTTGACAAACACTCGACGCGGCTTTCTCCACTTAAGCGGCGCCGCGAGTGCCTTCTCGTCCAGCGATATCTTGCCAGTCCATTTGCTGCGACCGCCACTTTTCCTAGTCAGTCCCCGGTATTTTTTGACCCCCATGGCCTCAAGGCGGGCAGCCATTCGCATAGCATAACAGAATTTGCAGCCGTCCGACTCGATTGAACAGCCTGCGACCGGATTCCATGTTACATCCGTCCACTCAATAGAAGTCTGCGCCATGGGAACAATCTCCTCACACACCGGGCATCTATGCACGCTGGCGATTCAGGCGGCAAGTTCGATATCAATGCTGCTACCAATCTGGTTAAGCGGAGAGCCCCAGCGATGCCGGTGAATATAACAAATGCGCACGGCTACGAAGTGCATACCAGCGTGCCATATCCATCATTCTTTAGCTCAACACGGAGCAACAGGGGTTTTGTGGATCTTCGCGGCCGACCAGAGTTGGCTGTCAGCATCGCAGAGGCCGAGACCTCGAAGGCCTTGCGAGCGTTTTTGGTTCGCATCGCCGCGACACGAACGACCCTGTTTTCCATCGGTTGTGACCTGGGGCAGCACGTCGATCCGGCGGCACCAAAGGGCCGTCGACGCGTAGCAGGCGGATATATCCAACTGACGAGTAGCCTCTATGATCGCGTTGGACCACAAGATTGGGCTCGTCTTTGCAACGGCGTTTCCGACACACTTCAACAGTCCGCCCACCTGGACGAATGGGACGTGCACTTCAAACTTGAGCCGGTCTGGATAGACATCGATGACGTAGACCAAGCGACCGGAGCGGTGCACGTCGCCTTCTACGCCAACGCGAAGACCCATCACGACGCCCTGCGATCACGGGAAAGGTTGATAGCGGCGATCGACCGCGGTTTCTCTGACGAAGCGGTAGACGCGGGTCTGCGCTCTGATCTCTAATGCCCGCTGACGATCAGCTCCTTGCCGCGCGCAGAATAACGACAACGCGGCGCAGTGGTGCTCTGTCTCACAATTGCGTGCGGCCAAAGCCACGCCCGACATCACGCTTACAGCACAGAACATGAGCGACATAGGCGAGGCGCTTGGTTATGCAGGCAAGACGGCCGAACGCCGCGGCAATCGGGCATTGATCGCGGCGAATGACAATTTGCGTAATGCTATGTTGAGGGCGGCTGGGTGGTTGTGGAAAACGCCATCACTCCGAGGCTAGACGACTCTCTTGTTCTGTGACAAGTCTTTCCGTTCAATGGCGGCGGAAGATATGGCGTACAGGAATAAGACTTATATCTGCTTCGACGGCGATACGGACATGCGTTACTATCGCCTCATGACGGCATGGGCGGAGAATGAGAAATTCACGTTCGATTTCCACAATGCGCATGACTTAAATACAGCACGGGATACAAGCCAAGAAGAAAGCATTAAGCGTCAACTTCGCGAGCGCTTCGCCAACTCAAAGCTGTTGATCGTCCTTATCGGCGAAAAGACAAAACTGCTGACGAAGTTCGTTAAGTGGGAAATGGAAGCCGCGCTGAAGCTTGACCTGCCAATTATTGGGGTAAATCTAAATGGCGCCCGGCATCGCGACGACCGTTGCCCGCCAGCAATTCGGGAGAGCTTGGCTATCTACGTCCCATTTGGGGTGAAGATCGTAGAGTATGCCATGACTAATTGGACAGACAGTCATGCCAAGCATCGAAAAGAGGGGAAAACCGGTCCGTATCACTACCTCGACCAAACCTACAAAAATCTCGGGCTGTAGATCGTGAAGTATTTTTTCAGCTCGATCCGAACTTGGTCGTATTGGCGGTATGCCATCCTATCAGTTGACGGATTAGCGAGGATTCTCGCCGTTCTCGGGGGAATATACCTTCTGCTGGATATGCTGGATTTCTTTAGCATGTACACCCGAGACAAATACAGCGCGTACAGCTTCTTTTTGGTGTTGGGTTTTGCCGTGGTGGCCGCCCTTCTTTCCAGGCGACCAGTATCTCGAATTTCTTATCGCATTCCAAAAAAGGATTTTAGCTACGAGGTTCTTATTGGGGACCTCCTGGAGTCGCCCGCCACCAACATAGTGATCAGCACAAACACGACGTTTGACACTGACATAGCCAGCGGCCTGATTAATCCGGACAGCTTGCAGGGGAAGTTCACGAACAAGTATTTTTTGGGGAACACGGTTGAGTTAAACAAGCAACTGGCTATGTCCCTCAAAGGAATGGTTTTCAAAGAGCACTCGGTTGGCAAGGGGAAAAAACGTAGATATCCCATTGGGACGGTCGCAAAGGTCAGCTCGCATGGAAAGACATTCTACCTCTCGGCGATGGCCGAACTAAATGAAGAAGGTACTGCCAAGTCGACGCCAAAAATGCTCGACGAGGCGCTAGAGGCCCTTTGGCAATTCATGGCTATGAAGGGCGAGCTTGGCGATACTGCGATCGGTTTGATCGGCACCGGTCGCGGTCGCGTTGGATTGCCGAGAAAGAAGGTTATCGAGAAGGTCGCGCAATCCTTTGCGGACGCTTCGTACGACAAGGTATTTTCAAACAAACTGTCGATCGTTGTCTTCCCTGGTGATGCCGAGCGATTTGGTGTCAATCTCTTTGAGGTTCGCGACTACCTTTCTCAAAGCCTCCAAGTCTAACGCTTCGCGCCTGTTCCCAACCAGGCACCACGCCGCTTTCAAGTCCCGCTCCTATTCCGTCAAGCATCTGGACCGGATAGGTACCCCAATGTTTGATGACAAAATCCGCACCTATGGGGCGCGAAGCTGACCCCTGGCGGCGAATTTGAACCCGACACCACGTCATCCCACGTTCATGATTTGTGCTTCGAAAGTTGCATAAAAGGGCAAACTGAAACCGGGTGCGAATCTAATCTTCGGCTGAGGGGTCAGCGGCTGGAGAATGAGATTGTGGGTGGAAATGCCAAAGAAAATGGGAAGTATTTTCTCGCAATTGGGAAGAAGCCCCAAAGCACAGGCTGTGTCCCGGGTTAGGACTCGGGACCAGCGCCGCCTGCGGCATTGCAGAGGTCGGACGTAATCCGCGCGTCCACCGCCCAGTCGGCCAGGCAGACGTAGCTGGCTCGTGCCGCTCCCGTCATCGGGATGGAACGCTTGTTGCCAAGCTCCTTCAAGAGACCAAAATACGCCGCGTACGTCCCTTGCATGGGGCGGAGCGGAACCGTGAGCCATGCTGGGATGGCAGCGAAGCGCTCGGCGAGTAGATGAACCTGGCGGAGCGCCAGGGCAGTTATGTCGTCGACGGTCGCGCCCTTCTCCTTCATTCGCCTGTTGATGGCATCGGGCACGAGCACGCAGTTGTAGGACTCGTTCAGCCCGCCCACGTCGCGTTCCTCGTTTCGGGCTTTCACGCCGATGAAATAGCGGATGCCGTACTTCTCGGCGATGAGGTCCGCGAATGGCTGGTTGTGCACGTCGTGGTTCAGATTGCGAACGGCCTGAAATCCGTTCCGGACGAGAGCCTCCGCAGCTAGAGCATAATCTGACCTGATGGAATCGCGAGGGATTCCCATCGGGGAGAATATCTGATTCATCATGTCGGCTGGGTATGGAGGCCAGCAGGCATGGTTAGAGCCATATCGGAGGATTTGCGTTCGCGAGTGATCGCAGCGGTTGAGAGTGGCCTGTCGCGGCGGGCTGCGGCGGATCGTTTCGGTGTTGCCGCGGCAAGCGCGGTCCGCTGGGTCCGCGAATGGCGAGAGAGCGGCGCGACGCGGGCAAAGCCCCAAGGCGGAGACAAGCGCTCCCAGCGGATCGAAGCCTACCGGGATACGATCCTAGCGGTGATCGAAGGTCAGGACGACATCACACTGGTCGAGTTGGCTGAATTTCTCAGGGCGGAGCATGCGGTCGTGTTCGCGCCGAGCACGATCTG
>NZ_JAMYSF010000036.1:0-56401 GCF_040321775.1 Mesorhizobium sp. M0243 | reverse complement strand
ATAGAAACAGTCGACCTCAACCTCTGCAGACGATAAGTGACAAAACTGTTCGCGATGTCCTCGCACACCTGTTCGCGATGTCTCCGGTCCAAACACCCTACTCCCCTACTCCCCTACAACTCATCTCCCTCCACCTCCGTATCTCCCCCATGAACCTGATCTACGCCGCCCTTGCCTTCCTGATGGCGCTTGTGTTCGGCTTCGTCGGCGTCACCCGCGTCGGCTCATGGCTGATCGAGCGCCGCAATCCGCCGATCGGCGAGTTCGCCGACATTGACGGCGCCCGCATCCACTATGTCCATGTTCCGGCACCCGCCAATGCCGAGCTGCCGCCGATCGTCTTCATCCACGGCGCCAGCGCCAATCTCAGGGACCAGATGCTGCCGCTGCGTCCCTTGCTCGAAGGCCGCGCCGAAATGCTGTTCTTCGACCGGCCAGGCCACGGCTGGTCGGGTCGCGGCACCAACAACGAGAACCCGTCGGCGCAGGCCGACACCATTGCCGGACTGATGGACCATCTCGGCATCAAGAAGGCTGTCATCGTCGGCCATTCCTTCGGCGGCGTGGTGACATCGGCCTTTGGCCGGGAGCATCCCGACAAGACGCTCGGGCTGGTCTTCCTCGCACCGGCGACCCACCCATGGCCGGGCGGCGCAACCGCCTGGTACTACGATCTGACTACCATGCCGGTGCTCGGCTGGCTGTTTTCCGAGACGCTGACCTATCCGGCCGGTACACTGCAGATGGCCGACGCTACCACCTGCGTTTTCTCGCCCAACAAGGTGCCCGACAATTATCTCAGAATGGCCTCTATCCCGCTGGTGCTGCGACCAACAGCCTTTCGTGCCAACGCCACCGATGTCGCCGGGCTCTATCGCTATGCCCTCGGCGCCGCACCGCGCTACAACGAGATCAAGGCGCCAACCGTGGTCATTTCAGGCGATCGCGACAAGGTGGTCTATGCACATATCCATTCGGTCGGCCTGGCGCGCGACATTGCCGGTGCCGAACTCGTCTGGGTGCACAATCTCGGCCACAAGCCAGACTGGATCGCGCCCGACCTGACCGTCGGCGCCATCGAGAAGGTCGCCGGGAAGAGTATAGACCTGCAGGCGATGGCAACGGCAGTGGAGGCGCGCATCGCCGGCGACGCCTACGGCGCCGGCAGATGCGCCGATATCAAGGTACCGCAGGCCGAACTCGCGCCGACCTAAAGCGGATCACCTGAATCCGTTCAGAGGCGACACGCTTTAGGAATCTAGCGGCTGACTTGTGTGTCCGATCCGATATAGGCGATGCGCAGCATGTTGGTCGAACCCGGTGTCCGCAACGGTACGCCCGCGGTGATGATGACGCGGTCGCCCGGCTTGCCGAAGCCTTCGTCGAAGGCGATGCGGCAGGCGCGATTGACCATGTCGTCGAGGTCGACGGCGTCGGGTGAGACGACGCAATGCGTGCCCCACAAAAGCGACAGCCGCCGCGCCGTGTTGAGGATCGGCGACAGCGCGATAACAGGCACTTGCGGCCGCTCGCGGGCGGCGCGCAGGCCTGTGGTGCCTGATGCGGTGTAGGTGATGATCGCCGCCAGCTTCAGCGTTTCGGCGATCTCGCGCGCGGCCAGCGAAATGGCATCGGCGCCAGTCGCCTCCGGCTCGGAGCGCTGGGCGTTGATGATGCCGGCATAGGTCGGATCGGTTTCGACCTTGGTGGCGATACGGTTCATCATTGCCACGGCCTCGACGGGATAGGCACCCGCCGCCGATTCCGCCGACAGCATGATGGCATCGGCGCCTTCGAAGACGGCGATCGAAACATCGGACACCTCGGCGCGGGTCGGCACCGGTGCCGTGATCATCGATTCCAGCATCTGCGTTGCAACCACCACCGGCTTGCCGGCGCGGCGTGCGGCGCGCGTGATCTGCTTCTGGATGCCGGGCACCGCCTCGAGCGGCATCTCGACGCCGAGATCGCCGCGGGCGACCATCAGCGCGTCGGACAATTCGATGATCTCGGCCAGCCGGGCGACGGCCTGCGGCTTTTCGATCTTGGCCATGATCAGCGCCCGGCCGCGTGCGATCTTGCGCGCTTCGGCCAGATCCTCCGGCCGCTGCACGAAGGACAGCGCCACCCAGTCGACGCCCGTGGCCAGCACGGCATCGAGGTCCTTGCGATCCTTCTCGGTCAGCGCGCCGACCGGGAGGTCGGTGTCGGGCAGGCTGACGCCCTTCTTGTCGGAAATGGTGGTGCCGGCGACGACGGTGCAGACGATCGACTTGCCGTCGCTCTTCACCGCCTTCAGCTCGAGCTTGCCATCGTCGATCAGCAGGCGATGGCCGGCTTCGACCGAGCTCAGAATTTCCGGATGCGGCAGATAGACCCTGGTCGAGGTGCCAGGCTCTGGATTGTCGTCGAGGGTGAAGGTCTGGCCTTGCGTCAGCACTTCCTTGCCGTTGGCGAACTTGCCGACGCGCAACTTTGGCCCTTGCAGATCGGCCAGGATGCCGATCGGCCGGCCAACCGCTTCCTCGACAGCGCGGATGCGTCCGACCAGCGTGCGCATCAGTTCATGGTCGGTATGGCTCATATTGATGCGGAACACATCGGCGCCCGCTTCGAACAGTTTCTTCAGCATCTCCTCCGACGAGGAGGCCGGACCGATGGTGGCTAGGATCTTGACCTTGCGGCTACGTCTCATTGACTGTTTGTTCCCGGGGCGGCTGGAGCGCCTCCCGTTGTGGACTCATCGGACAGCTGGACCATCCAGCTTGCCTGTTCGCCCGTGTCATATTCCTGGAATCCGGCGCGCTGAAAGCCCCGGGCGACGCAGTCGGTCACGCCTGCGATCTTGAACTCTTTTTCAGCCACGCACATGTTGATCGGGCCATCCCAGCGTCCACCGCGTTCGGCGTCTTCTGCATAAAGATAGTAAAACCTTGATGACAGCGGCCCTTCGATCAGCGTCTTGCAACTCGATCCCTCGATGTGCCACCAGCCTTCGGTGATCCAGCCGGCCTTGGCGCGATAGCCGATGCCGACACCGACCAGGTTCTGCGTGGCGTTGCAGACGCGGAAATCGGCGCGCGCCGGCGAAGCCACGACCATGGCCGACAGGCCGATGGCAAGAGTGAGGAGCGGCATGGCAAAGGCAGAGCGCATGCGCTGCCCGCCGGCGGAACTCATCCGAAAACCCCTCAAAAACCACATCAGCATCTCTCTGCGCCCCTTTTCGGAAAAGTCCGGGCGCATGTCAACGCACCGTTTTGTCCAATTCCAATCGATTTAGAAAGGCTCCGGCGCACAATTCGCCGACTTGTGCCAGATTTCCGGGGAAACCTTGGCCAAACAACGGCATTGCGCAAGCGTCGTCTTCGTGGAATGACGATAGCACCCTCCCCGGAAGCCAGCGAACAGACCATTTCCCGCCAATGACCCGATCCACAGTTTTCGCGCCTTTCGACATCATCGAGGGCGATCGCAGGCGAGGCATCGTGCTGTTGGGCGATCATGCCCGTCGCGACCTGCCCGACGACTACGGCAGCCTCGGCCTGCCCTCAGCCGAGTTCGACCGCCACATCGCCTATGACATCGGCGTCGAGGCGGTGACGCGCGAACTGGCTGCCCTGCTCGGCGTGCCGGCGGTGCTTGCCAATTTTTCGCGGCTGCTGATCGATCCCAACCGCGGCGAAGACGACCCAACGCTCATTCGCCAGCTTTATGACGGCACTGTCGTACCTGGGAACTACCCCATCGCTGCCGAGGAGCGCGAGAGGCGGCTCGACGGGTTCTACCGACCCTATCACGACGCCGTCGGCGCCATGATCGCCTCGGTCGCACAGGCTTCCGCCCAGGCGCCCTTCATCTTTTCGGTGCATTCCTTCACCCCTGCCATGCAAGGAATCCAGCGTCCTTGGCACGTCGGCATCCTGTGGGACCTCGACGACCGCGTGGCGCGGCCGTTGATAGACATGCTGGCGCAGGACAAGAACCTCGTCGTCGGCGACAACGAACCCTATGACGGCGCGTTGCGCGGCGACACCATGTACAAGCACGCCATCGTCAACGGCTTCGCCCATGCGCTGATCGAGATCCGACAGGATCTGATATCGGACCAGAAGGGCGCGCTCGCCTGGGCCGAACGGTTGGCGCCGATCGTTGACGCGATCGATCGCCGTCCCGATATACATGTGGTGAAGATGTTCGGCTCGCGCACCGGGCCGCTATGACGGAGGTTTCGATGACCGAACTCAGCGACGAGCAGCAACGCGATTTCGAAGCGGCCGCCTTCCGCCGGCTGGTCGAGCATCTGCGCGAGCGCAACGATGTGCAGAACATCGACCTGATGAATCTCGCCGGCTTCTGCCGCAACTGCCTGTCGAACTGGTATCGGGAGGCAGCCAATGCCGAGGGCGTCGATCTCACCAAGGATCAGTCGCGCGAGATCGTCTACGGCATGCCTTATGGGGAATGGCAGACGCTGAACCAGACCGAGGCCTCCGACGCCAAGAAGGCCGAATTCGAGGCAAGGCGCCCCCAGGACCATTGACGCCGTCGTCCCCGCGATCGCTTAAGGCTATGTTGGCCCAAAATGCTTCCCGAAAGAGCCTTGACTGAAAATTGAATCGATCTAATTTGCCGCGCGAAGCCATTTTCAGCGGGATTCGCCTCATGAACG
Source organism: Mesorhizobium sp. M0243 (assembly GCF_040321775.1). NCBI lineage: Bacteria > Pseudomonadati > Pseudomonadota > Alphaproteobacteria > Hyphomicrobiales > Phyllobacteriaceae > Mesorhizobium > Mesorhizobium sp. M0243. The sequence goes on along the minus strand of NZ_JAMYSF010000036.1, from coordinate 51,729 downwards.
CGTCAACTGCCAAGCTGACTGCCATTCGCGGACGATGGGCGCTCGCGGCCATTTTCCTGGCCAACGGCTTCCTGACGGGCAGTTGGGCGCCGCAGATTCCTGTGTTCCTGACCCGGCTGGAGATCTCGAAGTTCACGCTCGGTCTGCTGATACTCTTATTCGGCGTCGGTGCCGTCGTCGCGATGACCTGGTGCGGCCATTTGATTTCCAGACATGGCTCGCGCACCGTACTGCGCTGGTTCGCCCTGTGCGGCAGCCTCGGTCTGATGGTCGTGGCGCTGGCGCCCAACGTACCGCTGGCGGCCGCGGCCATGATCATCTTCGGCGGCTCGATCGGTGGCATGGACGTTGCCATGAATGCCAATGCCGTGGTGGTCGAACGGCGGCTCTCCCGCGCCGTCATGTCGTCCTCGCACGGCTTCTGGAGTCTCGGCGGCTTCGCCGGCGGCGGCCTCGGCGGCTTTGCCATCCAGCACTACGGCCACCTCGCCCACGCGGCGGCGGTAACGGTGTTTGCCTTCGCGGTGATCGCGGTGGCCGTTCGCCATCTCCTCACCGAAGACAGCCCGCAGGCAGCCGAGCACCACAAATTCGCACTGCCGGCAAACCCGCTGGTTTATCTGATCGGACTGATGGCGCTGCTGGCGATGATCTCCGAAGGCGCGGTGCTCGACTGGGCAGCCCTGTATCTGCGCCAGGAGCTCGGCGCCGATCTCGCCGTTGCCGGCCTCGCCTACGCCGGATTTTCGGGCGTCATGGCGGTTACGCGGTTCTTCGGCGACGGCATACGCAATCGCTTCGGCGCGGTGACGACGCTGCGCGTGTCGGCCCTCGTAGCCGCGGTCGGCATGCTGGTGGCTGGCCTGGCGCCCTCGCCCTGGCTCGCCATTGCAGCCTTTGCCTTTTGCGGCTTCGGCATCGCCAATATGGTGCCGATCATCTTTTCGGCTGGCGGCAACCAGGAAGGCATGTCTTCTGGCACCGGCATGAGCGTGGTCACCACTATCGGATACTGCGGCATACTGGTGGCGCCGTCGGCGATCGGCTTCGTTGCCGAGCATTCCAGCTTCGGCCCGATCTTCATCACCATGTCGGGACTGCTGATCATCGTGTTGCTGATGGCCGGGCTCGCTCACCGCGCCGAATTCGCGCCAGCACCCGCCGAATAGCGTTTCAGCTCCTCATGCAGAAAATCCACCACCCGGCGGATGCGCACGCTGGTACGCACATCGCGATGCATCGCCAGCCACACCGGCAGAACTGGCAGCGGCAGGTCAGGCAGCACCTTCTCTATCAAAGGATCCCTGTCGGCCAGCGGCTCCTGACCGAGGCCGATGCCGTTTCCCGCCCGCACCGCTTCCCACAAAACGATCTGGTTGTCGGCCCTGAAGCGGAAGCTGCTCCGGGTGACGGGGATACCATGCTGGGTAAAGCCCCTGATGATCTCGTCGCCGCGGTCGAAGCCGACCAGGTCGTGGTCGACAAGGTCGGCGGGCTTCAGCGGAGGGCCGCGCCTGTCGAGATAGGATTTGGCGGCGCAGGCGCAGAGCTCGATATCGCAGACCTTGCGTGCCATCAGCTCGTTCTGCGCCGGCTTGACCATGCGGATGGCGATGTCGGCATCTCGACGCAGCAGGTTCTCGACCTGGTTGGAGGCGACGATCTCGACCTCGATGCCGGGCTCCTCGATCCCCAGCCGCATCGTCATTTCAGGCAGGACATAGGCCGCCACCACCTCGCTGGCGGCGATGCGCACCGTGCCTTCGATGGCCTCTACCGAACCCAGCGCCAGCAATGAGAAGGCGTTTGCCTGCTCACTGACCGCCTTGCCGCGTTCGAACAGCGTGCTGCCGGCCTCCGTCAGTTCGTAGCCGTGCCGTCCTCGACGGAACAGTGTGACGCCGAGTGCCCGTTCCAACTCGCCGATGTGACGGCCAAGCGTCGGCTGGCTGGCCGAAAGCTTTCGCGCGGCGGCCGACAGGCTGCCGGATTCCGCCACGGCGACAAAGCTCTTGATCAGGTTCCAGTCGATTTCAGCCATTCATTTATGAATATCGGAACGCCATCTGTAGTCAATTTCCATTCGCGTTCGGAGCGACCATATTCCGGCTGCAGACACCAACACGGACTGCAAACACCAACCAGGAGAACTCAGATGACCAAGATCGCTCTCACCACCGCCGCCATCCTCATTTCCGTCAGCGCCGCTTTTGCCGGCAGCGACAAGTTTGGGTCGAACGACGCCAGCCAGCCGGCTGTCACCAGCACCGACAACACGACCACCGCTTCGATCCACAACCCGGATGCGGCCGTCCGGCAGCCGGTCACGCAAGGCAGCAACCGCGACCTCTTCGGCAGCCGCTGATCTCGATCGCGCTTGTCGCTGATCCCGATCGCGCGTCCAGACCGGCCACGCAAATCCCAACCCAGGAGTGCTTCCAATGACCAGTATCGCAATTCTCGGTGCCAATGGCCGGCTCGGCCGCGTGGTCGCCAAGGCCTTCATCGACGCGGGCTACGAGGTCCGCGCCGTCACCCGCAACGGCAAACTGCCAACTGAACTTGAAGGCGCTACGGCCGTTGCCGGTGACGCGCTCGACCGGGAAGCGCTGATCCGCGCCACGGAAGGTGTCGACATCATCTTCAACGGCCTCAACCCGATCTACACCGAATGGGTCAAGTGCCTGCCGATCGCCGAGAATGTCATGGCCGCTTGCCATGCCAACAACGCACTGCATCTCTTTCCCGGGACCGTATACAATTACGGATCGCCGATGCCGGAGGTGATCACGGAAGACACGCCGTTCCGCCCGACGACCGACAAGGGGCGCATCCGCGTCGCCATGGAGGACCTGTTTCACCGCGAGGCCGAAGCACGCCGCGTCCGCACCATCATTTTGCGGGCCGGCGACTTCTTCGGCGGCACCGGCAGCGGCTCGTGGTTCGACTTGGTCGTCGCTGCCAAGATCAACAAGGGTATCTATACGGCGCCCGGCCCGGTCGACCTCGTACATGAATGGGCCTACCTACCGGATCTGGCCAGGGCTTTCGTCGGACTGGCGCAGAACCTGGACAAGCTCGGCGCTTATGAAGCCTTCAACTTCCCCGGCCATCCCGTCACCGACCTGGAGATCAAGGCAGCCGCGGAGAAGGCGCTTGGGCGTCCGCTCAAGATGACCTCGATGGCCTGGTGGGTGCTGCGCGCCGGTAGCCCGTTCGTGGCGATGTGGCGTGAGATCGTGTCGATGTCCTATCTGCGCTTCGAACCGCACCAACTGGCGTCGGCAAGGCTGGAAGGCATCATCGGCGCGATCCCGCACACGCCGCTGGATCAGGCCGTCACTGAAGCTCTCGGGGATATCGGCATTGCCACCGTGACCGGCGTTGCGAAAGCTGCCTGACGTCCGCGATGGCGGGCGATGCTCCTCCGCACATTGACAATCTCCGCGGACTGAGAGGGCGCCTCAGAGCCGTCCCATCAACAGCAGCACCATAAGCACCACCAGCACCACGCCGACAATACCCGAGGGCCCATAGCCCCAGGAGCGCGAATGTGGCCAGGCCGGCACCGCGCCGATGAGGATAAGGACCAGGACGATGATGACGATGGTGGTGATCGGCATGAGAACCCCGCAATTCGACGTTTCGCCCAAGAACAATGCAAAAGGCCGCCCGGTTGTTCCGGGCGGCCTTTTGCGGTCAAATCGGCATTGGTCTATTCGGCGGCTTTCGGAAAGGCGATATCCGGCTCGGCTCCGGTATCCTGCCCCTGCGCATCGGTCGAGGAAATCTCGCCCTTGCCACGCCGGAACAGCCGGCTGAACCAACCGCGCCGTGCGCCCGGCTTGACCTTGGCGCGGGTGAACACGATCAGCATCGACGGCGTCACCACCAGCGTCAGCACGGTGGCGAAGGACAGGCCGAAGACGATCGCCGAGGACAGCGAAATCCACCATTGCGTCGACGGCGCGTTGATCGTCGTCTCGTGATGGAAGATTTCCAACCCGAGGCCGAAGGCGATCGGCAGCACGCCGAGAATGGCCGAAACAGCCGTCAGCACCACCGGACGGGCGCGCTCGCGGCAAGTCTGCAGCACCGCCTCGACCTTGTCCCAGCCTTCTTCACGCAGCCGGTCATAGGTGTCGATCAGCACGATGTTGTTGTTCACCACCACGCCGGCCAGAGCGATGACGCCGATGCCCGACATGACGATGCCGAACGTCTCGCCTGTTATCAGCAGGCCGAGGAACACGCCGATCGTCGCCATGACCACGCAGGACAGCACCAGCCAGACGCTGGTGAACTTGTTGAACTGCGCCAAGAGCACCAGGAAGATCAGGAAGATCGCCGCCCCGAAGGCCTTGCTAAGAAAGGCGCTGGCTTCGGCGCTGTCCTCGTTCGAGCCGGCCAGCTTCCAGCGGATGCCGCTGCCGAGATCCATGTCGGAGACGGCTTTGGTGACCTGCTCCTGCACAGCCGCGACCTGAGCGCCGGCGGCGACGTTGGCCTGGACGACCACCGTACGCGCGCCGTCGATGCGGTTGAGGATGCCGACCGTCGGCTCGGGCTTGCGCACGACGAAGTTCGAGATCGGCACCGAGCCTTGTGAGGTCTGCACCCTGAGTTCGTCGAGCGTCGACAGCGTGCGCCGGTCTTCGGGCAGCCGCAGCCTTATGTCGACCGCGTCGTCGGCTCCGGCAGGCCGGTATTCCGAGAGCTTCAGCCCGTTGGTCACCAGTTGCACCACCGTCCCGACCGAGGTTGGGCTGATGCCGTACTGCGCCGCCTTGGCACGGTCGACCTCGAGCGCCCAGTCGACACCGGGCGGCGGCAGGCCGTCGGAAATATCAATGACGCCGGGCACCTTGCCGATGCGCGCCGCAACCTCACGGGCCTTGTCGTCGAGCCCCTTGGGGTCGACGGCCGAAAGCCTGATCTGGATCGGCTTGCCGGTCGGCGGACCGGCTTCCGGCACGCGCACCTCGACATCGACGCCGGGAATGCCGGCCATGACGCCGCGCAGATCGTTCAGGATGTGGTTCGCCGCCTTGCGCTCGCGCCAGTCGATGAATTCGTACTGGATGACGCCGACGACGTCTTCGGGGATATCCTGGCCGCCGCCTTGCGTCTTGCCGACGCGGGTGTAGACCGACTTCACGCCCGGCCAGCCGAGCAGCCTGTCTTCCGCGATCTTGGTCGCGGTATCCATTTCGGCCAGCGAAAGATTGCCGCGCGCATGCACGTAGAGCAGGCCGTAATCCGGTTCGACATTCGGGAAGAACTCGACGCCGGCGCCGTATTTCGAATAGGCAAAGCCGACGCCGAACAAGAGCGCGACGGTCAGCACCAGCACGGTGATGGGGAAGCGCACCGCCTGCTTGACGATCGCCATGTACCAGCCGTCGCGATTGTCATCCTCATGATGCGGCGGCGCCTTGGCGAAGATCGCACCCAGCGTCGGCGCGAAGACAAGCGCATAGAGCATCGAGGCCGATAGCGTGACGATCAGCGTGATCGGCATGTACTTCATGAAGTCGCCGATGATGCCCGGCCAGAACAGCAGCGGTGAGAAGGCGGCGATGCGCGTCATCGTCGCGGCGATGACCGGACCGGCCATGCGCTTGGCTGCGAGCGCGAAGGCTTCCTCCTTCGGCATGCCTTCGCTCATCCGCCGTTCGGCGAACTCGGTGACGATGATGGCGTCGTCGACCAGCATGCCGACGGCCAGGATCAGGCTGAACAGCACGATCATGTTGATCGTGTAGCCCATCATCGCCAGCAGCAGGATGCCGATCAGGAAGGACGACGGAATCGCAAGCCCGATGAGCAGCGAGGCGCGGCCGGACAGCGCGTAGAGGATGACGATGAACACCAGGATGACGGCGATCATCACATGGTTCTGCAGATCGCCGAGCAGCTGGTTGACGAAGACCGACTTGTCCTGCGTGTAGGTGACGTTCATGCCCTCGGGCATCGACTTGACGAACTCGTCGGACACCGTCCGCACCTTGGCGATGGTGTCGATCAGGTTGGAGCCGATGCGCTTCTTGACTTCGATGGCGATGGCCGGCTTGCCGTTGAGGCGGGTCACCGTTTCGGCATCCTTGAAGGTCGAGCGGATCGTCGCGATGTCCTTGGCCTGCACCACGGCATTGGGGCCGGCGACCACCGGCAGTGCGGCGACGTCCTCCGGCGTTTCGATCAGCGACGGCACCTTGACGGCGTATTTGCCCTCCGAGCCTTCGATGTTGCCGGCGGCGACCAGGCTGTTGGAGTTGCCGACCGCACCGATCAACTGATCGAGCTGCAATCCATAGGAAGACAGCTTCATCGGATCGATGACGACCTCGACGAGATCGTCGCGCGCACCCTGCAGCGAGCCTTCGAGAACACCGGGAACCTCCTCGATACGGTCGCGTAGTTCGCGCGCGGCGGCGGTCAGCACGCGTTCGGGCAGATTTCCCGAGAGCGTGACGACGAGCACGGGAAATTCGGAAATGTTGACTTCGGTAACGACGGGTTCTTCCGCCGCCTGCGGCAGGTCGGCCTTGGCGTCCTGCACCTTGCTGCGCGTGTCCTGCAGCGCGGTGGCCAGATTGGTCTGCGGCTGGAATTCGACCAGCACGTAGCCGCCGCCCTGGAAGGCGGCCGAACGCATCTCCTTGAGGCCCTTCAGGCTTTTCAGCTTGCTTTCCATCGGCCGCAGCAGAAGCCGCTCCGAATCCTCGGGCGAAATGCCCTGATAGATCAGGCTGACATACATCATCGGAATCGGAACGTCGGGCTCCGCTTCCTTTGGCGTCGCCTGATAGGCGACCCAGCCCGCCAGCAGAAGGAAGACGAGGACCGAAATGGTCAGGCGGGCATTGTTGATTGCGAGTCTGACGATATCCATGGCTAACGCCTGTTCTTGAATTTCCACGAGCTGCGTCGCAGCCGATTGTCCCCGCCCAGGGCTAGTCCGTCGCGACTTGTGCTACGCTACTGGGTGCCGGTCGTCGCCTCGCCGAGCAGCTTCTTGATGATCGCCTGGTCGGCCTCGACCGGATTGACCAGATCGCCTTCCTTCACCAGTTCCTGGCCGGCGACGATGATGCGGGCGTCGGCCGGTATGCCGCCGAGGACGAGGCCGGTCGGCGTGTCGTCAACGAGGTCGATCGGGAAGAACGCCACCTTGTTGTCCTTGCCGACGGCACGGATGCCGAGGTCGCCCTTGTCGCCGAGCGTCACAACCGAGCGCGGCAGCAGCACCGCGTCGGTCGGCTGTGCGTTGAGCGCGATTTCCGCCGTCATGCCGGCCGGCACGGAGCCGTCGGCATTGGGGACGGCAACCTCGACGCGGAAGGTGCGGGTCGCCGACGAGGCGTCGCGGCTGATGTAGCGCACGGTGCCTTCGACCGTCTGGCCGCTGACCAGCCGTATGGTGGCCTTGTCGCCGAGCTTGAGATAGCCGAGATCGCGCTCGCTGACTTCGCCACGGGCAATCACCGGATCGAGCTTGAGGATGGTTGCCACCTCGCCGCCTTGCATGACGGAACTGCCAAGTTCCACCGGCACCCGGTCGATAACGCCGTCGAAAGGCGCCTTCACCTCGTTGCGGTCGAGTTCGGCCTGTGCCGTTTCCAGCAGCGACTGCGCCGAGGTCAGGTTCGAGCGCGCGGTGTCGAGCTGCAGCTTCGGCAGATTGCCGGTCTTCATCAGCCGCAAGGCTGCGTCCAGCTCGGCCTGGCGCTGCACCACCAACTGCTTGGCGTTGTCGACCATCGAGATCTTTTCTTCCGCCGCAAGCATCAGCACCAGATCCCCCGTCTTGACGTGATCGCCTTGCTTGACAGGTAGCTTGTCGATGACACCGGCGACGCGCGTCGCCAGCACCGCCCGCTTGTCGGCTTCGGTCAGCCCGGAAATGCGGATGGCGCGTGCATAGGTCTTGCGAGGCGGTGTCACCACCGCGACCGTGCGCAGCGGTGCCTTCGGCTCGGCTTCCGCCGTCTTCGGCTTGCTCGCGTCCGGCGCCTTGGCCTGTTCGGCTTCGGCTGCTTTGGCTTTGTTGGCGGCTACGCTGCCGACCGACGAAAACTCGCCTGTCGCCATCCACGCCGCGAAACCAATGAGCACAACAACGGCTGCAAGCTTGTGAAACCTGATTCTCATCGTCGTTTTTTCCACTGCGGGTTCGGCCAGCGTCCTCATAACGCGGGCGCGTCGCCGATATGGGTGCGCGCCGAGCCGTGTTCAATTTGCCGTGATCGGCGAAGCGCGCTTCTACATCAAAGTTGCACCGCAATATAGTCTGAAAGTTGCAAGATCATTGCGCCGGCGGACAAGATGCGCCGGCCGCTGCCCAGTTTTCGATCGCTTGATAGGTTGCTTCGGCGGAGCCCGGGGCTGGTTCACGACCCGATCCTGGCGCCCAGCCCCAGGCGACCAATCTGTCGTCGCGAACATGCAGCGCGATATCCTTCAAGCTACGGTTGCCGTTGCGCAGGGGATCCTTGATCTGGGCGCAGATTTCGGCCGAGGATTTGCCGAACCAGGCCATCTCGGCTGGCGCCAGATGCCAGTTCTCGGCCCCGGGCGGACCGTGCAATGCCTTGGAATTGCTGGCGAAATGGCAAGTCGTGCAGCGCAGGCCCGGATTGCCGAAGCCCGACCCGTCAGCACCCCGCTGGACATTGAAGGCGTGAACGCGCGTACCGCCGTAATGCGCACCCGACCAGCGCGGCCGCTCGTCCGCGACATGACAGTCGGCGCAGCGCGGATGCGAGAACACCGCATAGACCTTGTCCCATTCGGACAGGCCTTTCGCCGCGTCGACGGTCGCCGGCGCCGGCATCTGGCTCTCTTGCGCGATCGCAAACGGCGCTGCGAGCACGAGCATGGCAGCAGGCGTCAGCATGATGAGGAGCTTCTTCATGCGAAGGCCACCGTTTTCGACAGCGGCAGCGTGCGGACGCGCTTTCCGGTGAGCGCGAAGATGGCGTTGGCGAGCGCCGGAGCCGCCGGCGGTGTGCCGACCTCGCCGACGCCGCCCATCTTGTGGAAGTTTTCCAGGATGGCGACTTCGAAGACCGGGCACTGGAAGATCCGCATGGCGTCGAAATCGTGGAAGTTCGACTGTTCGACCATCCCGTCGGCGAAGGTGATTTCCTGACCCATAGCTGCGGAGAGTCCGTAGATGGCGGCCGAAATCAGCTGCGCCTCGATGATGCCGGGATCGAGCGCGGTGCCGACATCGGCGGCGATCCACACCTTCTCGATGCGGATGCCGGCCGGCGTGTCCGCCACCTGGACGATCTCGCCGACCCAACTGCCGAAGGACAGCGTGAAGGCGATACCCCTGGCCTTGCCGGCGGGCAGCGCCTCGCCCCATTTCGCCATCGCGGCGACTTTCTCCACCACCTTCACCGCCGAGGGATAAGCGGCCATCAGTCTCTTGCGCATCTCGACCGGATCGATTTTTCCGGCAATGGCGATCTCGTCCATGAAACCCTCATGGAAGAAGCCGTTGACCGAACTGCCGACCGAGCGCCAGGAGCCGACAGGGATGGAGACCGGCGCCGCGATACCGCTGACCCGGTAGTTCGGAATGGTGTAGGGCTGGTCATAGGCACCGTCGACGATGCTCTTGTCGGGACCGAGCGGCGATATCGAAGGAAACAGCCGGCGCAGCATGCCGGCAATCACCGATGGCGAGGCCATCCTCATGTCGACGGCGACCGGCATGCCATCGTCGCCGAGCCGCGCCTGGAACTTGCCGATAGCGGCCGGCCGGTAGGCGTCGTGGCGCATGTCTTCTTCACGCGTCCAGGTCACCTTGATCGGGCGCCCGCCCGTCTCCTTCGCCATCAGCGCGGCGCACAGCGCGTAGTCAACCTCGACGCGCCGGCCGAAACCGCCGCCCATGAAGGTGGTGTGCACAGTGATCTTGTCCTGCTCGATGCCGACCGCGTTGGCGCAAAGCTGCCGCACCAGGGTCGGCGCCTGGTTGCCGCACCAGATGTCGAGCGCGCCGTCCCTGAGCTGCGCCGTGGCGTTCATCGGCTCCATCGTCGCATGCGCCAGATAGGGCACCGCATAGTCGGCCTCGACGATCCTTTCACGCGGCGCGTCGGCAAAGGCGGTGTCGACGTCGCCATTGTCGCGCATCACCGACCCCTTGGTGCCGAGCGCCTGCTTCAGGACATCTGAAATAGCGGCGCTGCTGAGCGGGTATTCGGGATCGGACCACTGGGCATCGATCGCCTCGGCCGCCTTGAATGCCGCCCATGTGTTGTCGGCGATGATGCCGAAGCCATGGCCGTAATTCGTCTCCAGCGGCACGATCTTGATCACACCGGGCATTTTCTCGGCTTTCGAGAGGTCCGCCTTGATCGGCGCCGACCAGAAGCGCGGGCTCATCTTGACCGTGCCGTAGACCATGTCCGGCAGCCTGACATCGATGCCGAAGATCGGCGCCCCGGTCACCTTGGCCAGCATGTCGATGCGCTTTTGCGGCTTTCCCAGCAGTTTCCAGTCGGCCCGGTCCTTGAGCCTGACTTCGGCCGGCGGCGCCATCGCGGCGGCGGCCGCGGCGACCGCGCCATAGGTCAGCGACTTGCCGGACGCTTTGTGCAGGATCGAACCGTCGGCCGTTTCCAGATCGGCGGCGGCGACACCGAGTTTTTGCGCCGCAGCCGCGATCAGCATCTGCCGGGCGACTGCACCCGCTTGCCGCATCTTGTCAAAACCGTCGCGTGTCGAAGCCGAACCACCGGTGCCCTGCAGGGCAAGGAACTTGCCGACCACACCGAGACCCGAGCGCACCGCCTGCGCGGTCATGCTCTCGTCGAAGAAGGCGAACGGACCGCCCTCTTCGAGGATCGCGGCGTTGTAATAGGCATGGGAGGCGGGGCCGTGCTCGACCTTGACCCGGTCGAGGCTCACATTGAGTTCTTCGGCGACCATGACGGCGAGCGTCGTCGAAATGCCTTGCCCCATCTCGGCCCGCGGCGCGACGATGGTGATGGTGTTGTCGGCGCCGATCTTCACATAGGGGTTGAAGGTCGCCTCGCCCTTGCCGAGCTCGGCCTCGAGCGGGTTCGGAAAAGGCTTGCGATAATAGTAGTAGCCGACGGCAACGCCGCCCGCGACGGCGGCAGCGCCGATCAGAAACGTGCGGCGGGCGATCTTTCCGACACTGGCCATGGTCAGAGCCCCGCCGTCTTGAGCGCCGCGGCCTTCTTGATGGCCGAGCGTATCTTCGGATAGGTGCCGCAGCGGCAGAGATTGCCACCCATGGCGTTGTCGATGTCGGCATCGCTCGGGTCGGCGACCTCGTCGAGCAGCGCCACCGCGCTCATGATCTGGCCGGCCTGGCAGTAGCCGCATTGCGCGACCTGTTCCTCCAGCCATGCCTGCTGCACCGGATGCAGTCCGCCTGCTGTGCCGATGCCTTCGATGGTCGTGACAGCTCCACTGACCTGCCCAACCGGGAGTGAGCAGGAACGCACCGGCTGACCGTCCACATGCACCGTGCAGGCGCCGCAGGCGGCGATGCCGCAGCCGAATTTCGGCCCGGTCTTGCCAATGAGATCGCGCAACGCCCACAGCAGCGGCATGTCAGGATCGGCATCGATATCGAAAGACTGACCGTCGACGGTAAGGCGCATGGGGATACCCTTTGTTGTCGTCCACTGCCAAGGGCGAAGCGTCCCCTCGGCCGTTTGGCCCAATACAGATTGACAAATTTCGTCATTTTGTCAAATAGGATTTTGCAGGATAGAATTGCTCCATGAACCAGATCGAAGACATCGCCGCCACAGATCCCAAACGCGTCCGTATCCTGGATGGCGCGATGAAGGTGTTTTTGGCCTATGGCTTCACCCGCACCACCATGGACGACATCGCCCGCGCCGCAGACATGTCGCGCCCGGCGCTCTATCTCTTGTTCAAGAACAAGACCGACATTTTCCGCGCCATCGCCATGATGATCCTGTCGCGCTCGGTCGAGGCGGCAAAGATTGCCCTATCCGGCGATGGCCCTTTCACCGAGCGCATGATGCGGGCCATCGATGAGGCATTCATCTCGATGATGGGCGCGGTCGTTGCCTCGCCGCACGGCGCCGAATTGCTGGATATGAAATCGAGCCTTGGCGATCTGGTCGGCTGCTGGCGCGGCGGGCTTGGCGAACATATTGCCGCCGCGATCCAGGGGGAGGCAGCCAGGAACGGCGTCGACCTGGCGGCCAGGGGCCTGTCGGCGCAACTGCTCACCGACATGCTGCTCGACGGGCTGGAAGGCATGAAGGCGCGGATCAGAGATCCGGAGGGACAGCGGCAGGCGGCCGCTGCCCTGATCAGGGTGATCGACCTCGCCTTGAAAGCTCGATGAAACCAGCTGTATCGGGTTTCAGTTCAGGCCCGACGGCGAACCACCTCCGGATTTTTGCGCACAGCGAGGAATTCCTTGACCCGCCGGCCGGGTGCCGGACCGCGCACCGGCTTGAAGCCGTCATCGAGTTCGCCGGAGAGATCGAGCGTCGGTCGCTTGCCGACGGCGTCGTAATTCTCTTCCAGCCAGTCGCTGGCGGCTGTGCGGCCGAGGTCTCTGAGATACGTCAGGAACGCCCATTCGGCATTGACCTTTGATGACGCCGACAGGTCCTTGAACGCCTCGTCGGCATCGATGCGGTGCATGCGGATGTCGCGATATTCGCCATGCGGCAGACGGCCGGCGGCGATCAGTTCCTTGACGAAGGCGATCGAGCGGAATTCTCGCAGCAGCCCGGCGTTGAAGGTGATCTCGTCGATGCGGTTCTGGATCTCGTTGGCGCTCCTTGGCGTTCCCTCCCGCACCACCGGATTGATCTGCACCAGGAGCACATCCTCGGTCGCCGCGGTCTTGAAGAACGGATAGAGCGCCGGGTTGCCGCCATAGCCGCCGTCCCAGTAGGGCACGCCCTTGATCTCGACGGCGCGGAACAATTGCGGCAGACAGGCCGAAGCCATCACCACGTCGAGGTCGATCTCGCCGTCGGAAAAAACGCGCAACTGTCCGGTCTCGACATTGGTCGCCGAGATGAACAGTTCCATCGACTTGCAGGCGCGGACATTGTCGAAATCGATCTCCTGCTCCACCACGTCGCGCAGCGGGTTAAGGCCGAGCGGATTGGCGACGTAGGGCGAGAACACCCGCGACATGGTGTCGAAGAAGACATAGCCAGGCGTATTCTCGATCGACCAGTTGCCCCAGGCGACATCCCACGGCATGCGCTGCACTGGGCTGAACCGGCCCTTGGCCGCCACCGCGCGCCAGAAATCCTCAAGTTTTTGCCGCGCTCCCTCGACACCGCCGCGCACATATCCGTCGGCCAGCGCCACCGCGTTCATGGCGCCGGCGCTGGTGCCGGACACTGCTGATATCTCCAGCCGTCCGTCCTCCAGCAGGCGGTCGAGCACACCCCAGGAAAAGGCCCCGTGCGAGCCGCCGCCCTGAAGCGCGATGTTGATCGTCTTCTTCGTCTCCTCCGCCTTGCCGTTTTTGGTCATGGCGTCGTCCTTGGTGCGTTTTGGGTAGATGAGAAGATTTCGCGCCTCACGCGGCGGTCCAGCCGCCATCTACCGAGAGATGCGTGCCGTTGATCTGCGCTGCCGCGTCCGAGCACAGGAACACCGCCGCTGCCGCGATCTGCTCTACCGTGACGAATTCCTTGGTCGGCTGCTTGTCCAGCATGACCTCACGGATGACGGTCTCGCGGTCCATCTGATGGGCTTTCATCTGATCGGGGATCTGCGCCTCGACCAGCGGCGTCAGCACATAGCCCGGGCAGATGGCATTGCAGGTGATTTTTTCGCGCGCCAGTTCGAGCGCGACGGTCTTCGTCAATCCCATGATGCCGTGCTTGGCCGAGACATAGGCCGACTTGAACGGCGACGCGACCAGGCCGTGTGCCGAGGCGATGTTGACGATCCGCCCGCCGCCGGCATTTTTCATCAGCGGAATGGCGGCTGCAATGGTGTGGAATGCCGACGACAGGTTGATGGCGATGATGGCGTCCCATTTCTCGATCGGGAACTCTTCCACCGGCGCGACATGCTGGATGCCGGCATTGTTGACCAGGATATCGACCGAACCGAATGTTTCGGCCGCCTTGGCGACAAGCGCCCGGCATTCCGCCGGTTTCGACATATCGGCCTTGATGTAGGCGGTCTTCACTCCATACTGTTTGGCAATCGCGTCGGCCATGGCGTGGTCGGCGGTCGTGTCGGAGAAAGAGTTGACGACGACGTTGCGGCCTTCGGCCGCCAGCGCCTGGGCGATGGCCAGGCCAATGCCCGATGTGGAGCCGGTGATGACTGCGGTTTTTCTGGCGGCCAAGGGCGGAATCCTCTGGTTACGGCAAGAATGCATCTATGTTGCAGTGCAGCATATATGCTCAATACGACGCAATAACAGCGGCCAGATTTGTGGGCGAGATGAAATTTTCGTCATAAGCGGCCACACGGCCGCTCACCAGGAGGATATCGTTTGGATCGCCGGTCGCTCGCCAGGCGCCGATAAGCCTCAGGCAGCCAGCTCCGGCACAGGCCCGACATAGCGCGACTGCGGGCGGATCAGCCGCCCGATCGTCTGCTGCTCGCGCGCATGCGCGATCCAGCCGGCGACGCGCCCGGTGGCAAAGACATTGCTGAAAGCTTGTGGCGGAAAGCCCGCCGCCTCCAGCAGCAGCGCGGTGTAGAACTCGACATTGGTCTGCAGCGAGCGCGACGGCTTGGCGATCCGCAGCACGTCGAGCGCTACCTGTTCCACTGTCTCCGCGAATGCCAGCCGGCGGCCGGTTTCGCCCTCGCCGCCGAGTTGCCGCACGACGGACTTCAGCACATCGGCGCGCGGATCGCGCACGCGGTAGATGCGGTGGCCGAAGCCCATGATGCGCCTGCCGTGCGCGATCTCGTCGCGAAGCCAGCCGGCGGCATCGCCATGCGCCTGGATCGCATCCAGCATCTCGATCACCGGACCGGGCGCCCCGCCATGCAGCGGCCCCTTGAGTGCGCCGAGCCCGGCCAGCACGGAGGATGTCAGGCCGGCCTGCGTCGAGGCCACCACGCGCGTCGCAAAGGTCGATGCGTTGAGGCCGTGGTCGCAGACGGTCACCAGATAGGTGTCGAGCGCCTTCGCCAGCGCCGGCGAGGCGACGCTGCCGTTCAGCATCCTCAACATGTCGGCGGCATGATCGGCCCGGCTGTCCGGCGCGATCGGCTCCTCGCCGCGCTGCAGGCGCAGCAGGGCCGGCGTCAGCACGGCGGGCGCTGCGATGAGCAGCAAGGCGTTCGTCGATGTGTCGCCGTCCGGCAGCAGCGCCATGCCGGCGCGCATGGCGCTGTAGACATCGAGCGACGCCAGCCGGGGCAACGAGGGTAAAAGCCGTTCGAACACCTCAGCACGTGCCTGGCCCAGCTCACCCGTCAGCTTCGCGTCGGCGGGAAGGTCGTCGAAGAAGCCGTCGAGCAGCAGGCGCATCACCTGAGCATAGTCCCAGCGGCCGGCCAGCTCGGGCAGCGAATGACCTCGGATCGTCAGCCGGCCGCCAAGACCATCCACATCGGAAAGCACGGTTTCCGCCGCCACCACGTCATCGAGCCCATTCGCCATAGCCTGTCTCCTTGAAGCATTTCCAGATCGGAGATAGAGATGGGCAACGTTTCCATCAATCTTGATCAATAGAATCAATATTTGGGTTCGATATGTCGGAGTGGTTGTCCAGAGAAGAAGCGCTGGAGAGGCTCAAGGTGCGGGCGCAGACGCTGTACGCCTATGTCAGCCGTGGGCGCATCGGCATGCGGCCCGACCGCGCCGATCCGCGCCGCAGCCAGTATCGTGCCGACGATATAGAAGCGCTGGCAACGCGGAGGGCGCGCGGACGGAGCCCATCAGCCATCGCTGAAAGCGCCATTGCCTGGGGCGAGCCCTCGATCGCAACGGCGATCTCGACCGTCTCGCACGGTCGGCTCATCTATCGCGGGCAGGACGCCGCGGTGCTCTCCGGGCACGCCACACTGGAAGAAGCCGCCGCCGTTCTCTGGGCTCTGCCGGAACCGGTGGCTTTCGAAGCACCATTGCCGGACGCACCCCATCAAGCTGGCCGGGCTGCGGCCTTTGCGCGACTTGCCGTGCTTGCCGGCCAGGGGCGCCCATCGCTTGGGCGCAGCGCCGCCTCGCTGCATGCCGACGCCGCGCACACGGTCGGCGTGCTGGCCGCCGCGCTGGGCGCACCGGCGGGGCCGGATCCGGTCCATCAGCGGCTTGCGCAGGACTGGTCGGTGGATGCCGGCGGCGCAGATGCGATCCGCCGCGCGCTTGTCCTGCTTGCCGATCATGAGCTGAATGCATCGACCTTCGCCGCGCGCGTCGCAGCCTCCACCGGCGCGCCGCTGGCCGCTTGCCTGCTGGCGGGGCTCGCGACGCTGTCAGGCCCTCGCCATGGCGGCGCCGGCGAGGCGGTGATGCAACTGGCCGAGGATGCTGCGCGGCATGGCGCCGATGCGGCGATTCGGCGCTGGCTCAGCCATGACCGGCCGCTGCCGGGGTTCGGTCATCAGCTCTATCCCGACGGCGACCCCCGAGGGGCAGCGCTTCTGTCGGTGATCGAGGTTGACGGCACACTATCGTCGCTGCGCGACGCTGCCTTTGCGGCGACCGGCGCGCTTCCCAACATCGACTTTGGGCTGGCCGCGCTGACGCGCAGTCTTGGCTTGCCGCGCGATACGCCGTTCCGCCTGTTTGCGCTCGCACGCAGCGTCGGCTGGGCAGCGCACACGGTCGAACAGATAACAGGCGGAGGCCTTATCCGGCCGCGCGGCCGCTACGAGGGAATACTGCCGTAAGATCGCGAGAGCGCCAGGCGCTCACGACATCGTGTCGAGTTTGCGCTGCATGGCCGCGATCTGGTCCTTCAGCTCCTGAAGGTCGTCGGGCTTGTCAGCCGTTTCCTTCCTGGCCGGCTCGGGCGTTGGCGCAGCCGCCGGCGTAGAGCCAGCGGGCGGGAACGGCGTGAACAGCCGCATCGCATTCTGGAACATTTCCATGTTGCGGCGTGTCTGTTCCTCCAGCGCCTTGATCGGCGTAGTGATCTTCATCATGTCGAGCGGCGACTTGCCGATCGCCCCCTTCATCTGCTCGCGAAAGCGCTCCTGCTCCTTGGAAAAGGCGAGCATCGACTGTTCGAGGAAGCTCGGCACGATCATCTGCATCTGGTCGCCGTAATAAGCGATGAGCTGGCGCAGGAACGGGATCGGCAGCATGTTTTGCCCGTCCTTGTTCTCCAGTTCGAAGATGATCTGGGTCAGCACCGGATGCGTGATGTCGTCGCCGGTCTTGGCGTCCTGGACGGTGAACTCCTCGCCCTTCTTGACCATCTCGGCGAGGTCCTCGAGCGTCACATAGGTGCTGGTGCCGGTGTTGTAGAGGCGGCGATTGGCGTATTTCTTGATGATGATCGGATCGTCTTTAGCGGCCATCTACATCCTCCCGGGGACACCGGCGCGCCTCTGAGCAAGCCGCCGATAACGATTGTGCCTTTTTTTTGAGGATATGCGCAAAAGCTTCACAATTCCAAGCAGTTTGTGCAGTGCGGGATCACTAAATGCTGCATAGCAGGCAAAATATGCTGCGCAGCAATGGACGAATGGCCGCCATGGCAAGGCACGACCTGCTTGCGGCGCATGGGCGCCCTGCCTATTTCCGGTTTGACTTGGGGTTGGGAAAGGGCAAGAAAAGTCCCTAACGACAGAACGACACCCTTGAAGTCTGGAGAAGAAAATGTCCGCTTCCATCGTCATTGCCAGCGCGGCGCGCACGCCGGTCGGCTCCTTCAACGGCGCCTTTGCCGCCACCCCGGCGCATGAGCTCGGTGCCGTTGTCATCAGGGAATTGCTGTCACGTGCCGGTGTCGAACCAGGCGAGGTCGACGAGGTCATCCTCGGCCAGGTGCTGACCGCCGCGCAAGGCCAGAACCCGGCCCGCCAGGCATCGATCAATGCTGGCTTGCCCAAGGAAACCACAGCCTGGGGCCTCAATCAGGTTTGCGGCTCGGGCCTGCGTGCCATTGCGCTCGGCATGCAGCAGATCGCCACCGGCGATGCCAAGGTCATCGTCGCCGGCGGCCAGGAATCGATGTCGCTTTCGACCCATGCCCAGCACCTGCGCGCCGGCGTCAAGATGGGCGACTTCAAGTTGATCGACACCATGATCAAGGACGGGCTGTGGGATGCCTTCAACGGTTATCACATGGGCAACACCGCCGAAAACGTGGCACGTCAGTTCCAGATCACCCGCGAAGACCAGGATCAGTTTGCGCTGGCTTCGCAGAACAAGGCCGAGGCCGCGCAAAAGGCCGGCAAGTTCAAGGACGAGATCGTCGCCGTCACACTCAAGGGCAAGAAGGGCGACACCATTGTCGACCAGGACGAATACATCCGCCATGGCGCCACGCTCGACGCCATGACCAAGCTGAAGCCGGCCTTTGACAAGGACGGCACGGTGACCGCCGCCAACGCCTCCGGCATCAATGACGGTGCCGCCGGCGCGCTGCTGATGAGCGAGGCGGAAGCGGTGAGGCGCGGCATCACCCCGCTGGCACGCATCGTGTCCTGGGCAACCGCCGGCGTCGATCCGCAGATCATGGGCACCGGCCCGATCCCAGCATCGCGCAAGGCCTTGGAAAAGGCCGGCTGGTCGGTCGGCGATCTCGACCTGGTCGAGGCCAACGAGGCCTTTGCCGCGCAGGCCTGCGCCGTCAACAAGGACATGGGCTGGGACCCCTCGATCGTCAACGTCAATGGCGGCGCCATCGCCATCGGCCACCCGATCGGTGCTTCCGGCGCCCGTGTCTTCAACACGCTGGTCTTCGAGATGCGCCGGCGCGGCGCCAAGAAGGGTCTCGCTACCCTGTGCATCGGCGGCGGCATGGGCGTCGCCATGTGTATCGAAGCACTCTGAAGAACTCACTAACCGGGCGGCGCGAGCCGCCCGTTCTGTATCCAGTGCCTGCCAAGCCCGACAACAGGGCGGTATCAAAAAAAGGGGAAATGCATGACCAAGGTAGCAATCGTCACAGGCGGATCGCGCGGCATCGGGGCGGCGATCTCGATCGCATTGAAGACCGTCGGCTATTCGGTTGCCGCGAACTACGCCGGCAATGACGCCGCAGCGGCGAAATTCAAGGCCGAGACCGGCATTCCGGTCTACAAATGGTCGGTCGCCGACTATGATTCCTGCGCGGCCGGCATCAAGCAGGTCGAGGCCGATCTCGGCCCGGTCTCGGTGCTGGTCAACAATGCCGGCATCACCCGCGACGCCATGTTCCACAAGATCACGCGCGAGCAGTGGAAAGAGGTCATCGACACCAACCTGTCCGGCGTCTTCAACATGACGCATCCGCTGTGGAGCGGCATGCGCGACCGCAAGTTCGGCCGCGTCATCACCATCTCGTCGATCAACGGCCAGAAAGGCCAGGCCGGCCAGGTCAACTATTCCGCCGCGAAGGCTGGCGACATCGGTTTCAGCAAAGCCCTCGCTCAAGAGGGAGCCCGCGCGGGCATCACCGTCAACGTCATCTGCCCTGGCTACATCGCCACCGAGATGGTCAAGGCGATCGACGAGAGGGTGCTCAACGACCGCATCATCCCGCAAATCCCCGTCGGTCGCCTCGGCGAACCGGAAGAGATCGCGCGCTGCGTAGTCTTCCTCGCATCCGAAGATGCCGGCTTCATCACCGGCTCGACCATCACGGCCAACGGTGGCCAATACTTCGCCTGACGACGTGGCGATGTAGGAGATCGACGGGCCGGCACACCGGCCCGTTTCCGGCACGGTCCCTTTGACGTGCTCGCGACCGTAGCTGACCCAATTCGGCACGCGAAGGTTAACAGCCGGCAGCAGCCCTGTGCAAAAGCTCCCTGGCAACCTGTGGATTCTCGGTGGATAAACTGTTCACAACACAAGATATTGAGGTGAACAAATCGGGAAAATTACGCCATCGCCGATTCGTCGCCGATTCGTTCCGGCTATGAGCTGAACGTTAACGACGACAGCCGGAATCGCCTGCCCAACTGCTTAACGCAGGTTAAGAAAGATCAACAATTTCATAATGTTGGTCGAGGCGCGCCAAGCCACCGTGATTGTTTCCAGGCAAAGGTTAACGGCAACGCCCTCTTAGCATCAAACGGGCCAGTTCAGCGATTCAGCATGTGGTGCGACTCGCGGTCGCGAAATCCACATGTAGCCGTGAACAAAAGCTGAATCTGCAGGAGTCACTGATTCGTCGCCGATTCGTTCCAGACTCGTTCTATCCGTTAATCCGCAGCCGATTGAAAGCTTGACAAAACCACCTTCTCGCCGCCGACGGAACATTCCGCTTTCGCTTCGCGCCCGAAATCCCTATGTGTCGCCTGTCATACGCGCCATTTGAGGCACGCTCCCGACAACCAGAGGCCAAGAAGCCTTATTTCCAGGTCCCAGAAGCCTTATTCTAGGTTGATGAACATCCAGCCCAAACACACCGAGCCGCTGATCCTGTCGGGCCGCGACGTGACCGCCGTGCTCGGGCCGACCAACACCGGCAAGACCCATCTCGCAATCGAGCGCATGGTGGCGCATGAGAGTGGTATCATCGGCCTGCCGCTCAGGCTGCTGGCGCGCGAGGTCTACGCCCGTGTCTGCGAAAAGGTCGGCGCCCACAAAGTGGCGCTGATCACCGGCGAGGAAAAGATCCAGCCGCCGGGCGCCAGATATTCGGTCTGCACTGTCGAGGCCATGCCGCGCGAGACCGACGCCGCCTTCGTCGCCATCGACGAAGTGCAGCTCGCCGGCGACCTCGAGCGTGGCCACATCTTCACCGACCGCATCCTGCATCTGCGCGGCCGCCAGGAAACGCTGCTGCTCGGTGCAGCCACCATGCATGGCATTCTGCAGCGCCTGCTGAGGGGTGTCTCGGTGGTGACGCGGCCGAGGCTGTCGCATCTTGCCTATGCCGGCTCCAAGAAGCTGACCCGCCTGCCGCGGCGCACGGCGATCGTCGCCTTCTCGGCCGACGAGGTCTACGCCATCGCCGAGCTGATCCGCCGCCAGCAGGGCGGTGCCGCCGTTGTGCTCGGCGCGCTCTCGCCGCGCACCCGCAACGCCCAGGTGGCGCTGTTCCAGTCCGGCGATGTCGATTATCTCATCGCCACCGATGCCATCGGCATGGGTCTCAACCTCGATCTCGACCACGTCGCCTTCGCCCAGAACCGCAAGTTCGACGGCTTCCAGTATCGCAACCTGACCGCGGCCGAGCTCGGCCAGATCGCCGGCCGCGCCGGCCGGCATCTGCGTGACGGTACGTTCGGTGTCACCGGCCAGGTCGACCCGCTGGACGAAGAGCTGATCAAGAAGATCGAAGGCCACGATTTCGATCCGGTGAAGGTGCTGCAGTGGCGCACCGCGCATTTCGACTTTGCCAGCCTCGACGCGCTGAAGCGCTCGATCGAGACCAACGCCCCCGTCGAGGGACTGACGCGGGCATTGCCTGCCGTCGATGCACAGGCGCTCGAGCATCTATCGCGCGACGAGGACATTCGCGCACTCACCACCAATGCCAAGCGCGTGGCGCTGCTGTGGGAAGCCTGCGCGCTGCCCGACTACCGCAGGATCGCGCCGGCGCAGCATGCCGACCTCATCGCTTCCATTTACACGGACCTCGCACGCTACGGCCATGTCGACGAGAATTACATGGCCGAGCAGGTGCGCCGCGCCGATACCACCGAGGGCGATATCGACACGCTGTCGCATCGCATTGCCCAGATCCGCACCTGGACATTCGTGTCGAACCGGCCCGGCTGGCTGGCCGATCAGGCACACTGGCAGGAAAAGACGCGCGAAATCGAAGACAGATTGTCGGATGCGCTGCATGAGCGGTTGACGAAACGCTTCGTAGACCGCAGGACTTCCGTCCTCATGCGGCGCCTTAGAGAAAATACCATGCCCGAAGCCGAAATTAGTCCTACCGGAACCGTCCTTGTCGAAGGCCACCATGTCGGCGAGTTGCAAGGGTTCCGCTTCACCGCCGACCAGACCGCCGGCGGCGAAGACGCCAAGGCGGTGCGCACCGCCGCCCAGAAGGCGCTGGCCGCCGAGTTCGAAGCGCGCGCCGAACGCTTCGGCGCCTCGGCCAATGGCGACATCGCGCTTGGCTCGGATGGTACGCTGCGCTGGATCGGCGCGCCGATCGGCACGCTGGTATCAGGCGAAGACGCGCTGAAGCCGCGCCTGGTGCTGCTGGCCGACGAACAGCTGACCGGCCCGGCGCGCGACAAGGTCGCCGCGCGTGCAGAGCGATTCGTCAATTTCCAGATCGAGTCGCTGCTGAAGCCGCTGGTCGACCTCAGGAACGCCGACCAGATTTCTGGCATCGGCCGCGGCATCGCCTTCCAGCTGGTCGAGAATTTCGGCCTCATCAACCGCCGCGACATCGCCGAGGAGATGAAGTCGCTCGACCAGGAAGGCCGCGCCGCCCTTCGCCGGCTTGGCGTGCGCTTCGGCGCCTACCATGTCTTCGTGCCGGCGCTGATCAAGCCGGCGCCTGCCGGGCTGGTGACATTGCTGTGGGCGCTGAAGAACGACGGCAAGGACAAGCCGGGCTTTGGCGACGTGGTCCATGCGCTCGCCTCGGGTCGCACCTCGGTGGTGATCGACCCTGCTTTCGACAAGACGTTCTACAAGCTTGCCGGCTACCGCAATCTCGGCCGTCGCGCCGTGCGCATCGACATACTGGAACGGCTGGCGGATCTGATCCGTCCGGCGACCAACTGGAAGCCCGGCCTCGGTCAGCGCCCGGACGGCGCCTATGACGGCCAGTCCTTCATGGTGACGCCGCCGATGATGTCGATCCTCGGCGCCACCGCCGACGACATGGAAGAAATCCTCAAGGGTCTCGGCTATCGTGCCGAGCCGAAGCCGGCCGTCGAGGTCAAGGCGCGGCTCGAAGCACAGGACAATGCCGCGCGCGAAGCGGCGGTGGCGAAGCTTGCGACGGAAGAAGCTGCACGAGCCGAGCAGGCCGAAGCGGCGGAAGCCGCGGCAACGGATGCCGCAGCAGAGGCAGCAATCGAAGGGTCGGAGCCGGCATCGGACGCAGTGGCCGTTTCGGAAACCGCGGCCGAAATTCCCGCCGAAATCACCCCCGACGCCGCGGCTGAACCTGCTGCGCCTGCCGTGGAAGAACAGGCGGACGCTCCTGTCGAAACCGTGCAAGACGAAGCGCCTGTAGCCGAGGCTGCGCCCGACGTCGCCGAACCGGCGCCGATTGAACCGCAGGCAGAGACTGAGACTGCCGAGATCGAAGTTGCAGCGGCAGAAGAAGCCGCAACGGCCGAGTTGGTGTCAAATGCCGCGCCGGCAACGGACGCCGCGCCGGACGAACCTGTGGCGGTGACTGAAGCAGCCGCTGGCGAACCCGCTCCGGAAGCCGAAGCGCCAAAACCCATCCTGTTGTGGCGTCAGGGCCGGTTCGAACAGCGTCCGCGCAACCGCGACGACAACCGAAGGAACAATCGCCCACGCAACGGACAAGCGCGCGGTCGAAGCGATGCACCCGTGGATACCGCCGGCGCACCGGCCGTAGCTGCACCCGGAGAACGGCCTGCCCATGAAGGCCGGCGCGATGGAGCCGGCAAGCCGCGCTTCGACCGCTCGAAATTCAAACCCAAGCCGCAGGCCGAAGGCGAACAGCGGCGTGACGGCAGGCCGCAAGGCGAGCGTCCCGACCGCCGTGAGGGCCGTCCCGACTGGAAGGGTGGCAGGCCGGATGCCAAAGGTGGTCCGCAAGGCGGCAAGCCGGCCTTCCAGCCCAAGCCGCGCGAGGAGCGCCCGGTGCGCTTCGACCCGGATTCGCCCTTCGCCAAGCTCGCCGCATTGCGCGACCAGTTGAAGAAGTAGAACCCGGCTCGCTTCGATGGTTGCCGAAGGCCGCCAGCGCATCGACAAATGGCTGTTCTTCTCACGCGCCGTGAAATCGCGCTCGCTGGCGGCAAAACTGGTCGTCGCCGGCCGCGTCCGCATCAATCGCGACAAAGCAGCGCAGGCCTCCGATCAGGTCAAGCCAGGCGACGTCCTGACCATCACGCTCGAGCGCCGCATCTTCATCTGGAAGGTGCTCGGCGCCGGTACGCGGCGCGGCCCGGCCGAGGAGGCCCGTACGCTTTACGAGGACATGTCGCCACCGCCCGCACCGAAGGGCGAAGCCCCTCCCGATGCAATTCCGGGGCTGCGCGAGGCCGGCAGCGGCCGCCCGACCAAGAAGGAACGTCGCCAGACCGACCGATTGCTCGGCGAAGACTGATGCCTGGCGTCCAAAAACACGCAGCGGTTTTGGGACAACGGCACGCCTGAGGCGAGAACTGAGCCCGGCAAACAGACGCTCTGCGGGACATGACTGACTTCCGCCGGGCCTTCAGTCTGGAATTCCATTCCGGAAACACCGGCACCGTCCGCAATGGCTACCCTTGCAAGCGGTCGACAAAGGCGTTACCTGACGGAAAAAGCCCAACAAAATGGGACGTCCCGGAGCCGACCGATGACCTATGTCGTGACCGACAATTGCATCAAATGCAAATACATGGACTGCATCGAAGTCTGTCCGGTCGACTGTTTCTACGAAGGCGAGAACATGCTCGTCATCCATCCCGACGAGTGCATCGACTGCGGCGTTTGCGAGCCGGAATGCCCGGCCGACGCGATCAAGCCTGACACCGAACCCGGCCTCGACAAATGGCTGCAGGTCAACACCGAATACGCCGACAAATGGCCCAACATCACCGCCAAGAAGGAACCGCCGGCCGACGCCAAATCCTTCGACGGCGAGGCCGGCAAGTTCGAGAAATACTTCTCGGCAGAGCCCGGCGAAGGCGATTGACAACACGGCCGCAAAGGCCGGTATTACGCTGGGTAAGAGGCACGTCGCATTAACCGGCTTGACAGGCGGCGCTGGCCTGTGGCCTTCGCTTGTGCAGCAAAACCTTGATTCTTCCGACTTTTTGTGTTACATCAGCGAAACATGCCGGTGACACAACGTCGATTTATGGCGCAGACGCCCCAAATCACTGAAAGGTGAAAATCCCATTCGGACCAGAGCGATCTGGGCCAGGCGGTCGCAATGTCGCGTTTGCCGGTCCGGCTTTTCCGATGGGTTCATCTGTTGTGCGGCTAACGATCGGCTTCCCCGATCGCGCGAGTTCGGACCGGCAGGACGCCGGTGCCACAACAAGGAGTTCAGGGCGTAATGGCAACGATCACCCCGCAGAAGAAGTCCACCGCTGCGCGTCACGGTTTCAAGACCGGCGAGTACATCGTCTACCCGGCGCACGGCGTCGGCCAGATCGTCTCGATCGACGAGCAGGAAGTTGCTGGACACAAGCTGGAACTGTTCGTCATCGACTTTTCGAAGGACAAGATGCGCCTGAAGGTGCCGGTCGCCAAGGCGACCTCCATCGGCATGCGCAAGCTGTCGGAAGAGGATTATGTCGAGCGCGCGCTGAAGGTCGTGCAGGGCCGCGCCCGCGTCAAGCGCACCATGTGGTCGCGCCGTGCCCAGGAATATGATGCGAAGATCAATTCGGGCGACCTGATCTCGATCTCGGAAGTCGTGCGCGACCTCTACCGTGCCGACAACCAGCCGGAGCAGTCCTATTCCGAGCGCCAGCTCTATGAGGCGGCGCTCGACCGCATGGCCCGCGAGATCGCGGCCGTCAACCGCATGTCGGAAACCGAAGCCGTGCGCTTGATCGAGGTCAACCTCAACAAGGGCCCTAAGCGTGGCGCCAAGGCTGACAACGAAGAGGCCGAGCAGGAAGAAGCTGCCTGATCCTTCTCGCCTTTGATTCGAGAGATCCTGCCTGAAACGATTGGAGGCTCCGGTTTGACCGGGGCCTCTTTTGCTTTCGGGCGGCGGCTTCGATGTTGATGATGTACTGCGCACCAGCGTGCTGCATCGCGGCTTGCTGGCGCGCTCCGGGCCGTCCAGCGCGCGTTTTCGGTTAACGTTTGTCCCCACTTGTCGCCTTGCCAGCAAAGCAGACCGCAGCAATGGTTTCGCGCAATTCCTCGTCGGCGATCGGCTTGTGCAGGATGCGGCTGCCGCTGGCGCTGATCTCCTTGAGGCGCGAAGGCGAGGTATCGCCGGTGATGATGATGGTCGGGACAACGCGGCCGATATGGGCGTGAAGCGCACGGATCGCGTCGGTGCCGGTGGTATCATTCTCGAGACGGTAGTCTGCGATGATCAGGTCGACCGGCGCATCGCCGGCAGCCAGCGCCGCCGCATGGGCCTTCCGCGCCTCTCCGGCGGAGCGGCCGGGATAGACACGATGTCCCTCCAGGCTGAGCAAGCGCACCATGGCATCGAGAACATCGCCCTCGTCCTCGACCACGATGATGCCCGCGGCACTGCTGACCGGCGATGTCGTGTCGACCGCTAAGCGAGCTTGCACCGCGCCGGCCTTCGCGACGGTGATGGAAAACAGGGAACCGCGTCCGGATGTCGAAGCCAATTTCAGGGGGTGCCCAACAGTTCGGCGGTGCGGCGAACGATGGCGAGCCCGAGTCCCAGGCCTTGCGTGCGGTCCCGCGCCGGGTTCTGCAACTGCACGAACTCCTCGAAGACCATCCCCTGCTGATCGGCGGGGATGCCGGGGCCGCTGTCCAGGACCTGTATCTCCACACATGCGCCGCGCCGGCGACAGCCCAGCAGGACACCACCTTGCTTGGTGTAGCGAAAGGCATTCGACACCAGGTTGTTGAGAATGCGCTTCAGCATCATCGGGTCGCTGTCGACGTAGAGGCCGCTGTCGACCACGCGCCACCTAAGTCCGCGCTGTTTCGCCTCGGCGGCGAATTCATTGCGAAGATCACCAAAGAGGTCGCGCAGCGGCACCGCCTCGCTCGCGACCGTGACGATGCCCGCATCGAGCCGGGAGATATCGAGCAAAGCGTTGAGCAGCCCACTGAAGTTGCTGACAACCGATTTCGCTCGGCTGGCCAGGTCGCGCGCCTCGCCGGAGGGTACGTCGCCGCGCTGCCCCAAAACGGCAAGCGTCGAGACCAGCAGGCTCAGGGCATGGATCGGTTGGCGCAGATCGTGACTCGCCGCCGCCAGAAAACGCGTCTTGGCACGGTCGGCGGTTTGCGCCCTGTCGCGTTCCTCTTGCAGATGCTCGACCAGCGTTTCGTTCTCCAATCGCAGGCTGACGGTTTCGCGCAGCATGCGGTAGGTGATACGGCAGTAGTAGAAATTGATCGCCACCAGCGATGCGAGCAGGAACAGGAAGGCGCCGGAAATATCGCTTTGGGTGGTCAGGCAGCGAAGAGCGACCGGCACCACCGTTGCCAGGATGGAACCAACCAGCGCCGGTGGAAAGGCCGACAGAGACGGCACCGTGCCGCAGACGAGACCAGTCAGGACAATGACCGTGAAGGACAGCACGATCGGCGCCTCGGGCATGAAGCCGACCCAGCCAAGCACACCCCACAGAAGGCCCGACATGCAGGAAAACGCCGTAGCCAGCCATGCCCAGCGCAAGATCGAGTGGCGATCCCGGGCGCGGCTGAAAAACCGGCGCGACGCCAGCACCCGGATAGCCGTCAGCAGATACAGCGCCGCTAGCCAGCCGATCAGCCAATTGGTGGAAACGGCCGTTCTCAGCACATAGACCGCCGCCATCTAGATCACGATGTTGGAGATGACCACGCCGTAGGAATTGCGATACAGGAGTTCGATCAGGGCCTGGCGTATCTTGTCTTCCTGCATCGAAGCCCTCCAATTGCCCCAAGTATTCTCCGGGCGGTCTTCCCCGGTACCGTTGATCTACCGGCAACCTGTTTCGCATAGATTGGCGATTGATCCATATACGCCGCTGCAGTCCTGGATGGTGCCGTGATGAATCGCCCGCTCACCGCCATACTCGCCGACGACCATGCCATCGTGCGCGAGGGGCTGAAGCTGCTCATCTCGGCAATGGACAATGTCTCGGTCGTCGCCGAGGCTGCGGATGGCGAGGCGCTGCTTGGCCAGCTGCGAAGCACGCGCGCCGACCTTTTGATCCTCGACCTCGGCATGCCAGGTGTCGCCGGGATGCAGTTCATCGCCACCATCAGGACCTTGGCGCCACGCCTGCGGATCGTGGTGCTGACGGCCAATATCGAGCCGAGGACGGTGCGCGCCGCGCTCAGTGCCGGCGCCAACGCCTACCTGACCAAGGACGGCGATCCCGAGGAACTTGGCGTCGCCATCGAAGCGGTCAAGAACGGAGGCACCTATCTGGCGAAAACCGTTCGCTTCGCCGTCAGCGATATGGGCAGGGGCAGCGAGCCGATAGCCGCACAGGAAATCCTCTCCCCGGTGCCGCTGACGCGGCGCGAACGGCAGATCCTTCAACTGGTGGCGCAAGGCATGATCACGCGCGACATCGCCGAACGGTTGGGGATCAGCCTGCCGACCGCTCGCAAGCATCGCGAAAACCTGATGGGCAAGCTCAATCTCCACAACACCGCCGAACTAACCGTCTACGCGGTTCGTCTGGGATTGCCCGCCGGCTGACATCACAGCCGCGACGATGGGCAACCCCGCAACGTCCCCTTAACCATCGGCAGATTAGCCAAGCCCGATCACGATCCAAATACGGCATCTGCCGTATGTTTTCGGCCTGACCCCCAGCCTACTCCTCCCACGGCTTGATCACATGGGAGGAGCCGTCATGCCGTCGCTGGATCTTTGGATTCCGTTCGCCCTCGCAACGCTCGCCTTCGCCTGCATGCCAGGGCCGGCGATTCTCTACATGACCGCGCAAACGCTGGCCCATGGCCGTCAGGCGGGATTGATGGCGGCACTGGGTGTTCATCTCGGCTGTTACGTGCACATCCTGGCCGCGGCGGTCGGGCTCGCCGCACTGATGGAACACGCGCCGGTCGCTTTCTCGATGATCCGATTGGCGGGCGCCATATATCTTATTTCGTTGGGCCTTGCCATGTTCCTGGGCTGGAACCGGATGGGCGAGGACGGTGCCAGGCCGGCGCCGAACACATTTCGCGACAGCATGGTCGTCGAGATCCTCAATCCCAAGACGGCACTGTTCTTCCTGACCTTCCTGCCGCAGTTCGTGGACCCGTCAGCCGCCATTGCCGTAGGGTTGCAATTCCTCATCCTCGGCATCGTCGTCAATCTCATCTTCTCGATGGCCGACCTGGCGGCGGTCGGCATCGCCTCGCTCGCCGTTGGCCGGTTCACTGGCGGCGGCGCCGGATGGGTGATCCCCAAGACATGCGGTTCGATCCTCATCGGACTTGGCGTGGCGCTCGTCAGCCATCATATCTGAACCTGCAAATGAAAAGCCGCGGCTGGGGCCATCACCCGAATTCAACACACTCTGGGCCGCGCGCTTACGCGCCGCCGCCTTCCTTCTCAGCCTCCTGCTTCAGCGTCGCAATGAAGCGCTTGGTCCGTTGCTGCTCCGGATTGTTGAACAGCACCGCGGCCGGTCCCTTCTCGACGACGAGACCGGCATCGAGGAACACCACTTCCTGGGCGATCTTGGAGGCGAGGCGCAGATCATGCGTCGCCATCACCATGGTCGTGCCTTCGCTGGCGAGCTTGCCGAGCACGTCGACCACCTCTTGCGCCAGCTCCGGGTCGAGCGCCGAAGTCGGCTCGTCGCAGAGCAGCACTTTCGGTGACGGCGCCAACGCGCGGGCGATCGCCACGCGCTGCTGCTGGCCGCCCGACAAGGTCGCTGGCCAAGCGTCGGCCTTGTGCGCCATCCCCACCTTCTCCAGCAAAGCCAGCGCCCGCTCGCGTGCCCTCTCAGGCGGCCATCTCAGCACCGTCACCAGCCCTTCCATGACATTCTCGATCGCGGTGCGATGCGGAAACAGTTGAAAATTCTGAAACACCATGCCGGTCTGCAGCCGCAGGCGCTGGATATCCCTGGCCGGAACCCTGCCGCCGAGGTGGAATTCGAGCGTCTCGTCGCCGATCCGCACCGTGCCCGAGGTCGGGATTTCCAGGAGGTTGATGCAGCGCAGCAGGGTGCTCTTCCCCCCGCCCGAAGGTCCGACCAGCGCCGTGACGCTGCCTTCGGCAATGGTGACCGTCACGCCCTTCAACACGAGATTGTCGCCGAAGCGCTTTTCGATGTTGCTGAGGCCTATCATGAGCGTGCCTCCAGGAAGCCGCCATAGCGGTTGAGCCGGATCTCCAGCCGCGTCTGCAAGGCCGACAGCACCGAACTCAGCGCCAGATAAAGGATCGCCGCCTCGACATAGAGGATCAGCGGCTCATAGGTGGTGGCGACGATGCGCTGCGCCGCCTGGAACATCTCCGGCACGGTGATGGCGGCGGCCAGCGACGTGTCCTTGACCAGCGAGATAAAGGTGTTGGAGAGCGGCGGCACCGCGACCCGGCCGGCTTGCGGCAGAATGGTGCGCCGCATCGCCTGGCCCCAGGTCATGCCGATCGAATAGGCGGCTTCCCACTGGCCTTTCGGCACCGAGCCTATGGCCGCGCGGATGATTTCCGACGTGTAGGCGCCGATGTTCAAGGTAAAGCCGATCAGCGCCGCCGTGAAGGCGTCGAGCAGGATCCCGACCGACGGCAGGCCGTAGAAGATGAGGAACAGCTGCACCAGGAGCGGCGTACCGCGGAAGATCCAGACATAGAAGCGCACCAGCGCGACCAGCGGCTTGGGGCCGAACAGCCGGGCGAGTGCAGCACCCAGGCCGACCGTCAAGCCGAGAGCAAAGGACAATAGCGTCAGCGGCACGGTGAAGATCAGCGCCGCCCACAGGAGCGAAGGCAGCGACTCCAGCATCAGTTGCAGCCAGTGCGGCACGTAAGACCCTCCAGATTGGTCGAAGCAGCTTGGTCAAAGCAAGAATGCGTCGGCCATATCACGACAAAAGCGGCGGGCCGTCAAAGACGGCTCGCCGCTCGATAGTCTCATGGGCGGCGGACCGGCCCGCCTCCCGGATTACTTCGAAACGTCCTGGCCGAAATAGGTGTCGGAGATCTTCTTGTAGGTGCCGTCGGCCTTGATATCGGCCAGCGCCTTGTTGATAGCGGCGACCAGCTCCGGGTCGCCCTTGCGCACGATGACGCCGGAATAGTCGGCGTTTTCCTCTTGCGCGGCGATCCTCACATTGGCGTCGGGCTTGTGCTTCTTGAAGTCGAGGAACGACAGACTGTCATTGATCGTGGCGTCGGCGCGGCCGGTCAGAAGCAGCTGGATCGACTGGTCGAAGCCATCGGTGCCGACCAGTTCGGCGCCGTTCGTTTCGGCCAGCTTGCCGAAATTCGAGGTCAGCGACTGCGCCGACTTCTTGCCCTTGAGATCGGCGAAGCTCTTGATGTCGGTGTTGTCGCCGCGCACGATCAGCACCGCCTTGGAGGCGATGTAGGGATCGGAGAAGTCGTACTTTGCCTTGCGGGCGTCGGTGATGCCGACCTGATTGATAACGGCATCGTAGCGATTGGCGTCGAGGCCGGCGATCAGTCCATCCCACTTGCCTTCGAGGAACTCGGCCTTGACGCCAAGCTTGTCGGCGATCGCCTTGGCGATTTCGACGTCGAAGCCGACCAGTGCACCGGACGTGTCATGGTAGGTGAACGGCGCATAGGTGCCTTCCGTGCCGACCTTGATGACACCGGCGTGCTTGATCTGGTCGAGATTGGCGCCGGCATGGCCTGCAGTGACAGCCAGGGCCTGCAGCGTTCCGGCGATAATGAGCGACTTGAGCCATTTCATTTTTCTGTGATCCCGTCCTTGGCCGGCTGGCCGGCATATTTGTGAGCGCTGGAAACTGACAGATGCAAGCCGAAAAAATAAGGAACAGAATTTCAAAAACAACCGATTTATGAAACCCAGTTCTCCAACTGGAACTTTCTGCTCGTCATCGCAGCCATCACGAACCGTCCTGGGAATCCTTCAGGCAACACAATCCCGCCGCCACGGTCGCGGAACCTTTCCCGCGCATGGCAGTTCTGGCTGTTGTAGGGCACGACGCCGCCATTTCAACCCGGGCGCCAGCCAAGTTTGCAAAGTCATCCGCACCACCCAGGGAGCGCCTCATGATGGAAGACACGGCAGGACGGATCATGGTCCGCGCGGCAATGAAGGCTCCCTACCTCGAGCGTGACGAAGAGCATCGGCTTGCATTGCTCTGGAAAGAGGACAACGACCAGAACGCGCTGCACAGCATCACCGTCGCCCATATGCGGCTGGTCATTTCCATGGCCTCCAAATTCCGCCATTACGGCCTGCCGCTCGGCGACCTGGTTCAGGAGGGTCATGTCGGACTGCTCGAGGCCGCCGCCCGCTTCGAGCCGGAGCGCGAGGTGCGGTTCTCGACCTATGCGACATGGTGGATTCGCGCCTCGATGCAGGACTATATCCTGCGCAACTGGTCTATCGTGCGTGGTGGCACCAGCTCGGCCCAGAAGGCGCTGTTCTTCAATTTGCGACGCCTGCGCGCGCGGTTGGCGAATGGCACGGAGCCGCTCTCCAACGCCACGCTCTATCGCGAGGTGTCGGAGGCGCTTGGCGTCTCCGAAGCCGATGTGGCGATGATGGATTCGCGGCTCTCGGCGCCCGATTCCTCGCTCAACATGCCTATTGCCGACGATGCGGGTTCGACCGAGCGCATGGATTTCCTGATTTCGGACGATCCGCTGCCCGACGAGATCGTCGGCGACAAGATCGATGTCGCGCGCCGCTCGCTCTGGCTGAGGGAGGCGCTTCGCGCGCTCAATGCACGGGAACTGAGGATCATCGAGGAACGGCGGCTGAACGACGAGGGCGCGACACTCGAAGCGCTCGGCGAAACGCTCGGCATCTCCAAGGAACGCGTCCGCCAGATCGAGGCCCGCGCCATGGAAAAGCTCAAGGTCGCATTGGTGAAGCAGAATCCGGAGTTCATCGCGACTGCCGCCTGAACGGCGGCAGGCGTCCAGCGGCGCCTACTTGTCGGTGACGATCTTGACCTTGTCGCCGGCCGAAACCGCGGCACCGGGCGACAGCGCATTGAGGACGCGGAACAGGTCGAGCTTGCGGTCGACGCCGACCATCTGCGCCGAAAGCGAACCCATCGTCTGCCCAGGCTGGACGGTGACGACGCGGATGTGCAGCGGCTTCAGCGCCGTCTTTTCGGCAGCGCTCAAAATCCGGAACGAGCCGCTGACCGAGCGGGCGATCGTGTCCAGCGACGTGCTGGCGGAAGGGGCCGCGGTCAGCAGCCGGTAGACCTGGCCGCCGGCGCGGATCACCGCAATGTCGAACTGCCAGCCTTCGGCGCCGGCATGCGCGGTCGCCGCCTCATTGCCGTTGATGGTTTCCTGCTTGACGCTGCTGTCGACGAGACCAGCCACCCAGCCGCTGCGGATATAGTCCGTCAGCGCCCGGTTCTTGTCGATGGAAACGCCATCGAAACGGATCGCTATGTCGCCGGGGCCGGTGGCCGTCACCGCTGCCGCCGAATTGTCGATGATGAAGCCGTCCGGCACCGTGAACGACACGCCAAGGCCCGGGTGCAGGAAGGTTTCGCCGCGCACATAGCCTTCCTCGGGTGTGTCGCCATAGAGCAGGCCGTCTATGCCGGCGAGGAAGGAATCGCGGTCTCGCGTGCCGACGCCCGGCGCGCCGAACTGGCGGGCATGGCGCTGCGCCAGATCGATGCGCTGCGGCGTGTTGGGGTGCGTGGCCAGGAAATCCAGGCTGGCATCGGTGGCGCCGCTGATCGAGCGGAAATCGGTATAGGCCGACATCGATTGAAGGAAGCGGCCTGCGGCGAAAGGATCGTAGCCGGCCTCGCCGATCGATTTGATGCCGATGGCGTCGGCTTCCAGCTCCTGGTTGCGCGAAAATTGCGCCAGCCTCAGCTTGCCACGGATCAACGCCGCCTTGGCTGTCGGGCTGTCGCCGAGCACGTCCGAAACCACCTTGGTGGCCAGGCCTTCCTCGGCCTCCAGTTGCTGGCGCTGCAGGCCGTGATTGGCGGTGACGTGGCCCATCTCATGCGCGATGACGGCGGCAAGCTCGGCCGAATCATTGGCCAGCGCCAGGAGGCCGCGGGTGATGTAGAGATAGCCGCCCGGCAGCGCGAATGCGTTGACGTTGGGCGAATTTAAAATGGTGATGCGATAGGTCTGTGTCGGGTTGGCGGACACCACCGTCAAACTACCGACCACCTTGGCGACCATGCGTTCGAGCTTGGGGTCGGAATATTCACCGCCATAAGTCGCCAGGATGCGCGGGTGCTGCGCCTTGGCCAATTCGGCGAGCTTGTTGTTGGCGCCGACATTGTCCACCGTGATCGGCTTGTCGGAAGGCTGGAAGCCGGATTCCTGAACTTCCGGCGGCGTGAACATCTGGCAGCTTGCCAACGCCACGGCAAAACCGGCCAGCGCGAGAAAACGCGCCAGCGGTTTCATTCCCAATGTGTTAGCGCCGATCGCCAGAACGGCTTCCTTTCGGGTCCCGGCGCATGACCACGAAAATCGGGGGCGATCTTCGGAACGTGTCATGCGCCATCTCAAACTGCTGCAGCATCCGTGCCCGTCCCTTAGGGCGGGCGGCGGATACTGCAGGCAAATCACGGCCTGTGCCGGACCGGTAGGGCGACCTAGCCACACTCCCCCGGTCATGGCAAGCAAACGCCACATCGCCTGGAGCCGGTTTGACCGTAAATTATGTCCGCTTCCGGGCAACATCGCGTGATGTGGAATATCCAGCACCCGCGCCGATATAGCGCCGGAACGCCTCCGGACCAGCCCCGGTAAAGAAATCATCAGCCTTGCCGGTTGCGGCCACCAACCCATTGTCGACAAACACCATGTGCTCGCCGATGCGGCGTGCATCCTCGGGCTGGTGGGTGACAAATAGCACCGTCATGGCGCGTTCGGCATGAACGGCAGCAACCAGATCCAGCATCTCGTCGCGCAAAGCGGGTCCGAGCGAAGCGAAGGGCTCGTCGAGCAGCAACACCGGTCGGTCGCGCACCAGCACGCGGGCCAGTGCGACGCGCTGGCGTTCGCCCCCGGAGAGCTCGCGCGGCAGGCGTTTCTCCTTGCCCGCGAGACCGGTGCGCGCAAGCGCCTCGGCGACCGCGACGCGGTCCGCCTCGGTCAGTCCCAGGGAGGGCGAGCGGCCGAGCCCGACATTCTGCTCGACGGAAAGATGCGCGAAGAGATTGTTCTCCTGGAACACCATCGACACCGGCCGCGCCGAGGCCGGCTCGGCGCTGACATCGGCCCCGCCGATCAGCACGCGGCCCGATTGTGGGGTCTCGAAGCCGGCGACCAGATTGAGCAGCGTCGACTTGCCCGAACCGCTCGGACCCATGATGGCGGTGATCTTCGCCGTGGCGAACTCGACGTCGAAGACAAGTGGCGCATCGCCATAGCTGCCATAACTGAACGACACATTGTCTAGCCGCACCGGCGCGCCCTTTTCGAGCCTGTTGGCCGCCCTCTCACGCATCGCGGACCTTCTCCCTTCCCAGCCAGTGCGCCGCCACGATCAACGCGAGACAGACGAAGCCGAGCAGCAGTGCCAGGCCGGCGGCATCCTCGGTGCGGTAGCTGCCCATCCGTGCCAGAAGAAGGTAGGGCAATGTCTGCACGGAATCACTGCCGAACAGGGCAATGACACCGAGATCGCCGAGCGACAGCGCCATGGCGAAAGCGAAGGCCGTGGCGAGCGGTCGCCGCAGCGACGGCCAGTCGACCAGCATCAGCCGGTTCCAGCCCGCAATGCCGAGCTGTGCGCAGAGCCGTTCGTGACGCTCGCTCGCCGCATCATAGGCGGGACGCACGGCGCGTAGGGCGAACGGCATCGCCATCACCGCATTGACGGTGACGACCATGACCGGGGCGATGGCGAAGGCATCGCCGACATGGCGCAGCAACAGGAACCAGCCAGCGCCGACGACGATCGGCGGCACGACAAGGACAAAACCGGCGCCTGTATCGGTGGCGCGTTCGAGCAGTGTCTTTGCGCCGGCACGGCGGTTCAGCGCCAGTGCCCGCCGCGCCATGGTCAGCACCAGCGACAGCATCACCGAAAGCAGCGCCGACAGGAAGGCGAGCGCTGCGCTGGTCAGCGTTGCCTGCCGGACGGTGGCCTCGCTGGCCAAACGGCCGAGGTCCGCACCCAACCCGGCCACCACGGTTGCCGCCATCGGCCCAACGACGAACAGCAGCGCCAGGATGATGACTAGCGCGTTCAACCAGGTCTCGCTCCGATTGACCGAGAGATAGCGGCGTTGCGCGACCGGCAAATTGGTGTCGCCGACCACATTGGCGCCTAGGCGCGTCAGGGCCAGCACAACGATAAAGGTCAAGGCGATCTGCAACAGCGTCAGTGTAACGGCCCGCGCGGGATCGAAATCGAAGCGCAGCGCCTGGTAGATGCCGACCTCAAGCGTCGTCGCGGCCGGCCCGCCGCCGAGCGTCAGCACGATGGTGAAGGATGTGATGCAGAGCATGAACACCAGCCCGGCGACGCCGGGCAGTGCGGCGCGCAGCGTTGGCCATTCGATCAGCCGGAACGCCGGCCGCGCCGCCATGCCGAGCTGGCTCGCCAACCGCCATTGGTCGGCCGGTATGGTCTGCAGCGCCTCGAGGAACAGCCGCGTCGCCAGCGGCAGGTTGAAGAAGACATGGGCGACGAGGATGCCGGACAGGCCATAGATGCCCGGCCAGCTTCCCCCGCCGATCACGGCAAGCACGCCGGCGAAATAGCCGGCACGGCCATAAAGCGCCAGGATGCCGAGTGCTGCGACAATAGCCGGCAGCGCCAACGGCACGGCGAAGATCTGCAGGATGAAGGCGCGAGCGAAGAAACGTGGGTGCCGCGACAGAGCGCGCGCCACGAACAGCGCCGGGATGACCGAAAGCAGCGTCGAGAGCGCCGCTTGCCAGAGCGTGAAGCGAATGACGCGAAGCAGATAGGGATCGAAGGTTGCCCAGGCGCCCGAGAAATCATGGGCGCCCTCGAAAAGCAGGCCAGCAAACGCGCCGCCGATCAGCAGCGCGATTGCAGCGAGCGCGAGGGTGCCAGCGGTGATGCGGGGGTCAGACGCGCGTTGCACGCTGGACCACCATTCTTTCCATCGCGGCAAATACAAAGGATTGCGTTCCTTGGCGCCCCCCTCTGTCCTGCCGGACATCTCCCCCTCCAGGGAGGAGATCGGCCGTCACCCATGCTTCCGCTAGTCTCCAACGTTGCCGGACTATAACCAGCAACGACGCTGCCAATCTCCCCCCTTGAGGGGGAGATTGCCGGCAGGCCAGAGGGGGGTGGAGTGGCGCGAACATCAAAAGAACTCGCAAGCCTACTTGCTCATCACCGCCAGCCATTCATCGACCCAAGCCTTGCGGTTGGCAGCGACCTCTTGCGGGCTGAACAGCAAGGTCTTGGTCGGCTTGACCAGTTTGTCGAAGGCCGGATTGAGCGGCTTGTCGGTCTTGCCGGCCGGGAACATCCAGTTGGTCTCGGGGATGGCATCCTGGAATTTCGGCCCGGTCATGAAGGCGATGAACTTGGCCGCCAGCGGGTTCTTGGCCCCCGCCGTGGTGATACCCGCGACTTCTATCTGCAAATACTCGCCCTCCTCGAACGACGCTGCCTGATAGCGCTCTGTCTTCTCGGCGACCATGTGGTAGGCCGGCGACGTCGTGTAGGACAGCACCATCGGCGCCTCGCCCTTGGTGAACAGCCCATAGGCCTCGCTCCAGCCCGGCGTCACGGTCAGCACTTTCGCCTTGAGCTTGGCCCAGGCCTCGGGCGCCTTGTCGCCATAGACTGACTTGACCCACAGAAGCAGACCGAGGCCCGGCGTGGAGGTGCGCGGATCCTGGATGACGATCTTGTCATCGGCACTGCCCTCGACCAGCTCTTTCAGGCTTTTCGGCGGGATCTTCAGCTTCTCGGTGTCGTAGACGACGGCGAAATATCCGTAGTCAAAGGGGACAAAAGTATCGTCGCTCCAGCCACCCGGCACGTTGACATCAGTTACGCCGCCATGCGGCGCGAACAAGCCTGACGCCTTGGCATCGGCGGTGAGATTGGTGTCGAGGCCAAGCACGATATCGGCCTTGGTCGATGCGCCTTCCAATCTGACGCGGTTGAGCAGCGCGACGCCGTCGGCGACCGAGACGAACTCGACATCGCAGCCGCATTCGGCCTCGAACTCCTTCTTCACCACGGGACCCGGACCCCAGTCGGCGGTGAAGCTATCATAGGTGTAGACGGTGAGCTTGTCCTTGGCCAAGGCCGGTCCGGACAAGGCCACGACCGTTGCTGAAACAAGAGCGTATAAAAACGTGCGCATCGGCGCCTCCTTCGTTCGAATTGAAAGGAATTGAGGCGTCGGACTGTCCGAAACGTCTAATCCCTCCGCCGGTACAAACCGGATCAGGTTCAGCGGGTTGGCGAGACTGCCTCTCAGCCGGTCCGCGAAGATCGCGTCCGGCACCCCGTTAGAGCGTTTCGACACATAGGCCGGGCCGATCCCCCATGCAAGTGGGAGTTTGCCGCCTTCCGTTTCCCGTGCCGGGCTGGTAAGGGCCACACGATATGAGCACATTCACCATCCTGCTTGGCGGCGATCTCATCCGCACGCCACGGCTCGACCGCCAGGCCGAAGGCTCCCGCGTCATCGCCGCCGACGCCGGCATCGGGCATGCGCGGCTGCTGGGTCTCGTGCCCGAACTGTGGGTGGGCGATTTCGATTCCGTGCCAGCCGAGCTGCCTGACGATCTCGCTTCCGTGCCGCGCCGGACCTTCCCGGCGGAAAAGGACCAGACCGATGGCGAACTGGCCATTGCCGCCGCACTCGAGCGCGGCGCGACCCGCCTGGTGCTCGCAGGTGCTTTCGGCGGCAAGCGCGCCGACCACGCTTTCCTGCATCTGGCGCTTGCCCTGCGGCTGGCCGAGGCCGGGACTGATGTGCTCCTGACCAGCGGCGCCCAGGAAGGCATCCCGCTGCTGCGCGGAACGGCCGGCTTCGACTATGCCGATGGCACGCTGTTTTCGGTGCTCGGCTTTTCCGAGCTCGCCGGCCTGACCGTCACCGGCGCCAAATGGCCGCTGAACCACGTCAAGGTGGCGTTCGGTTCGTCGCTGACCATCTCCAACGAGGTCAAGTCCGACAAGACCGGGGGCCGCCTCGAAATCGCGCTCGGCCATGGCCGCGCGATGCTGCTCGCTCATCCCTATCCCTTACCTGAAAGCTGACATGGCCCCGCCTCTTCTCAACCTCGACGGGATAAAACTGACCTTCGGCGGCACGCCGCTGCTCGACGGCGCCGCCTTGACGGCTTCGGCCGGCGACAAGATTGCACTGGTCGGCCGCAACGGGTCGGGCAAGTCGACCCTGCTGAAGATCGCCGCTGGCCTGATCGAGCCGCAGGACGGCGAGGTGTTCCGCCAGCCTTCGGCAACTATCCGCTATTTGCCGCAGATGCCGGACATGGAGGGCTTTGCCACCGTCCGCGCCTATGTCGAGGCCGGGCTTGGCCCCGCCGACGATCCCTACCGAGCCAGCTATCTGATGGAGCATCTCGGACTGTCGGGTGAGGAACGTCCGAATGATCTGTCGGGCGGCGAGGCGAGGCGTGCTGCCCTTGCCCGCGTGATGGCGCCGGAGCCAGACATCCTGCTGCTCGATGAGCCGACCAACCATCTCGACCTCTCGGTCATCGAATGGCTGGAAGAAGAACTCATCCGCACCTCCTCGGCACTGATCGTCATCTCGCACGACCGCCGCTTTCTCGAACGTGTGTCGCGCGCCACCATCTGGCTCGATCGCGGCCAGACCCGCAGGCTGGACCAGGGCTTTGGCCATTTCGAGGAATGGCGCGACCTGGTCCTGGAGGAAGAAGAGCGCGAGCAGCATAAACTCGGCCGCCAGATCGTTCGCGAAGAGCATTGGCTGCGCTACGGCGTGACGGCGCGGCGCAAGCGAAACATGCGCCGGCTCGGCGAGTTGCAGACCATGCGCCAGCGTTTTCGCGGCCATCGCGGTGCCGAAGGGTCGGCGACCATGGTGGCGAGCGACGCCGCCGAGTCCGGCAAGCTGGTGATCGAGGCGAAGAACATCGAGAAGAGCTTTGGCGATCTCACCGTGGTCAAGGGGTTTTCGACCCGCATCCAGCGCGGCGATCGCGTCGGCCTGGTCGGGCCGAACGGCGCCGGCAAGACGACGCTCTTGAAGATGCTGACCGGCGAGATGAAGCCGGACGCCGGTTCGGTGCGGCTCGGCACCAATCTGGAGATCGCCACGCTCGACCAGAAGCGCGAGGCGGTCGACCCGCAGGAGACGCTGGCGCAATATCTCACCGACGGGCGCGGCGAGAACCTCGTCATCAATGGCGAGCAGCGCCACGTCGTCTCCTACATGAAGGATTTCCTGTTCAAGCCGGAGCAGGCACGCACGCCGGTGCGCGAGTTGTCCGGCGGAGAACGGGCACGGCTCTTGCTGGCGCGGGTGCTGGCGCGGCCGGCAAACCTTCTGGTGCTCGACGAGCCGACCAACGATCTCGATATGGAGACGCTGGAACTGCTGCAGGAACTGGTCGCCGGCTTTGCCGGCACCGTCATCCTGGTCAGCCACGATCGCGATTTCCTCGACCGCACCGTGACCAGCCTGATCGCGCCGGATGGTGAAGGCCGCTGGATCGAATATGCCGGCGGCTACTCCGACATGCTGGCGCAGCGCGGCGGCACCAGGCTGGACGACCGCAAGGCGCGTGCGAAGGCCGAAAACGGCGAAGCGCCAGTGACGACCAGAAGTGAAGCGGCCGCGCCAAAGGGGCCGGCGAAGAAACTGTCGTTCAAACAGAAATTCGCGCTGGAATCGCTGCCCAAGAAAATCGAGGCTGTGACGGCTTCGATCTCAAGGCTGGAGAACAACATCGCCGATCCGGCCTATTACGAGCGCGACCCGGCCTCCTTCCAGAAAACCATCGCCGCCCTCGACAAGGAGCGCGCCACGCTGGCGGCGCTGGAGGAAGAGTGGCTGGAACTGGAGATGCTGCGCGAGGAGATGGAAGGGTAAGGGATTGTGTGTGAACTTTTATGCGCCTACATTATGCGCATAAAAGAGAGCGATTTCCATGCTTCAATCGACGTCAAAACCTCAACGGCAATCCGTCAACACGTCCATCGATTCCCAGTTGATCAGCGACGCGAAAGCGTTGGGCATCAACATTTCCCGTGCCGCCGAGGCGGGGATCGCGAAAGCGATTGCGGCGGAAAAGACGCGTCGATGGCAAGAGGAAAACAAAGAAGCCATTGAAAGCTCCAATGAATATGTCAGGCGCAACGGACTGCCATTAGCCAAATACCGGCTGTTTTGATGGCACGTTACGATCTTTATCGGAATGCTGAAGGCGGCGGCTATTTTCTCGATGTTCAGTCCGACCTTCTTGAAGGACTGAGCACAAGAGTCGTCATTCCGTTGATGCCGCCCAACATAGCACCGGTTCCGGGCCGCCGACTAAATCCGACCTTCGCTATCGATGGCAAAGATCATGTAATGGTCACGCAGTTCATGTCAGCCTTGATGGCCTCTGAATTGCCGGATGCCGAGGGAAATCTCTCCCGGCACCACGACGACATCGTCGCCGCGCTCGATATGTTGTTCCAGGGCTTCTGAGTCAACGAGGCTTCGGGCCGGCTTCCTTCTCAGCCCGCCGTCTTCGCCTGCCAGGCCTTGATTGCCTCGTCGAACACCTTCTCGCCGGGAATGCCCTTTTCCATGGTCAGCAGTGCCCGCCGTCCGGTCTTGTAGACGACCGGTACGTCGATCCAGTCCTGGCCGCGAAGCAGGGTCATGTTGGCGTCTTCGTCGGCCTTGGTATCGTTGAGCGCGACGAGGAAGAAGCCGTCGGCGATCTTGGCCGGAATGCCGATCAACGGGCTGCCGGCATCCTGCTCCGAACCCTTCATGGCGACGCGCAGGATGTTGTCGACACCGCCGCCCTCGAAACCGTCGGGCGTCAGGAAGATCATCTCGATGATATGGCTGGCCGGCAGTGTCTGGTCGGTGTTGCGGCGGATGGTCATGCGCAACTGGATGTCCTTGCCGGGAATGGTGGCC
This sequence comes from Mesorhizobium sp. M0243, assembly GCF_040321775.1. Classification (NCBI taxonomy): domain Bacteria; kingdom Pseudomonadati; phylum Pseudomonadota; class Alphaproteobacteria; order Hyphomicrobiales; family Phyllobacteriaceae; genus Mesorhizobium; species Mesorhizobium sp. M0243. Next base: position 9,569 of record NZ_JAMYSF010000036.1, on the reverse strand, counting down.
TCGGCGCGGATCGCCGGCTCCGGCGGCAGGTCGCCACCGGGCGATTCCTGCACCAGCGACCAGACGATGTTGCCGGGCTCGGCGGAACCCTGGGCGGTGCTGGTGCGCTCCTCATAGAAGATCGCCTTCTGGCCGACAGGCAGAGCGGCTTCCGCAGGCGCAGCTGCCGTGGCGGGCGGCGCGGCGCCGGCCGGTGCGGTCGGCGTGCCGGCAGCATCGGCTGGCGCTGCCGGGGCAGCTCCGTTGGCAGGCGGTATTGCGGGGGCGGCACCTGTAGCGGGGGGCGCTGCCGCGGCAGGTGTGCCTGCGGCCGGAGCGGAAATCGCCGGTGGGTTCGTCGCCGAGGGCGGCGTGGTCAGCGCGGCGACCGATTCGCCTTCGCCGATGCCGCTTTGGCCACCGGCCGGACCCGGGTCGACTTCACTGCCCTGCGGCGTCAGCCGCTGCGTGAATTTCGTGCTTTCGGCTTCCGTGCCGCCAGCCGCGGGCGCCGGAGGCGTTGCCGCGGCATCGGTTGCCGGCTTGGCAGGCGCTGGTTTCACCGGCTCGGTCTTGGCGACCTGATTGCCGCCAAGCCCAAGCATTTTGCCGAAGGCATCCTTGTTCAGCCAGATTCCGTAGCCACCGCCGGCTACGACCAGAAGAGCGACGACGGCCGCGATCAGCCCACCATAGCTGCGCTTGCGCTCGGCGGGACGCAGGCGCTGGAAGGTGTCCGACACCGGCTCTTCGTCGCTGGAAAAGACATCTGCCTCGTCCTCCTCCTCGTCGGCATCCATACCTGGAAGAGGCGTGTCGGCGCGAGCCAGCTGGGAAGGCGCCGGCGTCGCCCTTTGCCAGCTCGGCTCGACCTTGGCGGCAGGTGGTGGCGCGGGCTGATAAGATTCAGGCTTTGCAGCGGGCGGTGCCGGCCCGGCCGATTCGGCCTTGGCCGGCTGCCGTGTATGGCTCGGCTGATTCTTGTTGCGATCGATCGACGAAAAGATGTGTTCCAGCTCCGCCAGCGGATCGGTCTCCGGCAGGCTCTTGGCATAGTCCCGCTCGACACTCGCGATCGCGTCTTCCAGCGAACGCATCTGCGTGGCTATGGCTTCGGCGGCCGGCGGCGGCGAATATTCCTCAAGCTTCTTCGCCAGCATGGTGCGAACGCTGGCATAGATGCGCGTACGCTTTTCCGGCGTCTCGTCGCCATGCTTGCCGAGCGCCTTTGTCAGAATAGCAACGTAATCTGCCATGCTTCAGTCGACCTGTATTTTGTTTCCGCGCCGGCCCCCGCAAATCGGCCGCGATGCCCGGAAAGGCTTCAGAAACTAGTCTTGAAACGGATCGGTCACAAGTATCGTGTCGTCCCGTTCCGGGCTGGTGGAAAGGAGTGCGACCGGGGCGCCGATCAGCTCTTCGATGTAGCGGACGTATTTGACGGCCTGGGCCGGCAGATCGTTCCAGCTGCGCGCGCCGGCAGTGGTGCCTTTCCAGCCCTCGAGCGTCTCGTAGACCGGTTCGACACGTGCCTGCGCACCCTGGCTTGCCGGCAGATAATCGATCATCTCGCCGTCGAGACGATAACCTGTGCAGACCTTGATCTCGTCCAGCCCGTCAAGCACGTCGAGCTTGGTCAGCGCGATGCCCTTGATGCCGTTGACAGCGACGGCCTGGCGTACCAGCACCGCGTCGAACCAGCCGCAGCGGCGCTTGCGGCCGGTGACGACGCCGAATTCATGGCCGCGCGTGCCGAGGAATTCGCCGACCTCGTTCTTCTGCTCGGTCGGGAACGGACCCTCGCCGACGCGTGTCGTATAGGCTTTGGTGATGCCGAGCACATAGCCGATGGCGCCTGGGCCGACGCCGGAGCCGGCGGCAGCCTGTCCGGCAACCGTGTTCGACGAGGTCACGAATGGATAGGTGCCGTGGTCTATGTCAAGCAGCGTGCCCTGCGCGCCCTCGAACAGGATACGCTCGCCAGCCCGGCGCTTGTCGTCGAGGATTTTCCAGACCCGGTCCATATAGGGCAGGATGTCGTCGGCGACCGAGGTCAGTTCCTGCATGATCGCGTCATGCGTGACTTCCGCATGGCCAAGCCCCCGACGCAGCGCATTATGGTGCGTCAGCAGCCTGTCAACCTTCACGGGCAGTGTTTCCAAATCCGCCAAGTCCATCACCCTGACCGCGCGCCGGCCCACCTTGTCCTCGTAGGCGGGGCCGATGCCACGACGGGTCGTGCCAATCTTCGTCCCGGAATTGGATGCGGCGTCCTCACGGAATCCGTCCAGCTCCCGATGCAGGGACAGGATAAGCGCTGTGTTTTCGGCTATTTTCAGGCGATCCGGTGCGACTTCGACACCTTGCGCCTTGAGCTTAGCCACCTCGGCGACGAAAGCATGCGGGTCGAACACGACGCCATTGCCGATGATGGACAGCTTGCCCTGGCGCACGACGCCCGACGGAAGCAACGACAGCTTGTAGACCTTGCCGTCGACGACCAGCGTATGGCCGGCATTGTGGCCGCCCTGGAAACGCACCACGACATCGGCCCGCTCCGACAGCCAGTCGACGATCTTGCCCTTGCCTTCGTCACCCCACTGCGAGCCGACGACCACCACATTGGCCATGTTTCTTTTCCCTTGAGACGCCGCCAAGCGGCTTGAATATGGTTCGAAACGACAGGCCTCTATAACGTCAAGACCTCGCGAGCGCGACCTTTCTTTGCCGTCGAAAATGCCCTGAGGCACAACAATTTTCGGCTTTGACATCATTTACTTGGGCGAGCGAGGGCAATAGGCCGGCAAACACCGCAGCTCCGGCGACTGGAATCCCGCGATGCATCGAAGCGCCTACATATTCCTGCTGCTCACCACCTTGCTCTGGGGCGGAAATTCGGTGGCCGGCAAGCTGGCGGTCGATCACGTCTCGCCGATGACGCTGGTCTTCCTGCGCTGGGTTCTGGCCGTGGCGATCATGCTGCCCATCGGCTGGAAGACCATCCAGAAGGACTGGCCGGTCGTCCGCAAGCACTGGTTCGTGCTGGTCGCCCTCGGCGCCAGCGGCTTCACCCTGTTCAACACCATCTTCTACACGGCGCTCAACTACACGACAGCGATCAATGTCTCGATCGAACAGGCGGCGATGCCGATCCTGATCATGACTGCCAATTTCGTCTTCTTCCGCCTGCGCGTGAACTGGGCTCAGATTGTCGGCGTCGTGCTGACCATCGCCGGCGTGATCCTCACCGCCTGCCATGGCGACCCGCGCCGGTTGTTGACGCTGGAACTCAATTTCGGCGACGCCATCATGCTGGTCGCCGTCTTTCTCTACAGCGGCTATTCGGTCGGACTGCGGTTGAAACCGGTGATGCATTGGCAAAGCCTGATGCTGGCCCTGTCGGTTGCGGCACTCGTCACTTCGCTGCCGTTCTTCCTGTGGGAGGTCGTCGCCGGCAAGGTCATCATGCCCGACGCGCGCGGCTGGACCGTCATCGTCTATACGGCGATCGGCGCCTCCGTCGTTTCGCAGATCTTCTACATCAGAGGCAACGAACTGATCGGCGCCAACCGCGCCGGCCTGTTCATCAATCTGGTGCCGATCTTCGGCACGCTGCTTTCGGTGCTGATCGTCGGCGAGACGTTCCACCTCTATCAGGCATTGGCTTTGGTGCTCGTGCTGGGCGGCATCGGGCTTGCCGAATACAGCGGGCGCAAGATGGCGTTGGCGGACCACCGCGGATGACATGTGGCGGCTGACGCTCTCCCCGTTGCAGTGATTCACGCGAACAGCATGGATTTAGCCATTGGCCCGGAAACAGCGGCATAAACCCTGCCGCGTCCCCACTTGGAACATTTCACCTCCAGCGGAGTTTGAACGGCAGGGAGGCGACATGATGAGCCACAACCCTCGCAGCACGGCAAGCATCGCTGGTCACCCTATCCATCCCATGCTGATTCCGTTTCCGATTGCTTTTTTCGTCGGCACCTTCGTTTGCGATCTTATCTTCTGGCGAACAGCCGATCCCGGATGGGTCACCGGATCGCTCTGGCTTCTCGGCGCCGGCCTGATCATGGCTGCCCTGGCTGCGCTTGCTGGCCTGACGGATGTTCTCGGCGATGTTCAGATCCGCAATCTCACGACGGCATGGCTCCATGCCGGCGGCAATGTACTCGTTGTGTTGATCGAGCTTTACAACTGGTACTTGCGGTATGCCGGCGGAGCGGCGGCCGTGATGCCAACCGGCTTCGTCCTATCGCTGATCGTGGTTCTCATCCTGCTGTTTACGGGCTGGAAGGGCTGGGAACTGGTCTACCGACATCGCGTGGGTGTCTCCGATGGCTCGGACGAGTTGACCTGAACCGGCCGCCGCGGCGGCCGGCATCAACGAGGGCGACCCCTGTCCTCGATCACATCGCGTTGACGTCGAACTGCAGCCGCTTGGCCGAGTCGATCGACTTATGCGCCTTGACCTTTTCCAGCACGGCTTCCGGGAACGGCGCGTCGAGATAGAGCAGCGCTATGGCATCGCCGCCCGGCCGGTTGCGGCCGAGCTGGAAGTTGGCGATGTTGACGCCATTCTCGCCGCAGACAGTGCCGAGCAGCCCGATAATGCCCGGCGCGTCGGCATTGGTGGTGTAGAGCATGTGCTGGCCGACCTCGGCATCGAGATTGATGCCCTTGATCTGGATGAAGCGTGGCTTGCCATCCGAGAAGCATGTGCCGGCGATCGAGCGCGTCATGTGCTCGGTCTTCACCGTCAGCTTGATATAGCCGTCGAAGACGCCCGACTTGTCGCGCTTGACCTCGGCGACGATGATACCCCGCTCCTTCACCATGATCGGCGCCGACACCATGTTGACGTCGGAGACCTGAGGCCGGATCAGTCCGGCGAGTGCGGCGCTGATCAGCGCGCGCGTGTTCATCGTCGCGGTGGAGCCGTCGAACAGGATCTCCACCTCCTTGATCGGATCCTCGGTGACCTGGCCGACGAAGGCGCCGAGCACCTCGGCAAGCTTGACGAACGGCTTCAGCCGCGGCGCCTCCTCGGCGGTGATCGACGGCATGTTGATGGCGTTGGAGACGGCGCCCTTGATCAGATAGTCGGCCATCTGTTCGGCAACCTGCAACGCGACATTCTCCTGGGCCTCCGTCGTCGAGGCGCCGAGATGCGGCGTCGCCACCACATTCTCCATGCCGAACAGTTCGTTGTTCTCGGCGGGTTCGACCTCGAAGACGTCGACGCCGGCGCCGGCCACCTTGCCGCTCTTCAGCGCCGCGATCAGGTCGGCCTCGACGATCAGACCGCCGCGTGCGCAATTGATGATGCGCACGCCCTTCTTCATCTTGGCGATCGCCGCGGCATCGATGATGTTGCGCGTCTTGTCGGTCAGCGGCGTGTGCAGGGTGATGAAATCGGCGCGGGCGAACAGTTCGTCGAGTTCGACCTTGTCGACGCCAAGCTCCTCGGCACGGCTGTCCGACAGGAACGGATCGAAGGCGATGACGTGCATCTTGAGGCCAACGCCGCGTGTCGCGACGATCGAACCGATGTTGCCGCAGCCGATGACGCCCAGCGTCTTGCCGGTGATCTCAACGCCCATGAAGCGGTTCTTTTCCCATTTGCCGGCATGGGTCGAGGCGTTGGCTTCAGGGATCTGGCGCGCCAGCGCAAAGATCATCGCCACCGCATGTTCGGCTGTGGTGATCGAGTTGCCGAAGGGCGTGTTCATCACGATGATGCCCTTGCGGCTTGCCGCCGGGATATCGACATTGTCGACGCCGATGCCGGCGCGGCCGATGACTTTGAGATTGGTAGCGGCGTTGATCAGCTTTTCGGTGACCTTGGTCGCCGAGCGGATGGCGAGGCCATCATACTGGCCGATCACTTCGGCGAGCTTTTCCTTGTCCTTGCCGAGATCGGGCAGATAGTCGACCTCGACGCCACGATCCTTGAATATCTGCACGGCGGTGGGGGAGAGTTTGTCTGAGACGAGAACGCGGGGCGCCATGGCGACCTCCTTGAAATGGATTTGATCCTGATGGGAATGGGCGGCCCGGAGGCCGCCGCGAATGATCTCAGGCCGCCGCTTTGAGCGACGCCTTCTGTGCGGCGAAGGCCCAGTCGAGCCAGGGCAGCAGCGCTTCCAGATCCGACGTCTCGACCGTCGCGCCGCACCAGATGCGCAGGCCGGGCGGTGCGTCGCGATAGGCACCGATATCGTAGGCGACGCCTTCCTTGTCGAGCACCGACACCAGCCCCTTGGCGAAAGCCGCCTGCCCGTCGGCGTCGAGCTCGGACACGTCCGGATCGGTGAAGGACAGGCAGACGGACGTGTTCGACCGTGTCGCCGGCTGGACGGCGAGATGACCGAGCCAGGAGGATTTGCCGACAAAGCGATCGAGGACGGCCGCATTGGCATCCGCCCTGGCGATCAGCGCGTCGAGGCCGCCGGTCGACTTCGCCCAGTTGAGCGCATCGAGGTAATCCTCGACGCACAGCATCGAGGGGGTGTTGATGGTCTCGCCCTTGAAGATGCCTTCGATCAGCTTGCCGCCCGAAGTCAGGCGGAAGATTTTCGGCAGCGGCCATGAAGGCTTGTAGGTCTCCAGCCGCTCGACGGCACGAGGCGACAGGATCAGCATGCCGTGAGCGCCCTCGCCGCCCAGCACCTTCTGCCAGGAGAACGTGACGACATCGAGCTTTTCGAAGTCGAGCCTCTGCGCGAATGCGGCGGAAGTCGCATCGCAGACGGTCAGGCCCTTGCGGTCCGCGGGAATGAAATCGCCGTTCGGCACGCGCACGCCCGACGTGGTGCCGTTCCAGGTGAAGACCACATCGCGGTCGAAATCGATCCTGGTAAGATCAGGCAGTTCGCCGTAGCCGGCTTCGATCTTGCGCACATCGGCGAGCTTCAATTGCTTGATCACGTCGGTGACCCAGCCGGAGCCAAAGCTCTCCCAGGCGACCATGTCGACGCCGCGCTCGCCGAGCAGCGACCACAGCGCCATCTCGACCGCACCGGTGTCCGACGCCGGCACAATGCCGATGCGATAACCCGCCGGGACCTGGAGAATCTCCCGCGTCAGCTCGATCGCCTGTTCGAGCTTGGTCTTGCCGATCTTGGCGCGGTGGGAACGGCCGAGCGCGGCATTGTTCAGCGCCTCGACCGACCAGCCGGGACGTTTTGCACAGGGACCTGAGGAAAAATTGGGGTTTGCCGGACGGAGTCCGGGCTTCGTATGCGTCGTCATCGTGGTCTATCCTTCCAGATAGTGGCCCCTCGTTGGGGAGGGGTGGCCCACGGACGGCGATATGCGTTCAGGCTTCGGGCGTCAAGAGGAAAGTTTTTGTCGCTGCCGGGATACCGGCGATCCCTGATCGGGATGTCGTGACTTCAAACGCAAACGGCGGACCCCGAAGATCCGCCGTCCTGAACCTCGTGCTCGCCGCGCCTACCAGAGATCGTAGCGCAGCCCGAGCTTGACCTGATGGTTGCTGATACCTTTTTTGACCGGATAGGAGGTCAGGCTCTCAGCCGTCACATATTCAGCGTCCGGGGCGGAGAAATACTGATAGCCCAGGTCGACGGAAACGTTCTTCGATACCTGATAGGCGAGGCCCGCATTCAGCGTGTAGGCCAGCGAGTACTGGGTCTTGCTGTCACTTACGGCGAAATCGTCCGTGTCGTCGCCATTGTCGGTGAAATAGCTTGCCGACAGGCTGCGCTTGCTGCGGACGACCCCGATACCGGCGCCGAGATAGGGTGTGATGCCGACATAGGTGCCAAGATCGACATAGCCGTTGAGTATGCCCGACAAGGCGTAGTTCTTCAGGGATGCCGACGCCACGGTCGGCTCTGCCGCAGTCGCTGAATCGTCATAGCCGACGCCGATCTCGTTGCCAGGCAGATAGCCGAGATTGAGGTCGGCGCGCAGATAGTCGTTGAAATGGTAGCCGAAGCCGATGCTGGCAAAGATCGGATCTTCTTTGTCGCTGAAGCTTGCAGGTGGCGAAGGTGTGAAGGCGAAATCCTCATTTTTGAAGCTCTTCTGCGCCAGATAGGAGACGTCGCCGCGCAGGTACCAGCCGGAACCGACCTCGACCGGGACATAGTCGGGCGCCTGGTCGACATAGATCGGCGGGTCATAATCGGCCGCGTGCACCGGCGTCAGCGGCAGGAGGGCTAGTGCACCGAGCGCCAGCGCCATACGCGATGTAAGTTTCATGGTCCCCGACTCCCGAATTTGGCGCAGCCCGCAATCGCAGCGGCAGCCATCGTTTCAAGGAGCATTGTTAACCATAGTGGTTAAGTGCCGGTTAAGGCTAACAGAGCGTTAGCGGATTCATTTCCGCTGTTGATTCTAGGCGGCCAAACGAAAAACCGCCCGGCTTGAGGCCGGACGGTTTTCGAAGAATTCAAGTGATGAAGAATTCAAGTGATGTAGATGGCGTTACTTGGTGTAGATCGGCTCGGGTTCGGGCTGGTAGGCGACGACCGGCGCGGCGCAACCGTTGCTGCCGCCGAACTGATAGCGCAGGCCACCGCGCACTTCGTGGGTATTGAAGCCGTGATCGAAGCCCGGCCCCGCGCTGCTCGTATCAAATTCGAACATGCGGCCGCCCTGGATATGGGAGAAGCGGTAGCCGGCGTCGAGGATGACCTTGTCGGTCAGGCAGTACGAGGCGCCGGCCATGACCGCGTAAGCGAAGCGCCAGTTGGATGATCCGGGATTGGTCTCAGTGGTGTTCGGGTCATAGACGGTATCCCACTTGACCCGGGCACCGCCGATACCGGCGCCGACATAGGGCGTGATGCCGTGCCAGGTGCCGATATCGACATAGGCATTGGCGAGCAGCAGCAGGGCGCTCATCTTCGACACTTCGGTCGAGGTCGTGGTGGCATCCGAGGTGCCGCCGTTGAAGTTCGATTTGAACCAGTAGTCGGCGGTCAGATCGGTCCGGAAGTGGTCGTTGATCTTGTAGCCGATGCCGGCGCCGAGCGAGAAGCCGCCCTTGAGCTTGCCGTAGTCGAAGGACTTGCTGCCGGCGACTCCGACAGGAGGTCCGCAAGGGCAAGGCTCGGCTCCGTAAGTGATGTAGTCAATGTCACCTACCTTCGACTTATGATAGCCGATATCGCCACGGATATACCAGCCGCCGACCTCGACCGGCTGTTCGTAGACGGCCTGAGGCGGAGCCTCTTCAACCATCGGTTCCGGCAGGTCGGCTGCGAACAACGGTCCTGCCAGGCCCGCGAACAGTAAGGCGAGCAGGGCCTTTCGTGCTGTCTTGAACATGCTTGTCACCCCTGAGAAGCTCGGAACGGCGAACCCGCCCGAAATGCGATTGGCTTTCAGTCGTGGATAATGAATTGCAAAGGTTAAAAGGCGTTTAACCCTGTTGCTTAACCACGAATCTCGAAACTCTAGGGATTGGCGCGAGATTTACGGACACCGAAAAAAGTGGCGGCTGACAAGAAAAAGCCCGCCGAGGGGCGTAATGCAGTTCACTTAAGTTGGGCTGGATGAGGATCTGGTAAGACCTATCGAACAGGATGGAGATTCGTTTCCATCCTGTTCGTGTTTTG
>NZ_JAMYSF010000035.1:0-57025 GCF_040321775.1 Mesorhizobium sp. M0243 | reverse complement strand
GTGGTGCACCGTATTGTAGACGGGCAGCTTCCAGACGATCGCCCTGTCCGCCGCGCGCGTGTAATTTACGGCAGGGAGCATAATGCCCTCGCGGCGCAACCACAGATGCACCTGCCGGATGCTCTGCAGTTCGTCGAAACGCCGGAATACAAGATCGATCGCCTCGCGGATCCGCAGGTCCGGGTCTTTCTCGACCCGGTTCCGGCCCGACTTGACGTAACCGATCGCCACCGTCAGGAAAAGTTCGCCCCGTCGTGCCTTCTGCTTCAGGGCTTCGATCGAGCGGGCCCGCAGGATCGAAAGCTCCAGTTCGCTCATCGTGCCCTTCATGCCGAGCAGCAGCCTGTCGTTGGGATGACGCGGTTCGTAGATGCCGTCCTCATCGATGATGAGCGTTCCGACAAGGCCGCAAAACTCGATGAGCGTATGCCAGTCCCGGCCATTGCGGGCCAGCCGGGAGGCTTCAATGGCGAGGACCGCACCAACCCGACCTTCGCAGATCGCCGCCAGAAGCTTCTCAAGGCCCGGACGGCTGATGCCAGACCCTGAACGACCGAGATCTTCATCGATGACGATGGCGTCTTTCCAGCCAAGGGACCGCGCTCGCTCGGCAAGGCCATATTGGCGTCGCCGGCTCTCGGGATTGTTGACGAGTTGATCGGCCGTCGACTGCCGGACATAGACATAGGCACCGCGCGCGAGATGTTCAGCGGTGATCTTCATGATCTGCCTCCCGTCCCGTCTGGCTCACCACCGCTTCCCTCAGCAAGGTCTCGATCAGCGGGAGGGTGCGTTCCCGGACTTCGCCTGGAAGACTCGATGGCGAAGCCTTCTTGGAAAACAGGTCTGGCTGGTCGGTGGTCGGTTCGGCATTGCCTGCGCTGCATGGTCGTCTCCTGGCTGGCGTGAGTCGCTCTGCAGAAAACGTAGACATGCATCGACCTCGCGGCGCAGGTCGCGCAGGCATGAAAGGGGAAAACGGGGCGCCTCGCGAACCGCCATCGTCAGGGCGATCTCTTCCGTCATCCAGATCGGAATCAGCGCCAGGCTGCCATCCGGTTGTCGCCCGACATAGGCCGGCTCACCGCAATAACGCTGACGGCCTGTGACGAAAATCTCCCCGCCCGAACGTGGATGAAAGGCGTAACGGACAATCTTCTTTGCCTCGCCATCCTGACAACGGGCATTATGAGCCCAGTCCGACCGGAACTGGAAAATCATGGTTGGCCTGCGCCTTCGGACGGCAGGCGGCCCGGCTCGACCATTCCGTCCTCTATGTGCGCGTACCGCGCATGTTCGAGGATCTGGCGCTCGCCCGCCTCGACGGGCGCTTCCCCCGGCTCATCGAAAAACTTACCCGAGTGCATTTGCTCATCCTCGACGATTTTGGCTCCCACAGCCTCTCGGACCAGCAGCGCTTCCATCTCTTCGAAATCGTCGAGGAGAGATATCGCCGCCGCTCAACCATCATCGCCGCTCAGACCACCGTGGACAAATGGCATGACCTGATCAATGACCCCACCGTCGCCGATGCCATTCTCGACAGGATCGTTCACGATGCTCACCGCATTGCCCTGCAAGGCGACAGTCTGCGAAAGCAAAAAACGACGCCCCTCTTGACCGGCGCCGAAAACACCGAAATCAATCAACCCTGAACTCAACGAGGCTATCGACAACCAGCGAGCCCAGGCTGTCCCGACATTACCGGAATGCCTGTCCCGTATTTAGCGGATTCGCTGTCCTGAGTTGGCGGAATGCACAGGCTGGTCGACGCTTGCCTGGAGTCAGGCCTGGCCGGTTTGGTCAAGTGGTTTCGTGATTGCCCCGCGCCGCCGCAGGCTTTCACCTGAGAGGGTGAGGCGGTGGGCATTGTGGACGAGCCGATCGAGGATCGGCATCGGCGAGGGTCGGGTCAGCGAAGTTTTCATGATGCCTTGTTCCTTGATCGCCTGGTGCGAGCGGTCGGCGCCCGCAGCGTGTTGATCTGATCGTCTGAGAGTTCGATGTGCCACGGCTGCCCCTTCGTGAGCTGGCGTCCGTCGATCCAGCCGCGGGCGAGGTAGTCGAAGACGGTTTGGGGTGTGACGCCCAGGGCGGCGGCCGCCCCTTGAACAGAGTAGGTTCCATCTGGCCAGCGGTCGGGATTGGCGCTCGTCCCATTGATCTTGACCGTGGGGATGCCCCAACGTGTCCGCAGAAGCCAGACATTCTCACCTTTGAACGTGCGGCCGCGTGCTGCGACAAAGCCTTCCGCGTTCAAGGCCGCCGCGATCTCCTTGGCCATTTTGCCTGCGGCGTTGAGTTCGATCACTCGGCAGCGCAGACGCTCCAGATCGATGTAGTCGCCATAGGTGTGGACCCCCTCTTTGCAGGGAGCGCTCGCTTGTCGCTCCCGTCTGCCACAGGATCTTGAACCAAACCTGGCCCTGGAAGCGCTTTTGGTCGAGGACGACCTCGCAGATGATGAGGCGCAGAATGCCCTTGCACTCGGCCGCCGTTAAGGCGAGTGCCAGAGGCCGGGCAGATCTTCGCCCAGCTTTTGAAGCCCTTGGCGGTGGGACTCGCTCAAGACCAGGGGCTCGGCATGTCGCCAGCGTTCGTAATCCTGTTCGATCGCCTCGGCGGCGCGCAGCTTCTCTTCCCACACGCGCTCCAGCGAACGCGCCACCAGACGGTTCTCAGGCTTCACTGCATCATATTGGCGCCGTGCTCTTTCCGCCTCATAACGTGGCCCGCTCGAGCCGCAGCGCCCACTGCCGCTCAAGCTGACGCGTCTCCTCTTCGATCTGGCCCAGGGCGGCGATGGCGATCGCGATCCTGTCCGGCGTCAAGGCTCGAGCAGAATGCTTTCGACATGCGCATCGACGGGCAATGCCCCCACTTCCTGGTACAACGGCCCGCCCTCCTGGTCGCGGTCGGCGCGACACGTGTAGACGGGATAGTCGCCGGCGGGACCGCTATAGCGCAGGATCATCCGGCGACCGCACCGCCCACAAACGGCGATGCCCTATTCGTGGATTTCACGCCGGCAAGAAGGTCAAGGGCCGCAAGCGCCACATCGTCGTCGACACGATCGCCCTGATCGTCGGTCTGGTCGTTCATGCCGACATCCAGGATCGCGATGGCGCGCCGGCCGTCCTGAAATCCATCCTCAAACGCTGGCCCTGGCTGCGCCATGTCTTCGCCGATGGCGGCTGTGCCGGACCGAAGCTGGGGGCGCGCTGCAAAAGATCGGCAAGTTGGCCCTGGAGATCATGAAGCGAACGGACGACGCCAAGGCTTCGAGGTCCTGCCGCGCTCAAGCGCACCTTCGCATGGCTGGGGCGATGCCGAAGGTTGGCCAAGGACTGGGACAAATCCATCGCTTCCGCGGAAGCATGGATCTTCATTGCCCACATCCGACTCCTCACCCGAAAACTCGCAAGAGCTTAATATCGAGCATTCCTTTCGATTAAGAACGCTTAGTCATCGGCTAAGATGCCAGTGATGGAACCGGAGAAGAAGGACGAGCCATAAGAATAGCAATCCTGGGAGGCGACTATCGACATTCGACGTCCGCGTGGTCGTGTTCAGCCATCTATCTATGTCCGAAATCCGCCACATTGAGGCGCAAGTGCCGAAATCGCGGCGCGAAACATCTAGTTTTGACCCTCTTGTTCGCACATCTCTTCGTTGGCACATCGATTGCATGGGACACGGTGGAGAATCCGTTACGACCATCGCGGCCTCGAAGTCTCCGGCCCGAAGGGATTCACATGAAAAACTTGCTGGAACGAAAAGCTTCCGTCGCGAGAGCCCTACCCTTCGCCCAGCAGCGGCTTGGTTCCTTTCGGATCTGACGGGCGGCAGCGGGGTCAGCCAACTAAGTCCGAGCCAATGAACGTGAACAGCAGCCAACATTCAAGGAGTACCTCAATGCGGGTAGCCATCGTGTCGAACAGTGATTTTACAGGCGTGATCAACCGGTTCGGTCATTCTCCGCAGCCGCCGCAGCCTTGGCCGGAGTCATCCTACGAGACAGCCGAAAGAGTAATGGCGGCACTGCAAGAGAGCGGTCACGAGACGCTGCTGTGTGAAGGCGACAAAGGACTGCTCGCTACGCTCGAGCGGTTCATGCCACCCGATTCGCAAGCCCGCCCTTCCGGAATCGTCTTCAATTATGCCGAGGGAATTCAGGGCGAGTACCGTCTCAGCCACGTTCCGGCCATGCTTGAGATGGCCGGTGTTCCATACACTGGATGTGGCCCGCATGGGATTGGGCTGACGAACGATAAGGTCATCACCAAGAGGCTCATCCGGGATTGCGGTGTGCCGACGCCCAACTTTCGCGTGATGCGTCGCGGCGCCGAGAATACCGGCGACCTGCGATTCCCCGTGGTAGTGAAGCCGCGTCTCGAAGCCGCCAGCCTCGGATTGCAGCTCATACATGAACCTGCTCAGTTAAGCCATGCCGTGGAAGTGATCGTCACGCGGTATGCACAGGATGCGCTCGTGGAAGAATACATCGACGGGCGGGAAATCTCCGTCTCGTTGCTGGGCAACGGAGAGCCGGAGGTGTTTCCCCCGGTGGAGCACGACTTCGGCGAGCGCGAAACGCGCCTTATGACTTGGGAGGCGAAGTTCGTGGCGGCCGCGAGGCCGCGGAAGATTTGCCCGGCGCAAATCGGGAGCAGCCTTGCGACCGTGCTGCGGGACATTTCGGTTGCGACCTTCCGTGCCTGCCAGTGCCGGGACTTTGCCCGCGTCGACCTCAGGATCGACAGCTCCGGCCAGCCCTTTGTCCTGGAGATCAACTCCATCCCGGGGCTCGGAACGTCCTCCTCTTATCCCATGGCCGCGAGGACCGCTGGATATAGCTTCTCGAGCTTGGTCAATCGCATCCTCAATGTCGCCCACACGCGGTATTTCGGAATCGACATTCCACAGAGCGCGTAGAAAGTTCGAAAAAAGTCGCAAAGGCGTCGGCAAGGGCAGTCAGAAAGAGCCGCCGAAACAGGCGCGACAGCACGCGCACGGGCAGAAAGAAGCCCGGACGGCAAGCGACCCACTTGGACTGTCGGGCGAGAGACCGCCGCCGGGCACGACGCAATGGAAATGGGGATGGTGATGGCCTGGCCTCAGGTGTGAAGCACGGCGACGATGCCGATCTCAGCTCCCAGCCGCTTGGGATCGGCGGCAACGGTCTGCAGCGTCTGGGCTGCGATCTGCATCAGCAATGCACAGCCGACCGCCTTGTTGTGAAAGGCGATCTCGGCGATGCGGGGTGGTAGCGTGGAGACCACATGAGGTACGGGACCGGTAACAGATCGGGACGCGTGCAAAAGGAGTTCCATATGTCCGGAAATACGATCTGCCGCGTCCGCGCCAAGGGTGAAGCCTTCTCCATAGGCTACGCTATCGGGCGGGCCAGCGCCGCCTTTTTAGAGCGCGCTCTACGCGCGGAGCAATATTTGGCGCTGCGGGCACGGTGGTGCGGCTCAGATTATCTAAAGAATCTTGAATCAGCGGCTCGTTTCGCATATCCTCGCTATGTGCGCGAGATCGAGGGGATCGCCGCGGGCGCGGAGCAAGGTTTTGAACAAATCTTCCTTTGGAATTGCGGGGCCGACACGCGGTTTCCTCAGGATGTCCCTGCCGCCGGGACGGGCTGTACCTCGCTATTAGTTCCGGCACAAGGCGACGGCCCCGCGATCATTGCTCACAATGAGGATTGCCCGACGCACTACCGCGGCGCCTGCCTTTGGGTCGAATGCGAGCCAGACGAGGGCCTCGCCTGGAGCAGTTTCATACAACCCGGCGGGCTCCCGGGGGATTTCTTCCTGAACCAAGCCGGCCTCGTCCAGACTGCGGAAGCCATCACGCCCAACGATATTCGGCTTGGCGTGCCGCGGTCCATCATCGCGCGCGCGCTGATGGACGCAAAGGAGTTGGACGAAGCGATCGGAATCCTGAAACGCAAGGACCGTGCCAGCGGCTGCCATTACAATCTCGGTGAGGCGAAGACGCGTCGGCTCGTCTCTGTCGAGGCGCCGGCGTCAGGCTGCGTCGTTCAGGAGGCCGACTCGCCCCGAGCCCACACAAACCATCTGCTTTGCGCGGAATTCGATGGCCTAAAGCAGACGATCAAGCCCAATTCGCGCGACCGGCTGGCAGCGGCGGAACGAATGATTGGGGAAGGCGCACTCGCGCGCAGCCCGGAGGCGGTGCTGTTCGATGAGACGACTCCGATCTATAAGAACGGAGAAGACGATAGTGCCCAAACCCTCGCAACGGTCGTCTTCGAGCTTTTTCCTGACCGCGTCGGATGGCGCATACACACCGCGCCCGACAAGCGCGACGCGCTAAGCGGAACGATGCGCGTCATCTAGTGTTCCAATCGATAGATTCGGCTCATTCTGGTATCCTCTCCATAAGGGTGCTCCTTTCCTTAAGGTCGGTCGCCGAGCCGGACCTCATTGATTCGCCTAATTAGTTTAGGCGAGGGGTGCACCCCAACCCCCTTTTCCAGCCACTTCACTGACGGGGATGTTGCCCGCGTCTTTCTCATCTCGAAGCACTGCTCAGTCGGCCCCACGATTGCCCGCTAATACTACTGTGTCATAAACATATTGTGGCAGCATGGACATCGTGGCAGCCGGCGCGCCACGGCGCGAGCGAGTCTAATCCTGATGGTGGCGATTGAATTGCTGACGTGGCGTTCGGGACGAAGCGGCGACGCCGCGGGGGCGATAATCTTCGGGTAGCGCAGGTATCTTGAGGAGCGGCGCTGAGCGTGGGGCTGAGATGCTATGGGGCGAGCGGCGAGGGTGTGGCATTCTTCGGCGCTGTAAAAACCATCATCAGAAGGAGGCGTCCCATGTCGCATTTGTTTGACACGAGCCGGTGCCTTACCGCTCTCGAACAAGTTAACACGATTGTCGCCGTCATCGAGATGAGCCAGGCGAAATGGCTGATTGCAGCGCTTGTTCCGGGTCTCAAGCGTCAGCCCCTCAAGAAGCTCGATGCCGACGCGCCAGCACTCTTGAAGCTTTTGCAGCGCTGGCGCGACGAAGCCGGCCGGGCCGGCCACACGATCAAGCGGATCGTCGTCGCCTATGAGGCGGGCCGCGACGGCTTCTGGCTGGCGCGCTGGCTGCGGGCGCACGACACCGAGGTCTACGTCATCCATCCCTCGAGCGTTGCGGTGTCGCGCGAGCACCGCCGCGCCAAGACCGAAAGTCTCGACACGGAGTCGCTGATGCGTGCTTTTCTCGGCTGGCTGCGTGGCGAGAAGCGCCATTGCACCATGGCGCCGATCCCGACGCTCGAGGAGGAGGACGCGTGAGGCCGAACCGCGAGCGCGAGACCCTGATTGGCGAGCAGACGCGGCTCGTCAACCGCATCAAGGCGATCCTCACCCGCTTCAGCTTCACGCTTTCAAGCCGACCCTGCGCAAGGCCGCGGACAAGCTCGACAGTATCCGACGGCGGAGGGAACGCCGTTGCCGGACAACACCCGCGCCGAGCTCTACCGCTTCCTTGAGCGGCTCCGCCTCGTGCGCGAGCAGATCCGTGCGATCGAGCACGAACGCCTGCGCCGGCTCGCCGCGGCTCCGGCTGCGACGAGCGGCCCGCACGCGATGGTTCGCCTCATCGCACGGATCATCGGCATCGGCGTTGAGACCGCGGACATGCTGGTCAACGAGATCCTGTCACGCGGCTTGCGCGATCGCCGCGCCGTGGCGCGCTATGCCGGTCTCACGGGGTCGCCGGACGAGAGCGGATCGCGACGACGGGAGAAGGGGCTTGCCAAAAGCGGGCAATGCGCGGGTGCGCCGAGGCATGATCCAGCTTGCCTGGCGCTTTCTCCTCTTCCAAAAGGACAGTGCGCTGGCTCGATGGTTCCGGGCGCGCACGAGCGACGGCCGCAAGACCACGCGCAAGACGATGGTGGTGGCGCTCGCTCGCAAGCTGTTGATCGCCCTGTGGCGGCTTGTCACCGCGGGCGAGGTGCCGCAGGGCGTCGTCCTGCGTCCGGCATGATGCGCCTGTGGGTAAAACAGGAGAACAACGCATAACCAATTGGCGGGGCCCCGACGGGGCTCTGCCGATGATGATCCGAGGTGGCGGTAACCCGAAATCTCCCCTGGCTCCCCCAGCCGTTGCTGAGAATGGGCCCGCCGCCCGGAGCTTCGCCGCCGATGCGTATGACTGCATCATGGTTCCGATCATCACAGATCGGCCGAATATAAGGTTGTGACGCGATTTGCGTCCCTGATGGTGAGCTCGCCTCGGAATTGTCGTCGGCTTTTGGCCCTGCAGGAAAGTTCACCCCCGACCAGTCAGTCGGCCGCCGTGCTCGTGACCGTCAAGGACAAGTTGCTGCGCGATGGGGGGCCCCTGCGGCCCCCACCCTTGACCGTCACTGCGCGCGGCGCCGCCATCGCGAAGGAAGGTCGGGACGTGGAGATGGTCGCCAATCGGCCGAACAAGGAGATTGGAAATGAACTAAGATCAGGCTTGACAATCATCGCCCCATACAAGGGGGAATCAGACTCTGTTCGGAGATCAGGAATCCGTAAGCGGCGATCGCGAGCGTGGCGTGGTGATGGAGCCGCGCCAATCCGTTTCGCCCCCCCAGCCAACCGCATGCAGCCGAACCATCGCTGAAACCTCTTCCCCCGACCGCATCTCCTCAATTCGCACTGTTTTCGACAAAGCGAGCTTCGATGGAAATTCATCGTTCATCTACTGATCCTCTCAAAACCGAGGGGGGGTCAATTTCTCAGTTCGCCCGGCGCCTTCTCTTGGCTAACCCAAAAGGAGGAACATTTCACCAGCAGAGCACCCCGCCCATACACCTCTCCAAGCGGGAGGCATCATTTCGGAATCAGGGGGCGGTTAATTCTCGGAACGAGGGGGCGACATTCCTCGGAATTGCAGGCGGGCAGAATTGAAAGAAACTGCTTGCGTCCGAATGCGGCCACGTTCCTTCTGACCAGTGTTTTGCGGCTGAGCCGCTGTAACCAGACCCGAGTGTGGCGCGACAATTCTGATGAGACGGCTTCTGTCGCGCCGCAGGCATCCGTTGCCGCACTAACGACAGTCGGATGTTCGCCGTTCCTCGCCAGGGGTATGGCCGAAGGCCTTACCGTACGCGCTGCCAAGATGCGAGGCGGAGACGAAGCCGCAGTGTAGCGCGATCGAGGCAATGGACTCGGTGCTCTCCTTGAGCAGCCGTTGGGCCTCGTGCAGGCGCACGGCGAGGTAAAAGTGCTGCGGGGTCATGCTGAAGTGCTGGTGCCACAAACGCTCGAGCTGTCGCTGCGATAGGTTGCAACGCTGGGCGATATATTCAATGGGGACGAGATCTTCGAGGTTCTGCTCCATGCAAGCGATCGCCGCCGTGAGAAGACGAGCGTCGTTCACACCGTAGCGCCATTGGATGGCAATACGCTGATGCTCCTGCGGTCGACGGATGCGGGTGTGCAGGAACTGCTCAGCAATATCCGCAGCAAGCTGCCCAGTGTAATCACTGGATATCTGGTCAAGCATCAGGTCGATCGCGGCAGTGCCGCCAGCGCATGTCAACGGTTGCGATCACGCACGTAAAGCTCTCGGCAGACCTCAATTGACGGGAACTCCTCCGCGAACTGGCGCGACAACTCCCCAATGCAATGTGCACCGATAGCCAGATCCGCCGGAGTCGAAGGTTCCTTGCCATATGTCGGTAATCAAAAACTTGCAACACATCCCTCTTGTTCCGACCCCGGAATGCACCAGAGCCACTATCGATAGATGCGCCATTTGCCCTTTTTCTCGGAAACAAGCCGAAAAATTGAGTTTCCATCCAGTACCTTATTCCCCCATAAGCCGTCTCTCTTGGTAACAACGAGGGTCTTACAAAGGTATTCCTCCTTCATAATTTTGAGTCTTTCCTCAGTGAGGTTTCCTTCAAAGACGTCCTTGAAGAAGTTGAAAACATCTGACGCTCGCTCCGGCGTGAGTTGCGCTGCATAGGCACGCAACAGTTCTAGCTCGGTTGCGCAATTTCGTCGCCTGGACAGTACTGCCCACGAAATATTTCCCGGTATAAACGTCACACTTGCAAGATCAAGCGGATTATTGGCGACTGCCTCATTCGATGGTGTGACCCGACGAACAGCCTCCCACATTTCAGGGGATGCTCTGAACGCTTTGCCCTCCTCGGTTTCAGACGCTTGAGCGCGAAATTGGAGCGTATACGCGTATACAAGTTGAGCGCCAGCCAAAATCGAGGGAGCCACCAGTATGATCGCTGTTATTTTTGTCAGGCGGCCTATTAGCGCGGTTTTCCCAGCGTTTAAGGAGAGCAACGAAGCTGACGTGGCGGTCATGAGCATAACTGACGGAATAACCGCATGGTGCCCTAAATCATTATATACAAGCACGCTGTGAAGACTTTGAGCACATACCAAAGGAGGCAGAACTATTGCTACTGTCATTCCGTCAAGATAACCGGAGCTATCGGACTCTAAGTTAAATGTTTTGAAACACCAAATAAGAAATGATGCATACAAGACACTGAAGTCGAGAGATATTAGGAATACCCAGAAGCTGGGAATGTTAATAAACCAATCCATCCCGACAAATACCGGAAACACCCAAAAATCAACGGCATTTCTGGTTTGCAACAGAGAAGACTGTTCATAAACCATTACACCTGCGCAGAGAAAAGTCACTGCAACTGTGGCCGCCATCGCAATGGTAATTTCCAGGAGACGTTTCTTTCGTAGAACGCGCAAAATCGACAGCGCCCCCAAAACAGGTAGTATAAAAAGGAGCGAAAACCCACCCGCCCACACGGAGCTGCCGTAAGCAGAGGCCAACATAAAGCCCGTTAACATAGGAAAGGCAATAGTGGTCGCCGTATCACAATATATAGTTCGCACGAAAGCCAAGATGACAAGCAGGGTAACGGTTCCGGAAAATAAGTGCTGGGGCGCCCATGCGGCCTCAACAAACCACGTTCTCAGATGTTCCTGTGTCACCCAGTCATCGAGCCACTTTCCAGAGGCAAATTTCACGATCGGCCTAAGAGAACTAGCAAGCAAAAGCGGCAGTACCCACCAAGCGGCATGTGCATTTCTGCTTCGTGCCAGAGTTAGCCATGCTACAACGAACGTCGAGCACAAAGCCGTGACCCCGGTAAGAGCAATGTCGGCCTCCCAGCCGCTTGCGCCGGTAATTACTGATGTACTAGCGGCGATGAAGTGCCAGACGTAGTAGTAAATTAGTTTATTTTCACTTCCGGCTTCGGAATAGAATGGATTGTTGGGAGGCAAGCCGTTTTGAGCAATTTCATTTACAATAGCTATTTTGGCATGGTCCCAGATCGGGCTGCCGACACCAGCGCTTTCGCCATAATGCTGCGGAATGATCGCAAAAGCAGGCAAGAGGCAGACGAGAAATGCGACGGCTAGCCAGGAAAAGCCGGGACTGACCGATGAGCGGAACAGGGGGTCGACCGCGCCTCTGGATAGCCAGAGTGAGGCAGCGGAAAACGCAAAGAGGAGCAGAAGCAAATTGATGGTGGTCAAAGGCAATAGATGAAAAATGGAAGCGCCCGCGGCGCCGAATATACCGAGCCCGATGGTCGGTGCGACAAGCAAGCGCATCTGGATCTTGCTGTCAAAGTACTTCGAAACAGGGAAGCCTATAGCATATCCTATGCCGCTCGATATGATAGCGCTGGAGATGACGGACGACGTATTTACTAACAAGGTGATCTCCGAATTCTTGCGTGAATTGAATTAAATCTCCTGACCGTTCTTCAGCCACCAGTCGGCAGAGAGGCGCATGCCCTCGTGCAAGGCAATTGTAGGCGCGTAGCCGAGCAATTTTCTGGCCTTGGTGATGTCGCAGGAAATTGTCGTGTTCATTCCGGAGTGAATATGGATCTTCTGCTGGTAGATGCCGGCATACTCAAGAGTCGCATCAACCTTCGTGGCGATTTCGGCCACAATGCTCGGCAGACGGACCTTGTTGGGTTTGATCGCCATACCGAAATCTTCATGCAAGACCTTGCCGACGGTTTCAATGTTTCGTTCACGGTGTAAGATGTTTCGTCCGCAAGCCAGAAGATCTCACCGGCGGCATGTTTGTGGGTTGTGGCGAGAAAGATGCCTTGCGCGAGATTGACAGTATAGCCATCGAGCCGCGGTTCCGCCCAAGTCCAACGATGGAGAACTTGCCGTTCTTTACCATTTTGAAAAAGAACGTTTGCCTCGACGGTTGGTTGGGTCCGTAAAACCAGGGCGCGCGAACGAGAACAACTTCCATCGGGTTGCCAGCGGCAATTTCCGCTCGAACCGCCTTTTGCATCAGCATCTTTGAGCGACTATAGCCCATGTATCGGTTATAGGGGCTTTCCTCCGTGAATCGGTGATCCAGATGTGGGCTGCAGCCGATCGGCGAATTCGACGACATGACAATCGCGCGCCGCGCTGCGGTAAGCAGATTGATTGTGCCTTGCGTGTTGATCGCTTCAAACTGGGCAACCGTTTTGGGATGAACGACCCCCGCCATGTGGATTAATACGGCACCTTCAGCGCCGGCCACGAATGCGCGGACAGTTTCCATATCTCGAATATCACCGGTCACGATTTCCACGCCCTGCTGACGCAACTGGGAGACGTCGTCTCCCGCAAGAACGAGCGCCCTAACCCGGTAGCCTCCGATTGCCGAGCGCCGATACGCCCAACGGATGCCCAGTGGAGTGAATTGCAGTCGGAGAGCGCCCGAAGGCTTATCCGTACCGGCCTGAATCTCGGCCAGCAATGCGCAAGAGAGAAGCCCTCGACGTTCTTTGAGCACCTTGAGCCGGCTTTGGGCGATTTGCTGCGGGACGCTCGGCTTGAGCCTCGAGGACAACTGTCGATTACGCTTACACTGGCAACATGGGCAATTATAGTCCCGCCTTCACTCGATGCACGCCAACCGGCCGCGTCACGCCCGCGGCTAGAAGACGGCGTACGGCATCCTGTGTTTTTCGGGCTCAAGCGGGCAGATCCCGCCTTGGGGCGCTGCCGCACCAATCTCTTACGTCCTAGGTCGACACGGCGGGGGAACACATATACGCGACTGGTGAATCTCCTGGTCCGTCTCAACTCGGGCGATGTGAACTCACGCCGACCTGACATGTCGCGTTTTCCTTCATTTCATCGATCGCGAGATTGGCTCCCAACCTAGTCTAGTCTAGACATTGGTCAGACTCTCGCGGCGCATTGCAACAAGGAAGCATCAAAAGTCGTGCCAACTGTGCAGACGCAGGCCAGGCAGAGGTTTCTTGCAGATTGTTCAATGGGATGCATGAAATTAGGACAGAACTACTGCCCTGTGTCGCGCACTCGACGAAATCGACAGCAGGTCGGTCGGCGTTGTCACGTTGTTTGAAATGTGGCCGCGTGAGGCCGACACCGCGCTTTTCAGGCAGGTCGTGCTGGCTTCAACAAACCAGTTGACAATTAACGACAATATGTCGACAGTGGTTAGCGCCATCGAAGTGGTGCAGGTAATTAACTAGCGCATGGGAGGAAACTATGAAAAATAACATCCACCGCCGCGCCTTGCTAAAAGGCGGAGTCGCAATCGGAGGCGGCGTGATCGCCGGCATGCCGCTCTCGCAAGCAATTTGGGCCGCGGAAGGCAAAGTGCTGAAGGTCGCCCTTGAGTTTGATCTTGTCAGTTTGGATCCGGGCTTTACCACCTCAAGTTATGAAACCAATGTGACAAACTGCCTTTACTCGCCGCTCTCGCGATACAAGCCAGGCTCCGAATGGGGCTGGGACTTGGAGGCAGCCGAAAAACTTGAGCAGGTCGACCCTACCCATATCCGTTTCCGTTTGAAAAAAGGTATCAGTTTCACTGGTGGCTATGGCGAACTGACCGCCAAGGATGTCAAGTTTACATTTGAACGCATCATAAAGCACAAGTCAGGGTCTATGGACAATCTCGGTCCATTCGAACGCGTCGAGCTCGAAGACGACTATACAGGCGTCGTTGTGTTCAAGCAGCCGTATGTGCCGATCTGGAATATCGCCTTCCCTTATTCCTCTGGTTTAATTGTTTCAGAGGAGGCGGTGATGAAGGCGACCAAGGACGGCGGCAGTTTCGGCATGAACCCGCCGGCGTTCTCCGGGCCCTATGTGCTCGCGGACTGGAAGCAAAATCAACACACGCTATTGACCCGTAATCCCGAGTGGTCCGGACCAAAGCCCGGATTTGACGAAATCCGCATCGTACCGATCACTGATATTAAGGCGGCAGAACGCGCCTATCTGGCCGGCGATGTCGATTTCGCGACGATCAGTGCCGATTCAGTGCAGACGTTCAAAAGCAATCCGTCGCCCGATACAAAGATTGAGGAATATCCCTCGCTCGGTTACGTCTGGCTTGGCATGAATATGGACAACCCGAAGCTGAAGGACATCAGTGTCCGCAAAGCAATTCAGTGGGCGATCAATGTGCCGCAGATTCTGGACGCCGCCTATGCGGGGCAGGCCAACGTGGCAACCGGGATAATTCCGCCAGGTATGATCGGACATCGCGAAAAGGCGCTCATTCCACCGGAAGGCGACCTCGCCAAGGCCAAGGAGTTCCTGGAAAAAGCTGGTGTCAGCGACCTGCAGTTAACCATCGATTGCTACAACAGTGGCATTTCTTCGGTAATTGCCCAGACGATTCAGGCGCAGTTGGTGCAGATCGGGATTGCTGTCCAAGTCAATGCCCAAGACCCCGTTTCCTTCGGGACGATCGGTCAGGAATCAGAAGGCGATCGCTGGAAGGAAACGCAGCTCTTTATCAGAGACGACGCCGGTCTGCCTGATCCTTATTACTACACGGCCTGGTTCACGACAGCCCAAGTGGGCATTTGGAATTGGGGACGCTTCCGCAGTGACCGCTTTGACGAGCTCAACGCCAAGGCAAGAACGATTGAGGATCCAAACGAGCGCGCAAAGCTATATTACGAGATGCAGGATCTATTGGAGGAGTCGGGTGCCCACCGGTTCCTGACAAATGGTAATACTGCTGTCGTGCACCGCGCAACTAAGATACAAGCTGCGACTCGTCCGGACGGCGTCCCCCTATATCTCGACTTCAAGCCGGCTTAAGCGGCGACGGCGGGCTGAGGGGATGTTATTTTATCTCTGTCGACGGCTGGTCCTCGCGGTCACGATCATCGTGATCGCGGTGATACTTCTGTTCCTGATGATCCATGCCGTGCCGGGGGACCCCGCCGCAACTCTGCTTGGCCCCCGGGCGACGCCTGAGGCAAAGGCGCTGCTGCATCAGCAGATGGGGCTCGACAAGCCGTTTCTTGTGCAGATCGCCACCTTCGTCGGCGGACTGCTCCGCGGCGATCTCGGGTATGACGTGTTCAGCCAGAGACCTGTCGCCGACATCGTGTTTGCGCAATTGCCCTACACGATTGAACTGATCCTCGTCTCGATCTTTTGGGCCGTCGCTATCGCCGTGCCGCTAGGGTGCTACTCTGCCATGCGGCGCAATTCGTTGCTCGATCAAGCGGTTGGGGTAATCGCGGTGGCTACCATCGCCATTCCTTCCTTTGTCATGGCAGTCTACGCACTGCTGATCTTCGCCGTCGCCCTCCGCTGGCTGCCGGCGATCGGGCCCGGCGAGGGCTTAGTGGATGGGCTCGTCCACCTGGTCCTGCCTAGCTTTGCAATGGGAATCGGTTGGGTGGGCTACATCTCTCGACTGGTGCGCGCGTCCATGCTCGAAACCTTGGGGGAGAACCACATCCGTATGGCCCGCTCCTTCGGGATTTCGGAATGGCGCATTGTTTACCGCTACGCCCTACCGCTCGCGATCTTGCCAACGGTAACCATCTTGGGCGTAGGAATTGCATGGTTGCTCTCTGCGTCGGTGTTTGTCGAAGTCGTTTTCGCAAGGCCGGGGATCGGCGCGCTGATCGTGCAGGCGGTTAATACGCGCAATTATCCCATTGTTATGGGCGTTGTCGTGGTCACCACTTTCCTTATCGTCATCTCAACAACGGCCTCTGATCTGATCAATGCAAGCCTTGACCCGCGGGCCCGAGAGAAGCTCTGATCATGACGAGCATTGACATGATTGCTACAGCTACCGCGACGCACAATCCAGGTGCCCTCGAAGCTTTCATGCGGCAACTGCTTAAAAACCGTCTGGGCATGCTGGGTGCGGTGCTTGTGGTGCTCGTGGTGGCAAGTGCGATCTTTGGTCCGCTCATCATCACACATGACCCCATCCGCATTATGATCGGGCCTCGTTTGGCTGGACCTACAGCAGATTTTCTTCTTGGCACGGATCAACTCGGCCGCGACACCTTTTCGCGTACCATCATGGGCGGCCGCATCCCGCTTCTCGTTGCCTTTGCATCGCTCGGAAGTTCGCTTGTCGTTGGGCTCGTGCTTGGCCTGATAGCAGGGTTCGGGCCGCGCTGGCTCGACAATCTGCTGCTACTATTCTTCGACACAATCCGCTCCTTTCCCGGGATCATATTTGCGTTGGCCATCATCGCGCTTCTTGGCCCCAGCATGTCCAGCGTGGTCCTGGTCATCGCAATAACATCGATGCCGATCTATGCGCGTGTCGTCCGCACCCAAACGCAAGCCCTGCGCAACTCCGATTACATTGACGCGGAGCGCAGCATGGGCGCCAGCATGACGCGCATCCTCGTCGTTCACATGCTGCCAAACGTGATTGGTCCGCTTGTTATCCTTGTGAGCATGGATGTGCCTGCGGTCATCGCCGTGCAAGCGGGTCTCAGCTTTCTCGGCATGGGTGTGCAGCCACCCACGCCCGACTGGGGAGCTATCCTCAATGATGGCTATAGCTATATCAATCAGACCCCCTGGCTGGTTTTTGCCGGCGGCATTCCAATAGTGGTCGCTACGCTGGGCTTCACATTCCTTGGCGAGGCATTGCGTGACATATTCGATCCCAAGCTGCGGAAAGACCTATGAGACGTGAGGATCCGACACCGCCAATGTCCGCCCACCCGCTTCTCGAGGTTCGGAACCTGAACCTCGACTTCGGCTCGCCACGCGGACGTGTTCACGCACTGCGCAACGTTTCGCTGAACGTGCCGACCGGACAGATAGTCGGCATCGTCGGCGAGAGTGGATCCGGCAAATCCACGCTTGCCTATACTGTTATGGGTCTACTTCCAGAAAACGCTCAGGTTACTGCCGGCAGCATCATATTCGAAAGACGCGACCTGCTTACGCTGACTGCCCAGGCGCAACGCAGTCTGATGGGCGATCGCCTCTCCATGATCTTCCAGGATCCGATGACCGCGCTCAATCCGGTGCGGACGATCGAGAGCCAGATGATCGATATCCAACACCACGAACAACGAGGCCGTAGTGAAAAGCGCGCTCGTGCGATCGACATGCTCAAGCGCGTCGGAATTCCCGATCCGCAAAGCCGTATCGGGAATTATCCGCACCAGTTCTCTGGTGGCATGCGCCAGCGCATCTGCATTGCCATGGCACTTCTGGTGAGACCGGCGCTGCTCATCGCCGACGAGCCGACCACAGCGCTTGATGCAACGTTGGAAGTCCAGATCATCCATTTGCTCAAGGATCTGCAAAGGGAGATCGGTTGCTCCATCCTGTTTGTCTCCCATCATCTCGGAGTCGTCGCTGAATTGTGCGACCGAGTTGCCGTCATGTATGCGGGCGAGGTGGTGGAGCAGGGCGCCGTACGCGACATCTTCCATAATCCCGGCCATCCCTACACTCGGGCGCTGCTTGAGTGCGACCCTGGACGGATCAAACAGCGGACGCGCAATTTGCCGACCATTCCCGGAGACGTCCCCAGCCTGCTCGGAAGCAAAAAGGGATGTATCTTCCACCCCCGGTGTCCTCACGCGTTCGATCGCTGCGTGCATGAGACGCCTGGCGAATACCGTGTCGCTGCTGACCAGATCGCGCGATGCCATCTGCTCGATCGAGCTGGGATGGTTGCGGCATGAGTGCGCTGCTGAGTGTCCAGGACCTGCGCGTGCGCTTCCGAACAATGGGGTCACTGAAGGCGCTCACCACGGGCACGTCAGACCCTTTCATTGACGCTGTGTGCGGCGTCTCCTTTGAAATCCGCAAGGGCGAGACGCTTGCCCTCGTCGGCGAAAGCGGATCTGGCAAATCGACCATCGCGCGCACGATCATCGGCCTTCAGCCGGCTGTTAGCGGCAGCATTCGTTTCGACGGGCAGGAACTTATCGGCCTCAAAGCGGCCGAACGAAAGCCCCACCTGCGCCGCATGACGATGATGTTCCAGGATCCCGTGGGCTCGCTCTCGCCGCGGCTGACCGTGCAGTCGCTCCTCACCGAGCCATTCCGCATACACGGCGTGAGCAATCGCGATCCCGGTGCCGAAGCGGAGCGCCTGTTGCGCACGGTCGGCTTGCCGGCGGACTTTGGGCGCCGCTATCCCCACCAGCTCTCTGGGGGTCAGGCCCGGCGCGTCGGCGTCGCTCGTGCCCTTGCACTCAACCCAGACCTGATCATTGCAGACGAGCCCACAGCTGGGCTCGACGTGTCGGTCCAGGGCGAGGTGCTTAATCTGCTTGCTCGCCTCCAGGATGAACTCGGGATCGCCATCCTGATCATCACCCACAACCTCAACGTCGTCCGCCACATGGCCGACCGCATGGCCATCATGTATCTCGGGCGTGTTGTCGAGATTGGTTCAACCCAAGACATCTTCGATCATCCCCGCCATCCTTATACGCAGGCCTTGCTCTCGGCCAATCCGGTGCCCGATCCCGATGCCGTTCTCAACCGCATCGAAATCAAGGGCGAGGTGCCGAGCATGCTGAGACGGCCATCCGGCTGCGAGTTCCACACGCGGTGCCAGTACGCGCAAGAAATCTGCCGCCGAGTCTTCCCCGAGCCTTCCACAAGCCCCGCCGACGCATGGCACAGCTTCAGATGCCACTTCCCGCTGCAGCAAAAACCGCAGCAGGATTCAGCAACTGCTATCTCGCGTTAGCGTGTGTGGCATCACCAGCGAGGCGGCGGCGACCACGGGGTCGATGGCATGGCTGGGCCTCGCGCCATGGCCGGACCCCTGAGGAAGGCGAACTGGCCAGCCAGCACGCCTGGCCAATTGTGCAGGCCGAAGACCGCGTCGACCGAGAAGCGCTCGAACAGCCGGTCGGCGATCATCGCCTTGGCGCCGGCGCCGCCTTCCTCGGCGGGCTGGAGATCACGCGCAGCGTGCCCGAAAAATCGTAAGCGCCACGCCGCTCCCCTCGTGCGGCGCATGAGGTGAATGTGCGAAGAATCCCCCCGATCGCGAGAGACGGAGGGCCTACGTGGGAGCAGACGGCAAAATGGACGTCCATTTGGACGTCCCAACAGCAATCCGGCTCCAGGTAAATCTTGGCGGACGCTCGCTTATAACCGAGCGTGAAAAAATGCTCCGCGTAGCGATCCATCTCGCCGCCGAGCGCACCGCTACGCTGGCGCTTGAGTACCCCACGATACGAAAAATAGAAGTCGAGCATATTGCCCCTCCAGCATTGCGGCGCAGGGGGATCCCGCGTCCGTCAGAGAGGCATGAAATATTATGTGGCGAAGGATGCCAGATTTGGCAGACCCCGGCTGGCGCCGGGACGGCTCCGCCACAAAATCTCACCCGATGCATAAGAACGGATCGGCGCCCATCGTCTCGCGCACCAGCGCCGCCAATCCCTCCGCGCCCTTGCGGTTATGCGGAGCCCTGCATAACCGCAATTGGACTAACCCACTCCGCGAATGCGGAGCGGCAAGGAGGGTGAGTGCCGACAGCGTGATCTGATCGCGTCGTCTGTCGCGCTGGTCATGTGTCCACAACAAGCTCCGACTGCGTCAGCATGGAGTGGCTGCTTGCAGCCTATTCCATCGGACAAAGGAGCTTGTCATGACCCAACTTCGCCAGCGCATGAGCGAGGACATGGAGGTGCGCAACCTCGCGCTCAACACCCAACTCTCCTATCTTCAGCAGGTGTCGCTGTTTGCGCGTCACTTCGGCAAGTCGCCGGACTTGCTCGGGCGCGAGGATATTCGGACCTATCAGGTCTATCTGACCAACGAGAAGAAGCTGTCGCCCGGCTCAATCCACATCGCCATTGCGGCGCTGCGCTTTCTCTACAATGTGACGCTCGAGAGGGATTGGGCGCCTGAAGAGGTCCTGCCGCTTCCCAAGAAGCCGCAGAAGCTGCCGATCATCCTCAGTGCCGAGGAAGTTCAGCGGTTCCTCGGCTGCGTCCTCGACGTCAAACACCATGCCATCCTGACCACTTGCTATGCCGCCGGCTTGCGCATCTCGGAAGCGGTGCAGCTGAAGCCCACGGGCATCGACAGCCAGAGAATGGTCATCCGCGTGGAGCAGGGCAAAGGCCAGAAGGACCGCTACGTGATGCTGTCGCCCAAGCTCTTGGAGATCCTGCGCAGCTACTGGAAGGTGCGGCGGCCAAAGGAGTGGCTCTTCCCCGGCGATCGTGCCGGCCAGCCGATCACCAGGGATGCGGTGGGACACGCCTGCGCGAAAGCGCACGACCGCTCCGGATTGTCCAAGCCGGTCACGCCCCATTCGCTTCGCCACGCCTTCGCCGTCCATCTGCTGGAGGCCGGCGCCGATGTGCGCACCATTCAACTCTTGCTCGGTCACCGCAGCCTCGCGACCACCGCCCATTACCTGCGGATCGCCACCAACAAGGTCTGCGCCACGTCGAGCCCCTTCGAGCTCTTGCCGAGGCCGGCGCCCACCCCGCCGCCGCCCGCCAAGCCGCAGTACTTCTGAGCTCGCGCCGATGGCCCGCTCGGGGCCGGAAGTGGCGGACATCTTCCGCCGCTACGGAGACACTTATCGTGCACAGCATGATGCGTCGCTGTCGACCGCCCAGCGCCGCGTCATGACGGCGATCGAACTGTGCCGGACCGCCGCGCTCGGCGGGCATGTCGAGCAGTGCGATCAATGCGGCCACCGGCGCATCGCCTTCAACAGCTGCCGCGACAGGCATTGCCCCCGCTGCCAATCGCTGGCTCGCGCGCAATGGCTGGAGGATCGTCGCGCCGAGCTCCTCGACACGCAATACTTTCACGTCGTCTTCACGCTGCCGGAACCCATTGCCGCCATCGCCTATCAGAACAAGGCGCTCGTCTACGGCCTGCTCTTCCGCGCCACCGCCGAGACGTTGCGCACGATCGCCGCCGACCCCCGACATCTCGGCGCCGAGATCGGTTTCTTTGCCGTTCTGCACACCTGGGGCCAGAACCTGCTTCATCATCCGCATCTGCACTGCGTCGTCGCCGGCGGCGGCCTGTCTGCCGACGGTCGTCGGTGGATCGCCTGCAAGCCCGGCTTCTTCTTGCCGGTCCGGGTGCTCTCACGCCTGTTCCGACGATTGTTTCTGGAGCACCTGGAGAAAGCCTTCGACGCCGGCCAGTTGAAGTTCTTCTCTGGCCTGCAGCACCTGAGCGAGCGCGACGCCTTCCGGCGCTATTTGGCGCCGCTACGAAAGGCTGAGTGGGTCGTCTTTGCCAAACCGCCCTTCGCCGGACCTGCCCAGGTGCTCGACTATGTCGGCCGCTATACGCACCGCGTCGCCATCTCCAACAACCGCCTCATCGACATCGAGGACAACGCCGTTCGTTTCCGCTGGAAGGACTACCGGCACGGCAGTCGGCAGAAGGTCATGACCGTCGCGTCCGACGAGTTCATTCGCCGCTTCTTGTTGCACGTCCTGCCCGAGGGCTTCCATCGCATCCGCTACTACGGCTTTCTCGGCAATCGCTACCGCGCGCAAAAGCTCGCCCACTGCCGCGACCTGCTCGGCATGCCGGTTCCAGAGCCGTCGGATGGCTCATCCGAAAGGGATTACCGCGACTGCTATGAGGATCTCACCGGTCATTCCCTCAGGCAATGCCCCGCCTGTCGTCAAGGCCAGATGATCATCGTCGAAATCTTCGACGGCGCCACTGGACCCCCGCCATACTGGGATACGTCATGAAAGAACCGCTCCGCTTTCGCCGTCACCGCATCGCACGAGCCGTTCGGCCGGAAAACCGAGTCGGTCCTGCGAAGCTGCGCGCCGTCACCCCCGGCTGCCTTTGCCGGGCAAGGCGCGACGCCGGTCCTCACTTTGCCGAACCTATATCCGTGCCACTTTCGGCGCACGCGACCCCTGCAATCGCTGCGTCCACGACCGCATCCGCGCCCACGCCATGCCTGTTCATGGCCACGGCTGATTGAACGCCCATAGCGGCCACCCGTGCCGGCGGCTTAGTCCAACACGTTTTTAGCTCACCGTCGCGATCCACCTCAGCGCGCTCTCGCCACCCGCCTTTCTCCGCGACGCCAAGCTAAAAACGCTCTGCATTATGTGGAGCGCCGGATTATGCGGAGTCCGCAGCGGCAATTCCTTGCCGCCTGCGGTATTTGAGCAGCGATCACTCGACATAATCTGCCGATCGGCTGACGGACTTGAGCATGGCCAGCAGCTTATCGGGAGAGCGGAAGCGACCCGACTTGAGCGACGGCGGCGCCATCGCGGCGAGCGCCTCGAGCTTCTCGGTCGGATCGGCCCGCAGGTAGATTTCCGTACTTTGGAGGCTGGCATGACCGAGCCAGAGCGAGACTTTGCGGACATCCAGGGTCGCCTGCAGCGTGTGCATGGCACAGGTGTGGCGCAAGACGTGGGGAGTGACGCGCTTGTCGGCAATGGACGGTTGCTTCCGCGCCGCGGTGGCAACGTGCTTGGCCAGGATATATTCGAATCCGGACCGGGTCATCGCGCGTCCCGTCGCATTGAGAAAGAGCTCGGCGTCGCCACTCGCCGGGCGGACCGCCAGCCAAGCCTTCAATGCCGCTGCGGTCTCCTTCCACAGGGGCAGCACGCGCTCGCGGCGTCCTTTGCCCATGACGTGGATGCTGGCGACCGTCTGGCGGTCGATCTGGTCGATGCGGAGGCTGACGAGTTCGGACACGCGCAGCCCGGCAGCGAAGGCCAGATGCAGCATCGCCCGATCGCGGATGCCGGAGACCTGACGCGGGTCCGGCGCGTCGAGCAGAGCCTGCATCTCGTCGCGGCTGAGATGACTGACGAGGGCCTCGTCGACCTTCTTCATCGGGATCGCCCGGATCCGGCGTGCCTGATCCAGACAGGACGGGAGCCTATACTCGAGGAAGCGGAAGAAGGCTTTGATGGCGGCAAGACGGACGTTGCGGGTGCGCGCCGAGTTGCCGCGTCCTTCCTCCATGTGTTCCAGGAAGGAGAGAATGAGCGACGGATCGAGCTGCTCAATCTCGATGCCGGATGGGGTGGTCCGCAGTCGGGCAGCCGCGAAGCAGAGCAGCAACTGAAAGCTGTAGGCGTAGGCCGCGCAGGTGTGCGGGCTCGCTCGCCTCTCGTGCGGCAGATGCTCGCGCAGGAAGGCGGTGAGATGCGGAGCCAGCGCGGTCATGAGACGGCTCCTTGGTGCAAGGCCTCGCCGGCCGCCGCGATCTGCCTCATCAGGATCGGTGTTGCCTGCAGGTACCAATAGGTGTCGGTGACGTGGGCATGGCCGAGGTAGGTGCTGAGGGCAACGATATGACGGCCGACGGCATCGCGATCGTGCCGGCACTGCTCCAGTGAGCGTACGGCAAAGGTGTGCCGTAGATCATGAATACAGGGGCCCGGTTGGCCGGGGCCTCCTCGCAGGCCGATCGAGCGCGCGAGCTGGAGAAAGTTGGCGATCACGGTACTGTAGGCCGGCGATGCGCCCGCGGCGGAAACGAATAGCGCATTGTTCAAGGTACCGAGCCGGCGGCGTGCAACCAAATACCGGTCCAAAGCGTCGCATGTCGTGCCGTGGAGCGGCAGCAAGCGGCTCTTGTGGAACTTGGTCTGTCGGATGATCAGGCCATCGGCGGTCAGGTCATCGAGCTGAAGCGAGAGGGCTTCGGAAATGCGCATGCCGGTGGCGGCAATCAAGCCGAACAGGGTCTCGTACATTAACGGCCGGATCGAACCTGCCGGCTTCAGGCGGGCAGCCGCCTGCATCAGCGCGGCGATCTCGTCCGCGCTGTAGATATGCGGAATCCGTCGCTCCAACGGGCTGCGGCCCAGAGCGTCAGCGGGCGGGATCTCATGACGCCGATCCTCGGCCGACAGCGCCAGCGCAAAGCGGCGGACCGTCAGGAGTCGGTTGCGGCGCTGCTGTGGCGAAGACGCAAGCCTCGCCCATTCGAGCACGCGGGCAGCTTGGAGATGTCGGTCGTCGTGTCGCTCGGCGAAGGCAACAAAGCTCTTCAACAGCGTGTTCTGGACGCGGAACCTGAAGCCCAGCCTATGCTGCAGTTCCACATAGCGTGCGAGATCCTGGCTCAGCATGACGCACTCCCCGGCCAGGGCTGGGCAACCCGAAGCAACATGTCGACGTCAACCTTTGCGTAGTGGGCGGTGGTGTCGACCGACCGATGGCGCAGCACGGTTCCAATCAGGTCCAGCGTGGCGCCGGCCCGCAGCATGCTGGTTGCTGCCGAATGCCGCAGAAGATGGGCGCCTCGGGACGGAGCGTGGTCGATGCCGGCCCTCGCGAGCGCAAGGCTGACGATGCTCGAGACACTCGCGCTCACCAATGGCCGAAACGGTGCAACGGTCCGCAGGAAAATCTGCTCACAGGCGGCAGGCGGACGGGCGTCTCGCAGATAGTCGATAATCGCGTCGCCAGCGTCCTGGGGCAGCGGAAGCTGGACCTCGCGGCGTCCTTTGCCGCGGACACGCAAGGTTCCCTCGCGCCAGTCAATGTCGTCGAGGCGCATTCCCGAAATGTCGCCGGCGCGCAGGCCGAGACGTGCAAGTGGCAGAAGCACCGCGCGGTCGCGGATGCCCATTGGCGTCGTAACGTCGCACGACGCAATGACCCGCTCAACTTCCGCCGGGGAGATGTAGCGCGGCAAGGCCGACAACCGCCATTGCGGCACCGTCGGGATCGCATGATCAAGCCCCGGCCGGCATAGGCCTTGGGTTGCCAAATATCTGAGGTAGCCCCGCAGCGCCATCGTCATTGTCTTGAGGTAAGCTGGCGAAGTTCGCTTGCCTTCATCCAGGATCGCTTGCCGAATAAGACGGGCATCGTAGTGCCTTGGATCGGGACCCAAAGCCGGAAGCAGCCGCATGACCATTCGGCCATGGCGACCGATTGTGCGCTCAGAAATGCCCCGGTGCCGTCTCAGCCAAATCTGGAATGCAAGGACTTGGTCGTCGTGGGCACGCGGCTCATCCTGCGTCAATGGCGTAACGACCTCGCATTCCGCCAGAAAGCTCACGAACCGCCGCGTCCGGTTCACGTATTTGGCGGACAGGCGATCGGCTCGTCGAACGCCGGGACAGCGGCATCGATGTCGCGCAAAGCGGCGAACCGTATCCTCGTTGATCTCCGCGACAGCGATCTTGGCGCTTTGCAGCCAATGTCCGAAGTGACGAGCCGAGGCTTCGTAGCCTGACACCGTCAGGCGGGTGTGTCCCAGGCTCAACAATCGGCTCGTGAACGCTTCTACGAACGGTCGCAAGGCGCCCGGGTCCATCAATCGCGTGCATTCAAGCAGAACTTCCTTCGACTTTGACAATGTGGTCTCCTCTCGAGGTCAAATGACGTCGAGAGACGACAACAATTATGCCGAGCAAGAAAGCAGATAGAGCGCTCTAACACATTGGAATCAACGGACGAATTGGCCTTGGTTGCTGCGGACTCCGCATAATCCGGCGCTCCACATAATTGCGGAAGTCGACCGGCTTCGTCGCCACCATGACCTTGACCGCACCCGTCGGCCCGATCACGACGTCGCCTTCAGCGCGCGGATCACCGCCGCCACCGTCCTGGTATCGGCGCCACGGCCGACCCGCATGGCGATGCCGTCGATCTCAAGCTCGATCATGCCGGCATCTCGGGTGGCTTGCAGTTTCCGCTGCTTCGGTGGACGCCTGGCTACAGGTTCCGGCGCCACAACCGCCGGCACGAAGGCAGGAGAATCTTGCTGCACCGAAGCTGCCTGTTTGCGCGCTTCCCGGCGCCAGGCGAAGACCTGCTGCGGCCTGAGACCATAACGGCGGGCGACCTCGGAAATGATTGCATTCGGCTCCAGCGTCTCCGCGATGATCCGCGCTTTGTCATCCACAGACCAATGACGCCGGCCGCCAGCACCGTTGATCACCTCGAAACGCCGAAGCTGCCGCTCCGGGTCAAGCGTACGGTCAAGTCCAGACACAAGCCGATCTCCGATCCCAATACAGGATCGGCAACCTCACAGATCGCGACCACTCCCGAAAGGTGGCCCCACCACAGCGCTTACGAAAGAGTGGAAAATGCCTCCACGTGGAGTGGACCATGGCCAAGGCTCAGTTCGCCGTCATCTTCGACGAGCGCTTCATCCGAGCCATGGCGGCGTAATGTTCAACCGCCCGCCCGCACACGGAATTCCTGACAGTCCCGCCGATGCTCTTTTCGCCAAGTCTGTTGCGCAGTGTGCCGACCACGCCGGTGCCGCCGATATTCTCAGCGACCTCGTATCCCCAAGCTTGCAGGCGCGCGGCGACCAGCGCGCTGGTCTTCTTCTCCTTGTAGGCCAGTTCCGGCTCGCTCAGCGTTGAACGGGCCAGCCGGTCGGGCTTGGTGACGATCATCGTGTCGCCCTCGCGCACATAGTCCAACGCGGCGTCGAGCTTGGGTCCGCTTGGTGGCGACCGACGAAAAATCCTCATTTGGCAGTCATAGCGACGCGCTGGTGCGTCGGTTGTCGATCCTATTCTTTGGCAGCTCTTTTCGCGATTTGCGACGCGGCTTCATTCTCAACGGGTGTATGAACTGGGGGCGTCCGATCTTGTCTCCGCGATTCAGATGGCCTCTTTCCGAAGATCCGTTTGTACCATGTCGAAAAATGGGAAGCTGAATCGAAACCGCAAGATAGAGCTACGTTGATCACAGATAGGCTAGAGTAGATGAGAAGCTCGCGCCCACGCTCTACACGGAGTTGCATGTAGTACCGCTGAGGCGTTAGGCCAGCGTGCATTTTGAATCGGCGCTCTAGCTGACGCACAGAAAGCCCTACCCGTAGGGCAATGTGCGGAACTGGTATTGGCTCCTCAACATGACGCTGCATTAGATCGATCGCGCATCGCACTTTTTTTGGCAGATGCGCTAGATGTTCCAGGCGTCCACCGAACTGATCCTCGTTCTCATTTCGGATATGTTCATGGTGGAACTGATTGGCAACGCTCCGAGCACGATCTCTGCCGAACCGTAGCGAGATCAGATGCAACATCATATCCATCGCCGCAATCCCACCCGAACAGGTCAAGCGGTCGCGGTCGATTTCATAAATCCGGTTCGTGCAGTTAAGATCGGGGAACTCTTCTTGAAACGCAGAACGGCTCTCCCAGTGTATCGTGCAACGATACCCTGACAGCAGACCCGCCCGAGCCAGCAGCCGCGTGCCGGTTGAGAGCGATCCAATCGTGAGTCTACGACGCCCCGCCTCCCTAAGAATTTGGAGATAGCGCCTTTCATCGTTCAACTCAGTATGCACACCACCGCAGACGAAGAGGTAGTCTGCACCGCGGAGCGCCGCTTCATACTCCAGCGTCGGCAGCGGAAAACCCATAGAAGCCTCTATATCGACGCCAGCCGGACTTGCGAATCGCCACAGGAAAGCAGGCCGTTGTATCAATCGGTTGAGGCAACGCAGCGGCTCAATTGCCGAGGCCAAGCTCATTAGAGATAGACCGAGCACAAGAAGGAAGATAAAGACTTGGGGTCTCTCCTCCGCATCAAAGACGGTATCTTGGGCTATCGGCACATCTCCCTCCATGCGTCAGGCGAAGCGACGTAGCATTCGCACTCTAGCGACCTTGTGCCCACTAGGGGTGGCGTAATGTTGGGCGATCGTCTCGGCCTAACTGCTTGCTCGTAGGCATAAGTCAATGCGACTAGGCGATCGTCCGCCAGCTTTGAGGACTGGACATCGGTCCTGGGTTCCGAGCGGCTCACCGGTGAGCTACTCGACCGGCTGACCCATCACGTTCATATCCTGACCATGAATGGCGATCCGCCGGGCGGCGTCGGGCCGCCGCGGCGGTCGGGGCGGAGCAAAACCAGGCCAATACCAATATCGTCGACGCCGAGACTGGCGAGATCAACAAAGCCTGATCCTCGATACCGAACGGCCGCCGAAGCAGAGAAGGGCTCCGATCGGGCCCTTCTCTTCGGCGCACCCTCACGTAAGTGGCCTGCTTTTACTCCGCCGCGGTGGCCTGGAATTGCTCCGCCGTTGACACACCTCGTTGAACCCTCCCAGCGCGTTGATCGCACCGGCAATCGGCAGGGAATTGTCAGCCTTGATGAGCCAGCGTGGAATGTCCCAACGCTTTGCGAGAGCTTCGGCGGCAAGGAACGGGGATTCGACGACGCCGGACCGGCCGCGCGGACCGGGGAAGCATCCTGGAGATGGTAGCGACCGTCGCGCTGGCTCGCCGCTGCAACGCTTGTCATTCGCCGCTCAATAATCGTCGACAGAACTTCGATGCGCCGCAGCTCGCCTTCGCTCATCATAATCAGTCCCGCAATCCCCGCACTGTCGAAGGCGGGAAGATTGGCAAGGCGCAAGCAGGAGCGATATTCCTACTTCCTTTGCCAGACCCGGACATTTCAGCTTATCTCCTGCAATCTCAAGTAGTGTGCCATAATTTATGGAACTTAGTTAGTTTAAGCAGTTTGCGTGGTTCTTTTATGAATTCGATGTGCTGAGTTCCGCAGCATGAGCTTCTATCAATTCTCGCTTCAAAACTTTACCGCTGGGATTTGTGGCTAGCGTTTCGAGAAAAACGTAGCGCCGTGGACGCTTGTACGAGGCGAGAACGCCCCCTGTCTTGCAGAACGTGTCGAGGTGATCAGCAGTCAAACCCGGATCGGAGACGACGAAGGCCGTCACCGCGTTCTGCCACTTGGCATCCGGAAGTCCAACAACCGCGGCTTCCCGGACCCCTGGGCACCTATGAAGAACCTCTTCCACTTCGCGAGGATAGATGTTCTCGCCCCCTGAAACGATCATGTCGTCGGACCGGCCGTGGAAGAAGAAGAACCCGTCTGGGTCTACTGAAAAAAGATCTCCTGTATAAACCCAGCCATCCTTCAATTTCTTTCTCGTCTCGGCCGGTTTGTTCCAATAGCCTGTCATCGCTTGCGGGCCGCGAACGATGAGCTGGCCTATTTCCCCTTGCGGCACTGTTTCAGACGGAGGTACCTCGCGCGCCGGATCGTTCGTGATCACGCGACATTCTGAAATAAGCGTGGGCTTGCCGCACGACCCGAGCTTCTGCAAGGCGTGTTCTGGATGCAATAACAGGGTCAAAGACGCTTCCGTCATTCCGTAGCCGTTGAACACACGGGGACAGAACTCTTCGATGACTCGCTTCATCGTTGCGGACGCAATTGCCGCACCTCCAGTCGTCACAAGCCGCAAACTGGAGATGTCAAACTCGCTAACTCTCGGATGGAACAGCATTTCTTGGATCTGGGTCGGCACCGCAAACAGTGTGGTGATCTGCTCTGACTGGATGGTCTCCAAAGTCTTTTCAGCCTCAAAGCGGCCCAGAACGGCGTTCGTTGCCCCAACCATGAGATGGGGCATGAAGTAGGCTTGCATGCCTCCGACGTGATAAAGGGGCGCTATATGAAGCGCGGTGTCCCTGTGGGAAAGGCCGTACTCCATGACGCAGTTCATGGCGATCGCTACGTCATTGGCGTGGGTGTGGACTACCCCCTTCGGTCGCCCCGTGGTCCCAGACGTGTATACGAGCGCTGAAATATCGTCCGATTGAGGAGTTGGCAAAATTTCATTTCGATCAACCGTTTGCTCCGCAAGGGTTTCGAAATGGAAGTGGCCTGCCGGAATGTGATCCGGATCATAGGCACAACCTATGTACTCATGGAGAGACCGAACTTGTGCGGCTACCTTCAGGGCATTCTCAGTCAGATTTCGGCCATAGATCAAAACCCGGGCTCCCGAGTCCTGGAGGATCGAGATCGCCTCCCCCGCGCTCAAGCGAAAATTAAGCGGAACGGCCGCTGCACCCAAGAGCTGACAGGCAAAGTATGTGGTCACGGAATTCTCGGACGTGGAAACGTAAAAAGCGACACGATCTCCCGGGCGAACGCCCATGTCGGCAAGAGCCTGAGCGAAACGCCTAATCCGTCGAAACCAATCAATATAAGTCCATCTGCGATCCTCGTATATCAAGGCCGTGTGATGCATATGCCTTTCTACAGAGGCTTCCAGCAGGCGCGCTATGTTCACCACCAAGGTGTCCTTAGAACTAAAGATTCAGCTTTATGGTTGGCATCTCGCGAGACGAAATGAGGTATTTGTTCATCTCTGACGTTCCACCTACGATCGTGAGTGCGCGTGCATCTCGATATATCTGTTCTGTTCGGCCAAATTGTTGTGTCAGACCGTCGCCCCCGAGGATTTGGACCGCTCGATCGGCGCAGAAGATCGCCATTTCGGTGGATACAAGTTTCGCTTGGCTGGCTTCACCCATCAGGTTCACACCATCAACGCCCTGGTCGTACATTGTCGACGCGCGGTAGGTGAGGAGCTCCGCAGCGTTCAGCCGCCAACTCATTTCGGCTACCATGTCCCAGATGAGCTGCTTTTGTCCGAGCTTTTGGCCAAACACGCTCCTCTGCTGAGCGTGGGCCACAGCGACATCAAATGCAGACCGGGCAACGCCAAGCCCGGAGCCGCCCAGAAGGATGCGTTCGAAGTTGAAGGCAGCGAGCATGATGCCGAAGCCCTCATTTTCGCGGCCGAGCAGGTTGTCTTCAGGGACGCGCACCTCGTCAAAAGAAACTTCGCCAACGACGCAACCGCGACGTCCCATGAAGTCATAGTTTTGGGGGAATGACAGGCCCGGGGCGTCGCCGGGGACGACGATTGCCGTCATGCCTTTCCTTGGCGAGACGGTAGGGTCTGAAATTCCCCAGACCACGTAGACATCAGCCTTGGACGCGTTTGAAATGTAGCGCTTGAAGCCGTTTATGACCCATTCGCTTGTGCTGTGATCAAATCTGATGATTGTCTCCATCCCCGCGCTGTCGGATCCGACATTCCGCTCGGTCATGCAGATCGCGCCAACAGATTTGCCCTCGATAAGAGGACGCAAATGGCGATCTCGGATAGAGGCGCTTGCGAAGCGATACAGCGGAAAGGCGCAAGACAGCGTCGTTGCGACCGTCGATTCGAACCCATAGTTGTGATAGGCCGCCTCTTCGGATAGGATCGTAGCTGCAGTAAGGCCAGGTTCGGTGAGCGGACCGTCGTATAGATCTCGGAACAGCAATCGCAGGTAGCCACCGCGTCCGAGCGCCTGGACGACTTCCATAACGGCATTCCAGCCAGATCGCCGCTCTATATCGCTGCAACGTGGAACCAGCTCGCGCTGGAACAGCGCACGGATCTCACACCTGAACGCTCGCATTTCGTCATTGAGCAGGAAGTCACGCATGCGGGTCTCGACGTTGTAAGAATGCAGCCACAGGGCCCTTCCTGGTCTCGTTGCAGAGCCCAAAACAGGTTGCGGCCGAACTGTCGCTGCAGAGTCAGCGGTCGCCTGAAACTAACGGCCCGGCTATATGGGGGAAGGCGAAATGCGACACGGCAGGATACCGACCCGACATCGGCTCCTGCCCTGTCGTTAAAGCACTCCCGCGGGACGCCTCGCTCCACGCCTGAGAAAAGACGGTCTGGTCTCCGAAGGCTTCCAGGCTGGCTTCGAAATGAAAAAAGTGCGGCGCTGCAGTCATCACGACCTTTGTATCGACGTCGCTATCCAACTGGCCCGACTGAGACGCTTCTGCCAGGACGACTCCACCTGGACTGAGAGCGGGTCATCTGGCAGGATCCGGTGTGTCTCGGATCGACGCGTGCTCAGTGTAAGATCAATGTCACCTAACTGGTCAGCGCCGCCGTCCCCTTGCCGCGTCGTGATTGTCTCTCCAGTCGCCACGTCCCGCTTGACCGACCAATCAGATGTGGAAGGTGGGATGACTGTCACCGCCAGGGGCGGCCTCCGGGGGCCGAACTCTCTCAGCCGGCTATCCTCCGGTCGAACAGGACATATAGGAAGAAGAACCGCTGTGGAACCTGTGCGCACGAAAAGCGTGACCCGTTCCGGTGACAGCCATACCATGAGCCAATAACTGCTTGAAATGGCGAGCCGCAGCCTGCTTCCCTTCTCAAAGCGGTGCCAATTTCATTGAGTTGCACGCTGACGTCGTAGAACGTGCTAGGGACCAGCGCCTCAAGGAATTCACGGCTGTTGCGCTGGGTCAGATTCAAGGAAGAACGAAGAACGCAGAGTTTTCGCGACAAAAGAAAGTGTCCTTTACATCAGGCAGGGTTCCTTGGCCTACGCGTTTGTCCGTGGCTGCAAAGGCAGGCCGTAAGCACGCATCTTGTTGTAAAGAGTCTTTCGCGAAATCGCGAGATAGCGCGCTGTTTCTCCGCGGCGGAAACGATGACGCTGAAGTGCGTCAATTATCCATTCCCGTTCGTCTGCCGGATGCGGCTGCGGCGCGTCCGCATCGCTTAGGGGCGGCAGATGCTCGGCCTTGATCCAGTCGCCCTCGCAGCTAATGGCGGCAGTCTCGAGCACCGAACGCAATTCACGGATGTTGCCGGGCCACCTATACGTCATCAGGATGCGGTAGGCCGAATGGTCAACTTGCAGCTTTCGGCTGCGCCGATCCTTTCGGAGGGCTTGGAAGAAATGTTCTGCAAGAAGGGGAAGGTCTTCAAGGCGGTCACGCAAACTGGGAAGGAATACATGTCCCGGGGACAGACGCGACTCGAGCGCAGGCATCAACAGTCCGCTTGAGCCCAACTGAGAGAGCGGCCTCGTCGATGTCAGAATCAGGCGGCCTTCGAACCGCCCTTTCTCGTTGTCGCCCAGACGCCGGTAAACGCCTGTCTCGATGACTTCTATCAGCCGTTCCTGGGCATCCACGCACAGGCATTCGACGTTCTCAATCAGTATGGTTGCTTTGGGATGGTACTGAAGCAGGCCAAGCACCTTCCGTCCGCCCTCGCTTGGGGCGGAGCCAAAAAGCGAGTTTCCACCTGGGTCGGCGGCGCTTGCACTGATGAGCTTGCTCCCGGGACGTCTGGCGGCCTCGTGAATTCCGCGTGCCAGGAGCTTTTTTCCGGTTCCGGCTTCCCCGGTAATCAGAACCGGCAGTGGAGACGCCGCGAGCTTTTCGATCCGTTGCTTGATTTGCTGGATCGATGGCGAGCGGCCGACGATGGAGTATTCGCGCTGCACATGCTCGAGCTGGCGCTCCAGTTCATCAATTCGCTTTTGCAACGTGCCGACGGATTTGAAGGCCGATGTAACCTGCTCCATCGAGGCCTCGAGAGGCACCCGGTCGATGGTAGAGCCGCCGATGTATCCGTCCGCCTTTGAAGCTGCCGAAACCTCATACATTTGCTGGGGACTGACAATGGGGCCGCCCTCCAGGACACAGAGAGTATCCTCCGAAATGGCGCGTATATGACGGAAAACGATTTTCGCATACTCGGCCGCCTGCGTCAGGCTCAGCCCGGTGCGGCTTCCGACAGTTCCGCCGACGTTCCAGCCGAGATTAAGGTTGATGATGTCCACGCCGGCCTGAGCCGCCTGCTGCGCCTCGACCACTTTTCGAACGTAGGCGAGAGTTGCCATACCCTTCTTGCGAGCGACATGAAGCATTTCGAGCTCACGCTGGAAACCGACTCCTGCGCTCTCAATATCGGCCCGAAAACGTCCATCGAGGAAGATGGAGCTCGGGAAGTTTACGATCGCGCCGAAGCCCGCATCCGCGATTTTTTCCAGCTCAGCGTCCAGCGAACGCCGGGGATCGAAAGCACAGGCCCCGAAGAAGACCGGGACCTTTGCGAAAGGCAGGATCTCTGAGCGGGCGAAATCCATGACGAAGTCATTGCTCCGGCGCAAAGCAAGCAGGGAGAAGATGGAGGGCGCGCCCATGCTGCGCAGGCGCCCAGCATTCAGAGCGAGGATAAAGTCTGCGCCGCCGCGTGAGGCCGCCTGGGCGGCCATCCCTGTGCCGATCGCCGCGCCAACGAGAGTCGAATTGGGCTTGCCAAGC
Source organism: Mesorhizobium sp. M0243 (assembly GCF_040321775.1). Classification (NCBI taxonomy): domain Bacteria; kingdom Pseudomonadati; phylum Pseudomonadota; class Alphaproteobacteria; order Hyphomicrobiales; family Phyllobacteriaceae; genus Mesorhizobium; species Mesorhizobium sp. M0243. The sequence continues at coordinate 22,833 of NZ_JAMYSF010000035.1, read as the reverse complement.
GTAGCCTTAAGGGCCGCAACGATATCCGCTCTCGCGTGCGCGAGAGCGGATAATGCAAGACGAGGATCCCCAGAATGAATGATCGGATCAGCCATTGTGGGGCCAGCCTACATCTTAGTGAGCGTCGATCGAAGCGCTCTTTCTAAAGGACTGGAGGAATTCCTGTACTTTCACGGGCTGGCCGAGACGCGCGCTTTCGATGGCTGAGAACACTAGCGCAACCGACTGGAGATTGTCCTCCACGTTGGTCGCCATTGGCGGGCCGCCGTCGAGCCAATGGCAGAACTGCTCGATCAAGAGTGTATTTTTCCACTTCTTCCCAGGAAGCAGAGACACCTGCTGCCCTCTCCCTTGCCGGTTCTTTTGATAGATCCGCTTCGGATCCCTGTGGAACACTTCGACCTCTCTATGATCGAGGATCGCCGTCCCGGATGCCGCTTCCACTCGGAAGTATTCAAAGCCCCAATCATTGAGCCCCGTGGATTGTGCTGACGACCCTTCATAAACGCCATGCGCACCGTTGGCGAAGTCCATCAGTACTATGACGTCCGTATCGTCCTTGTATTCCGCCCATTCGGGCTTCCAAGTGCGGGCATAAATTGACGTACAGGGCGCTTCCGCCAGATCGGCCATGATGTCGAGGTGATGTACGGCGCCCTCAATGAGCATTGGGTGGTTCATTTCGTGCCGAAAACGACTCCACGAATCGTAAGCGCGGAAATCCCCGGCGAACCGGCAGGACACCGTATTGACCCGGCCGAGGGCGTCCCCGCTTACGAGCGTCCTCAGCGTCGTTTTATCCTGGTCGAACCGGTGACTCATGGTGATTCCCATCTTGCGGCCCGCCGCTCTCACTTCGTCAGCGATGCGGACGGAAGCCTCCATGGTATCGGCGATCGGCTTCTCGGACAGAATATGCATGCCGCGTGCAAGGGCCAGGTCGACGATTCCCTCGTGTAAAGCGGGCGGAATGACGATGGTGCAGAAGTCGGCATCTACCGCCTGGAAGGCTTGTTCGGCCGAGGTGAAGCACTGTTCCGCCTTCAATCCGAGGTGCTTCCGGCCGATTTGGAGCGCTTTGGCATCGATATCCACCAAGCCGACCACCTCGATCGTCCCGTCTGAATGGTTTGACGGCAAAAATGTGTCGCACCAGCGCTCTCCGAAGCCGCCTGCCCCCACATGTAGGACCTTATACGTCATCGATTTTTCCTTCAGATGTGCAGAATTTAGGCGAGAATCACACCCGGTCGGGGCGAACATCGGCAGGGCCGTGTTTGTGCTCCCAAAGATGGCCAAAGCGCTTCTTACCTTCGAGAGTCGTCTCGAAATAGGCACCCTTCACGTTTGAGCGAACCTGCGGAAGATCATGGTGGTGTCCCATGCCGATGGCGACACAATCACCAACCTCAACTTCGAAACTGCGCGATCCGACAACGACCGTGCCTGATCCCTCGAAGATCACCCAGTATTCGTCGCAATCATGATAGTGAGAGTCAAAGTTGGTCGACTTAGGATAAGTGACGGGGTCACCCTTTGACCAACCCAAGGTGCTGGAAGTGAGTTCGAAGATGCCGCACCCACCCAGCTCGGTGCCCCACTTGCCGGAAAAAATGAGCACCTGCGCCGTGCGATCGCCGGCATCCGCTGTGAAGGGACCGTCGGCCTCATGCAAGTCCCAGAACTGGCCTTCACTGAGCACCTGCGCTCCGTTCCCACTCGTCAGGCGGCACGATCCACGTGTGACGAGTAGCCGCTGCCTATTGCCGGAGAGCGGAAGCGATAGGGGCTGGTCGGAAAGGTCCGCGAATTCAAACCCTCTGAGTTCGCACCAAGTGGGTGGCTGTTCTCCGCTTTTGAAAACGGACATCTTTTTCCTTCCCTTCTACTATCAGGCTGTCTTGCGGCGGATCGCCTTGAAGGCGAGTGTCTGGGACTTGATCGCCTCCTCCGCCGGCAACCGCTCCATGCTGCTTGCGCCGTAGAACCCGTGGCATCCCTGGCAGGAATCGAGAATGAAGCGGGCATCTTCCGGATTGGCGATCGGGCCGCCATGGCTCAGAATGATGATATCGTCGCGGATCGCTCGAGCGGCTTCAATGCACTCGTTGATCAACGAGACACAATCGTCCATCGACTTGCCCGAACGCGCACCAATCGCGCCACCCGTCGTCAGTCCCATGTGGCAGACGAGAATATCAGCTCCGGCTTTCGCCATCGCTACCGCATCTTCCGGGCTGAACACGTAGGGTGTGGTCAAGAGATCGAGCTTATGGGCCTCGGCAATCATCTCGACTTCCTGGGCATAGCTCATGCCCGTCTCTTCGAGATTCTGACGGAACAGCCCGTCGATCAGACCCACGGTCGGGAAATTCTGCACGCCGGCGAAGCCGATCTCCTTCAGTTCGCGCAGGAAGGTCGACATCACCACGAACGGATCCGTGCCGTTGACGCCGGCAAGCACTGGGGTACGCGTAACGACCGGCAGAACCTCGCGGGCCATGTCGACGACGATCTGATTGGCATTGCCATAGGCAAGAAGTCCGGCAAGGGACCCGCGGCCGGCCATGCGATAGCGGCCCGAATTGTAGATCACGATAAGGTCGATATTGCCGGCTTCCTCGCTCTTGGCGGAAAGGCCCATACCGGCACCACCACCGATGATCGGCTCACCGGCCTTGATCTTTTTCTGGAAACGCTCGATCAGCTCCGAACGGGTGGGACATTTGATGGCGGGATCAGTGCTCACGAAGGGCCTCTTTGAAATTGGTAACAAGGTGCTCCGCAAATTGCGGATCATTTATGTGAAGGGCGACGCGCGCCAGCTGTCGCTTGTCAGTGCAACGGAGCGTGCGTTCGAGCGCTGCGAATAGCGCAGCATTGGCTTCGGGATCGTGGAAGGGCTGACCCGGCGCGTCGATCGCCGACACCCCCAGCTCCGGAATCAGAAAGCGAACGGGCCCCTCACAAAGGTTCAACCGCTCTCCGATCCATTCACCGATCCTGATGCATTCGTCCGGCGTCGTTCGCATCAGCGTGACCTGCGGGTTATGGACGTACAGCCGGCGCGAGCGAAACTGATTCGGGACTGCGTCCATGGCCCCGAAGTTGACCATGTCGAGAGCGCCGCAGGAACCGACATAGGGCAGTCCCGTCCGAGCGAAGGCCCCGAAGCGATCGGGCGTGCAGGGGAAAACGCCGCCCAGCAGATAGTCGCAGACCTCGGTGGTAGATACATCGATCCCGCCGACCAGCAGACCGGAATCGGCGAGCTTCTCGAAGGATTGCCCGCCTGTTCCGGTGGCATGGAACACCAGGCAATCGAAATCTGTCCCCAGCGACCGGGCCACGGCCTGGACACATGGCGTCGTGACCCCAAACATCGTCAGGCCGATTGCGGGCCTTTCGTCGGCTGTGGCGCCAACCCTGTTGAGGACCATCCCGGCAATAGAATGGGCAGCATTGGCGAGGACCACCCGCGAGATGCGGTTCAGTCCGGAAACGTCCGTCACCGAATACATCATGCTGATGTCGGTCGGCCCGACATAAGGGGCAACATTCCCAGAGGCGACGGTCGAAACAAGGACCTTCGGAACGCCGATGGGGAGAGCGCGCATTGCTGGCGCGATCAAGGCAGTTCCTCCCGAGCCGCCCGCACCGATGATGCCGTCGACGTCCGGGCGTGATCGGATGTACTCCACCAAGGCCTGCGACATAGCGGCGACTGCCTTGCCACGGTCCTTGAGCTCCTCGGCCTTCGGCGGGTTCGGATGGAAGCGTGCCACCTCCGCCGGCTGGACGTCGACATCCGAAGCTTCGCTGTGAAACTCCGACACCGAAACGTCGACCAGGACGACGTTACAACCTGCATCCCGGATAAGGTCCCGGAGATAGCGCAGTTCGCTGTCCTTCGTATCGCAGGTGCCAACCACATAAACCGTTTTCATTGTTCTCCTCCCGGCCACTCCTCGTTAGCCGTCCTCACCTCACCAAAAACCTAAACGTCATGCCTGCAGCAAATCAATTGGCGCAGGTCTGTGCTTTGGGTAGAATTGGGTAAACAACTCGCAGCCACAAATGCACTCCGTTTCCACGCTTCAATCCTATCCAGATCACCCCCGACTCTGCCGCGCCCTCTGACGCACAGACTGAGCCGTCACCTCTTTTGCCCGTCTTGAACGGCCGTCTCCTGTCGGAAATCGGCAACCGAATATACCCGAGCCGGGTACTTGCAGGCGTGCTCGCCCTCGATCCATTCCGCCGCCACGTGGATATGAAGGCCCTTGAGACTGTCGGCTGCCCCGGCGTCGTCAACTTCCCGAGCGCAACCGCGATCGACGGTAAAATGCACGTCAGGTTCGGAGGACTTCGGCTACGGGGTGACGACCGAAATCAATCTGCTGCGTACGGCGGTCGCAAAGCGCTTCAATGCTCTCGCCGTGGTCGACAGCTTCGGAAAGGCTCAGGGAAGCCGTCGCCGCCGGGGTAAGCGGAGTAATAGCCAGACCGCCGTTACTGCGGCTTGGCGCGCCCCGATTCATCTACCCCCATGTACATGATCGCATCTATCCGCGCGGCCTCGAAGCGTCTCGGCTGTCCCTCGATCGCGGCAAGGCAGTCAACGCACGCATCATAGAAGCAACGCTCATGGCAGTAGAACGCGACTCCAGCAATATGCGGCGTTGTCAGTACGTTGGGATGGAAGCGCACCGGTTCGGTGCGGAAAACGTCGACTGCGGCCTTAAGTCCGCGACAGGGAGCCTATATCTTGCATTGTCGGGTGCACAAGTATGCGCCCTATTCCCGCCGCTCGAAGAACTCCAGCTTCTCCCCGTCTGGCCCGTTGACAAAGCTGCAGCGCATGCTGTCCCAGAGTTGCAGGTCTTCGGTGAATTCGGCCTCCGGCCAGAGTTCCTTTACCCGGACCTTGGCGGCGTCGAGGTCGCGGACGGTGAAGGCGTAGTGGTCGATGGGGCTGCGGCCGGGGAAATCATTGTTGTTGCCGCCGGCGATCAGCTCGATTTCCTGTCCGCCGAGTGTGAGGAAGATCAATTGCGCACCGCGGAAGAAGAGCTGGCGCTCCCGCACTTCCATGCCGATCACCTCGCTATAGAATTTTATCGAGCGCTCCGCGTCTTTGACCCGCAAACCAATATGTTCGAACTTATGCGGCTTCATCTTTGCCCTCGTAGTTTCATAACCTATTTGTGAGAACATCCCAAGTATGTGGTCCAAGCTGATGACCGGCTTTTGGTCGCAGATCAACCTCCGTCAACGTGTTCCACTCGAACAATTCAATCGTGGACCAATTCTGCTCGATCGGTGAAGTCGGCCGAAGTTTTTCTCCAACAGTCGCGGAGATAGCGCAGTTCGCTGCCTTTGGTATCGCAGGGTGCCCACCACGTAAGACTTTTGTCATCGTCCTCCTACCGGGTTCCGCTCACTCGATCGTCCTCACTTGAAAAGCCTAGATGTCACGCCTGCAGCAAATCAATTGGCGCAAACCGACGTTCTGGGTAAAATCGTGCAATCATCTCGCACGTACGATATTCTGAGAGCTCCTGAGACCGTGGCCGCCGCTGCGTCTCCAACTTCCCGAGCGTGACCGCGATCAACGGCGAAATGCACCCGCAAGGACTTCGGATACGGGGTGAAGACTGAATCGCGCCGGAGTTCAATAGTCGACCGTGAACTATCCGCAAGTCATTGATTGTGTTTGCTGATTGACGTGAATGCCGGCTTTGGAATTGCAGGATTTACGGTATTTGAGAGCTATTTCTTGCAATTCGGTTTTGCGATTCCCTTGCGCCGCCGAGCGTGATTGAACTAAACCGCTGCCGCGGTAGCTGATGCGCGGGTCTGGCCTGAGGAGGCCCCCGTCTGAGAAGATTTGGTGTCGAGCCAACCTTCCAGACAGGAGAACCCCAGATGGCCCAGATAAGCCCTCTGCGTCAGCGGATGATTGAAGATCTGACGATCCGCAATTTGTCACCGGAGACCCAGCGATCCTACGTGCATCACGTGGCGAAGTTCAGTCGATTTTTTGGACGATCACCCGATCAACTGGGATACGAAGAGGTGCGCGCCTATCAGGCCCACTTGGTGGGCCGAAGGGTCTCGTGGGGCGCGTTGAACCAGACCGTTTGCGCCTTGCGTTTCTTCTACGGCGTGACGCTGGGTCGATCTGATCTGCCTGAGCGGATCGCTTACGCTCGGACGCCGCGCAAGTTGCCGATCGTGCTGAGCGCCGATGAGGTGGTCGGCTTTCTGCAGGCCGTGAAGGGGACGAGGAACCGGGTCGCTCTGATGACCACCTATGCGGTGGGCTTGCGCGCCGCGGAGGCGGCGCGTCTGCAGGTGACGGACATCGATAGCAGCCGGATGATCATTCGCATCGAGCAGGGCAAGGGCGGCAAGGACCGCTATGTGATGCTGTCGCCGCAGCTGCTGGAGATTTGCGCGTCTATTGGCGGTTGACCAAGCCGGGGCGATGGCTATTTCCTCGGCGCGATGGCCGCGGCCCGATCCACCCACAGACCTTAGCGATCGCCTGTCGAGCAGCCTGCGAGTTCCTGGGCGTTGAGAAGCGGGTGACGGTGCACACCCTTCGCCACAGCTTCGCCACCCACCTTTTGGAAGCCGGCACGGATATAAGGATCATTCAGGTGCTGCTGGGCCATCGCAGCCTGGCGACGACGACACTATACGCCCAGGTCTCAACGGCTGTGATCGGCCGGACCGCCAGTCCTTTTGACCAACTCCGCATGGAGATCACGCCGCCCGGCTGAGCCGCGCGCCATGCGCCCGGATCTGGAAGTGGCGGATGTATTCCACCGTCACGGGGCTGATTATCGCCGCGACCATGCCGGCCATCTCGGGCGTGTCGAACGCCGGGTCATGGCCGCGGTGGAGGCGTGCCGGACCGCGGCCCTGGGCGGTCACGCTGAACACTGCGCCGACTGCGGTCTCATGCGGCAAGCCTATAACTCCTGCCTTATGGGCAGATCCAGTAATGGGGAGTTGGCGGCGACTTGATCGCGCTCTTGTGTCCGCCGTCGCCAACCCGGCTCACCATTACGAAGGGCGCTTAAGGAGCGCGATCAGCCTGTCGGACGGCTGGAACGCGCCGCGCCGCAGATGCGGTGGAACGATCGATTCCATGGCGTCGAGCTTCTCTGTCGGATCACCACGGGTGTAGATTTCAGTGGTCGTCAGAGTCGCGTGTCCCAACCAAAGCGACACCTTACGGATGTCCTGCGTTGCTTGCAGGATGATCATCGCGCATGTGTGCCTGAGCACGTGAGGCGAGATGCGTTTCTTGTTGAGGCCGGGATGCGCTCGAGCGGCAGTCGCTGCATGCTGTTTGAGCAGATAGGCGAAGCCCCATCGGCTCAGCGGCTCTCCCCGGGCATTGACGAACACCTCGGGTGCTGCAACCCGCCCGCGAACGGCGAGCCAGGCGCGCAGGGCTGCGGCCGTGGTCTTCCACAAGGGAAGCTTCCGTTCCCGCCGTCCCTTGCCCAGGACACGAATGCTCATCGACGACAGGTCGATGTCCTCGAGATTCAATCCCGTCAGCTCGGACACGCGCAGACCCGCACAAACCGCCAGATGCAGCATGGCCCGGTCGCGGATGCCATCGCGCGTGGCGGGATCCGGAGCGTCGAGCACCGCTTGCAGCTCCTCCCGCAGGAGATAGGGGACCAGACGCTGATCCGTCTTCTTGAATGGGATCGCCAGGACGCGGCGGACATGCTCCAGGGCTGCCGGCTGCCTGTATTCGAGGAAGCGGAAGAAGGACTTGATGGCCGCCAGCCGGACATTGCGCGTCACCGGCGCGTTTTTGCGCTTATCCTCGAGATACTCCAGGAAGTCGCTGATGAGACCGGCGTCGAGTTGCTCCAGCGCCAGCGCCGATGGCGAGACCTTCAGCCGCTTTGCAGCGAACATGAAGAGCAATTGGAAGCTCAGGGAATAGGAGTCGCGCGTATGCCGACTGACGTCCCGCTGGCGGGCGAGTGTCTCATCGAGGAACGATTCGATGAGGGGAGCAATCGGCGTCATGATTGCCTCCCTTCGGTAATGAACCCTTCACCGGCCGCGGCGACGTCGCGCATGAGGTCGGCGGTGGCCTCCAGGTACCAGTAGGTCGCATAGATGTTGACGTGACCCATGTAGGTCGCAAGCGCCGCCATATGCGCGCCGCTTCGGCTTCGATCCGTCGGACTGCCTTGTAGCGCGCGCACCGCAAACGTGTGCCGCAAATCGTGCAGACGCAGGCGGCGCTTCGCCGCCGGTACGATACCCGCCGTGCCGACCAGCCTGTCGAAGGTCTCTTTGACAGCAATGTAGCGCAGAGGCAGACCACGCGCGTCAACGAACACCGGATCAGTCTCGGAACAGGGCCGGCGATGCGCCAGATAGCCATTCAAGCCCGCTACTGCTGTGTCGTGCAGCGGCACCAGCCGGGTTTTCCGGAACTTGGTCTCGCGGATCAGCAGGCCGTCGCGCGTCACGTCGGCGACCGTCAACTTCAGCGCTTCGGAGATCCTCAATCCGGTGACTGAGAGCAGTGCGATCAATGTAGCATAGGTCCGTGAGCGCAAGCCGCCTTTGGGTCGAAGCCGAAGGGCGGCCTCGATGAGGCGATCGATCTCCGCTGCTGGGTAAATATGCGGCGAGCGCCGCGTCTTGCGGGCACCGAAGTGATTAGCCGGCGGCAGCTCATGCCGGGCGTCTTCAACCCGGACATGACGCACAAAGCGGCAGACGGCTTTCAGTCGAGCATCGCGTTGCGCGACAGACGGTCCCCGCGCCGCCCAATCGATTGCGGTTTGCGTGTGGACTTGCGTTTGCCCGCGCTCGGTCGCAAAGGCGGCAAAGCTCCTGAGCAAGTATTCCGCATTCAGCATTGCGAATCCAGTGGCACGGCGGAGCGCCAGATAAGTCTCGATGGCCTTCAACATCAGAGAACCTCCGGCCAGGGCTGCGCGATTTGCTTCAGGAGCGTGACATCGGCCTTGGCGTAACGGGCAGTCGTGTCGATGCCTCGGTGCCGCAGGACCAACCCGATCTTCTCAAGCGGAACGCCATGGCGCAGCATCTCGGTCGCCGCCGTGTGTCGCAGGACGTGCGCCCCTTTGACTGGCGCCACGATGCCGGCCCGCTGCATGAGGCGTTTCACCAGCGACGAGATGCCGTCACCGTTCCGGAACGGTCGAAACGGCGCGATATTGCGGAGGAACACGTGATCGCTCGGGCAGGTCGAAGGGCGACACGCGAGGTAGTCGGCGATCGCATCACCGACATCTTGCGGCAGCGGCAGACGCACCTCATAGCGCGACTTGCCCGAGACCCGCAGCGAGCCCGTCTCCCACTCGATATCGTCAAGGCGGAGTTGCGCCACGTCGCCGGCCCGCAGCCCGAGGCGCACCAAGAGCAGGACGATCGCGCGATCACGCCGGCGCGCAACGACTTCGCCATCGCATACCGCGATCAGCCGGTTCACCTGCTCCGCCGCTAGATATCGCGGCAGGTCGGCAAGCCGCCAACTGGCAAAGCCAGGAACGACATCGGCGAGACCTGCTCGGCAGCGGCCTGTGACGGCAAGATACCGCAAGAACGCGCGCAGGCTGGTCGTCAGCTTCTCCACGGTTCCATTGCCGCAATGGCTCGCGCGGTCCAGGAAAAAGCTGCGGATAGCGGCTGGTTCCCACCGCTCTGGATCGCACCCGAGTGCCGCTATCAAGTGGGCGGCGTCGCGGGCGTAGAGCTTGATGGTGGGATCGGACGCCCCGCGATGCTTGCGCAGCCACACTTTGAAGTGAGCCACCAGGCACGGCTCGGCACGCTGCAATGCGGCAGCGGCGGACTGGCAAACGCCAATTTCGACAAGGTGCTGGCGAAAGAGCCTGGCGCCAAAAATGGTGTGGTGGTTGCGACGCCCGCCCATGGCGCGCGGACATCGACAAGTGCACAAGTGCTCGCTGAACACCGCCAGATCAATGTCGCTGGGCATTGCCTCTTGCCGAGCCACGACATGGCCGAGGTGCGCTGCCGCCCGCAAATATCGCGCGGCCGTGCCGGCACTATAGCCCTGCCGCTCGAGCGCGGCTGCGAAACCGTCAAGGTATGGTCCGCTTGGCCCGCTCCGCAAATGCCTCGGCAGCTTCGATGCCGAGAAGTAAATCTCCAACATGTTCGTCTCCGTTTCTGACCGGCCATTGGTGGCCGAGCTGATGGAGGCGCAGGACCGCGCGGTTATGGAGACAAAAAGCGCAACAATTCACCGAAAAATGCCGTTGCCGGCACGCCAACTCCCCATTACTGGATCTGCCCATAAGGCAGGTAATGGGCGTCGCCCATTACCTGCCGCAACCGCCACTGCCCTAAGTGCCAGGGCCTAGCCCGCGCCCAGTGGCTGGCCGAGCGGCAGGCGGAGCTGCTGCCGGTCCCATACTTCCACGTGGTCTTCACCGTCCCGGCCCAGATCGCTGAGATCGCCTTCCAGAACAAGGCGGCGGTCTATGCGATCCTGTTCAAGGCCGCATCCGAAGCCTTGAGGGTGGCGGCGGCCGATCCCAGACATCTGGGCGCCGAGATCGGCATGGTCGCCGTGCTTCATACTTGGGGTCAAAATCTCCACCATCATCCGCATGTCCACTGCGTCGTGCCGGGCGGCGGCCTGTCGCTCGAGCCTGCCACGGCGAAGGCCGGGGACCAGCGATGGATCGCCTGCCGGCCGGGATTTTTCCTGCCCGTGCGGGTTCTGTCGCGCCTGTTCAGGCGGCTATTCCTGGAGCGCCTGCAGGACGCCTTCGACGCCGGCCAGCTTCGCTTCTTCAGCAATCTCGCCAGCCTGGCCGACCCTGCCACTTTCTGCGCCCAACTGGCTGGACTGAAGCGGATCGAATGGGTCGTCTACGCCAAGCCCCCGTTCGGCGGTCCCGAACAGGTCCTCGCCTATCTGGGCCGCTACACCCATCGCGTCGCCATCGCCAACAGCCGCCTCGTGAGCCTGGACCAGGGAAAGGTCAGCTTCCGCTGGAAGGACTATCGCCACCACGACAAGTCCAAGCACAAGCTCATGACCTTAAGCGCCGACGAGATCCCATGGGAGTGAATAGCGACCACCGCTTCGGCAGAGTGTGATGTCGCCCACCAACCCTCAGGAGGTCCGCAATGCCAGTTGCAGCCAGCCGTAAAGAAGCTCCAGCCGCTATTCGAGTCGATCTTGCCGCAATCTTCGTGTCGTTGGAACTCTCGAGATCGAAATGGCTAATCACGTCACTTTCGCCCGGGGCGGGCGAGAAGATGTCGAAGCATATCGTGGCGGGCAGCGATGTTCCGGCATTGTTGGCGCGTTTCGCTGAGCTGCAGCGCAAAGCCAAGGCGCGCACCGGTCGAAGCTTTCGGATGGTATCAGTTCAGGAGGCTGGTCTCGATGGGTTCTGGATTCACAGAATCCTCGAACGTGAAGGGGTCGAGAGTTATGTCGTCGATCCCGCGTCGATTGCTACGTCTCGCCGCCGCCGGCGGGCGAAGACTGACAAGATCGACGGTGAGGCCCTGGTCCGAGCACTGTTGGCTTACAAACGCGGCGAGCCGCGGGTTTGTGCAATGCTTCGGGTCCCAACCGCGGAAGAAGAAGACCGCCGCCGCTTGGTGCGTGAGCGTAAAGCGCTGACAAACGAGCGTATCCGCCACGTCAACAGGGTGAAGGGCCTGTTGTTCGGTCAAGGTATCTCGGGATACGAACCGTTGCGGCGCGACCGGCGGAAGCGCTTGGACGACCTTGCGACCGGGGATGGTCGACCGCTGCCAGCGGCGCTGAAAGCCCAAATCAGCCGTGAACTCGATCGCATCGAACTGCTGATTGAGCAAATCAAACAGGTCGAGGCTGAGCGCGACCTTATGCTTGCCGCCGCGTCGGCATCGTCACCTGCCCCAGCGTTGTTACTTAACCTCCGAGGTGTTGGCCCGGAGTTCGGCGCCATTTTATGGTCCGAAGGGCTATCACGACAGTTCGATAACCGACGGCAGGTGGCCGCGTATGCTGGTCTCGCACCGACGCCATGGCAGAGCGGTCAGGTTGATCGCGATCAAGGCGTATCCAAGGCGGGCAACCCTCGACTGCGAACGACGCTTGTCCAACTGGCGTGGCTTTGGGTGCGCCATCAGCCAGATTCAGAGCTTAGCCGCTGGTTCAAGGCGAGGGTAACGAAGAACGAAGGGCGCTACAAAAAATCGACGATTGTCGCTCTCGCCCGCAAGCTGTTTGTCGCCCTTTGGAAGTACATCAATGCCGGGGTTGTCATCGAAGGCGCAGTGATGTCGGCATGACCCAATTACATCACTGTAAATAATCTACCGAAGGACAAGTGTCCTGGTAGATCCGGGAGGCGAACCGAGGATGAATATGGCTCTCAAGCCGTCCGACGAGAATGGTGTCGCTGCCTTGAGCTCAAATCCGCCGCACGCGGGATGTTGGTCTAGCCGCTTCGGCCGCTAACCGTATATAAGTTGGATCGGGTTCGTTCGCGAACCGCGTCATGAAGCTGAGCTCATACCGGATCTGCAAAAATTGTATCAGGAGGTCGAAATGCAGCCATACTGACCGATCCCCTTGACTATCCCCATATAAGTTCATCCGGCGCTTCCTGCTGCACGCTCTTCCAGACGGATTCCATCGCATCCGCCATTACGGCCTCCTCGCCAACGGCCACCGCGTCGCCAAGCTCGCCCAGTGCCGTCTTCTTCTGGCGGCGCCCACGCCGCTGACGCCGGACCCGACCGCCGACTATCGCCCGCGTTACCGCTGTCTCACAGGGCGCTCCCTGGACATCTGTCCGGGCTGCGGCGGCGCCATGGCCTCGCTCGGCCCGATCCCGCGCAAGGCCCCGACCTGGCCAGACACCTCATGACACGCTGCGCACCGACACGCTCGCACCGTCCATCCCGGCGTCTGCTACAGTCGCCGAAGGGCCTTTGCGCGCCGCTAGTCAAAGTCGCAGCCTGGCTGTCGCCAGCAACGCTGCACCTCAGCGTCAACGACCCAATGGCGCCGTCTCTCGCGTCGCAGATGGTCCTGCATCGCGACGACGGGCGACCGCCAAGAGCGATCGACGAGCCCGCTCCGGCGCCTCGGACACACTGTCGAGCCCTAAATCCCCATAACTCCGCCCGCCATCCCGCGGCTCAGTTCAATCAGGCTTCAATGTAGTCGCGACCCGTGCGAGCCCGTACCATCGCGCCCGCGACCACACAGAACCCTCCAGATTCACTCGTTTTGGCGGGGCGAATCGAGAGGGGATGGCGGTGTCCAGGCCACGCGAGAAGCGCGAGACGGGAGAGCAGGACCTGTTCCGCTCCCGGCTCGATCAGATCATCAACATGAAGCACGAGCTGTTCGGCTGGCGCAGGCGATCGATTGGCCGGTGCTGGAGGAGCGTTTCGGCGCGGTCTATTCGGACGGCCCTGGCATACCCCCCTTGCCGACCCGGCTGATGGCGGGGCTGGCGATCCTGAAACACACTTTCAACCTGTCGGACGAGGTGCTGTGCGAGCGCTGGGTGGAGAACCCCTACTTCCAGTATCTTTGCGGCGAGGTGTTCTTCTGCCATGCGCTGCCGTTGCCATGCGCTGCCGTTCGACCGCTCGTCGATGACGCGCTGGCGCAGCCGCATGGGCGAGGAGCGGATCGTAGCGCTCTTGCAGGAAAGCCTCAGCATTGCGGTCAGGACCGGGGCGATGAAGCCGGCCGACACGCGCCAGGTGATCGTCGACACCACCGTGCAGCCGAAGAACGTCATGTTCCCGACCGACGCCAAGCTCATCCAGCGGGCACGCGAACGGCTGGTGCGGCTTGCCAGGAAAACGGGTCTTAATTTGCGCCAGACCTATGTGCGGGTCGGCAAGCTGGCGCTGATCAAGCACCAGCGCTACGCCCACGCCAAGCAGTTCAAGCGGGCCAACAAGGCGCTGCGCAGGCTCAAGACCTATCTCGGCCGGACCGTTCGCGACATCTCCCGCCAGATCGCCGGCGATGCGGAACTGGACGCGCTCTTCAAATGGCCGCTCTACCAGGCCTCCACCCTTATCGAGTATCGTCAGCGCCAGCGCGGCCGCAAGATCTGGAGCCTGCATGCGCCAGAGGTAGAATGCATCGGCAAGGGCAAGGCCCATGCCCCTTACGAGTTCGGGGTGAAGGTGTCGGTGGCCACTACGCTGAAGCGCTCGAAGGGTGGCCAGTTCGCCCTGCATGCAAAAGCGCTGCCCGGCAATCCCTATGACGGCCACACACTCACAAGCGTCATCCCCGCCATGGAAAAGACCATCGGCAACGAGATCGGCCGCATCCTTGCCGATGCCGGTTATCGCGGCCACAACGCACCGGAAAGCCACAAGTTCAGGGTCTTCACCGCCGGCCAGAAACGCCGCGTCACCCCGGCCATCAAGCGCCAGATGCGCCGCCGCTCCGCCATCGAGCCCGTGATCGGCCACATCAAGGCCGAGCACCGGATGGGCCGCAACTACCTCGCCGGCCAGCAGGGCGACGCCGTCAACGCCATCCTGGCCGCCGCCGTCGGGGCGAACTAATAGCCAGACCGCGGTCACAGTGGCTTGGTACGCCCCAAGCCGTCCACCCCCATATACATGGTCGCATCGATTCGCGCGGCTTCGAAGCGTCGCGGCTGTCCCTCGATCGCGGCAAGGCTGTCAATGCATGCATCGTAGAAGCAGCGCTCGTGGCAGTAGAACGCCTCTCCAGCGATATGTGGCGTTGTCAGCACGTTGGGATGGAAGCGAAATGGTGCGTCCGGGGGCACCGGTTCGGTGCTGAAGACATCGATCGCGGCCTTAAGGCGGCGGGTGTCAACCGCCTCCCACAGCGCCGGCTCGTCAACCACGGCCATGCGGCTCACCAGAATGAAGAGGCCACCGATGGGCAGGGCGTCAAAGACTTTCTTGCCGATCGCATGTAGCGACGACTTGAGGGGTGGAATGCCTACGACCAAGATCTCCGAGGCGGCTGCGAGATCCTCAAGCGAATCCGTATTTGTCAATCCCAGCCGTTCCCCGTTGGACTTGTCGAGCATTGGATCGTAGACAGCCGTCGGGCAGCCGAAACCGCTAATTAGGTGGTGATAGTGCCTGTTAATGCTGCCGTAGCCAGCGAGCCCGATCCTTTTGCCAGCGAGATCGCCATAGACGTACCCAAACGAGTCCCATGAAGATCCCTTCCAGCCACCCGCTCGCATGAGTGCAATCGCCGTCGGAACGTCGCGCAATAGGTTGAGAGTTTGAGTCAGTGCAAATTCCGCGACGCTGGGCGTTATCGAGCGCGAGGTGTCGATCAAGATGATCCCGCGTTCGGTGAGAGCGTCGATCGAAACGAAACTGGTAAAGCGGTTGTCGAAGGTTCCCGCGATTGCCTTTAAGCGAGGCGCGCTGTCCAGCAACGCGTCATCCATGAAGATGTCCGGCATGGTCCAGGGAGCTACCAGAAGTAGATCGGCACTAGGTAGGGCCGAACGCAGTTCGTCTCGCCATGATGGACTGCTTAGCACTATCGCGGTTATGATCCCTTTGGTCTCCAACAGCGCGGCGCCTCGTTTGATCCACTCCGATCTGGGCGGGTGATCGGCAAGAATGATAATGTTCAAATTGCCCGCGGCCATTCGGTATATTCCTCCTAGGCGTTGCCTCACCGGCCGTCCCTCACCGAAGAAGAACTTAGTCGTCGGGCTTGCAGGAAATCAATTGGCGCAGCGATGTTTTGGGTAGAATTTGGCAAATCTTTCCACGGGTGAAAAATGCACTCTCCTTCCACTTTTCCACCAATGCGGATCGTGACGGACTTGACAGCTATGTCCGACGAGCAGCCTCAGTCCGTCACGCTCTATTGCCCTTCCTGCGAAGGACTGCGGGGCAGCGCCTATGACAGCCTCGTGCTCCTTCCGATTCACGACACAAACGGGCGTCTTCTGGCGGAGCTCCGGAACGGAATTCCACACCGGAGCCGGATGTTCGCGGGCGTGCTTGCTCTCGATCCATTCCGCCGCCATGTGGACATTCTGAAGGCTCTTGGGACGGCCAGATGCCCCGGCGTCGTCAACTTCCCGAGCGTGACCGCAATCGACGGCGAAATGCGCGTCAGCCTCGAGGACTTCGGATACGGGGTGACGACCGAAATCAATCTACTGCGTACGGCGGTCGCAAAGGGGTTCGGTGCGCTCGCTGTGGTCGACAGTTGTGGGATGGCGCAAGAAGCCGTCACCATCGGCGTGAGCGGACTGATCGCGGTACGGCATACGAGCGACGCCATGCTTGCCGAGCTCTCCGAGCTTGCTCATGAGACGACACTGGGGCTGTTTCGACTTCCTGACGCCGTTGGCGGGCCTTGAACAGGTGTTCATCCTGGTGGTCGGCATGACCCATTGGACAAGTCCGAACGAATTCCGCATCATGTGAAGAAACTCTACGATATATGAAGAAGCTCTACGATCAAACGAAGAGCCTCTTGCCAACATCTCGATTGAACGGCGGATGGAGAAATCGCCACTTCATTCCCCAGCATTTGCTTACTTCTCAGCAAGCTCTTCAGATACCTCGTGCTGAAGCTTCGGCCCTTGGGACAGGCGGCGGCCGAGAGCCTCAATAAACTGGTTATAGCGCTCTCCGCCCTTAACTCGAGCGGCCGCCTGCGCTGTCTCTGTTAATGGAACTGTCGAATTCGACCAGAACCGAATGAACAACGCGCGAGTTTCGCTCGTGATTTCCAGATCTCGCTCCGGCCGCTGAAGGCAACGGTCGATCCGATCCAGGCGTTTGACGATGGCCCGCCTCTTTTTCATCCGTGTCAGGGGAGAGGAAAGATGCAATGGCGGCCTCTGCGATGAGCGAAGCTGATTGCTCTCACCAATCTGCAAAGTCCAAAAGCCGCCACTTCAGGTCCGGCTTGAGATACCCGACAGTCGTTGTTTCTTGTCCGACCGTACCGACTGGTCTCACAGTTCCATCCCGTCGTCTGGGTCCATGGATATCTGCCGCGCGACCTGATGCATGTGGCGCGCAAGCGTGCGAGTAGCAGCCGCATCGTCATTCTCGTTGGCGTCTTCTGCCTGGGTGTTTCCACACTTTCGATGCCGTCGTCGGTTGGTGTCGATTTGTCCTCTGCCGACACGGCCTTTATCAACCAAAGACAGCTACAGCTGACTTGATGGTGATGCCGCCATCGGGGCTTTAGCGAAGCTGACGTCCCGTGGCAGCGCGAAGGACAGTCGGCAGTTGCAGCGCTGGCGGCACCAGAGAGTTTGCACGATTTCCCTGCCGTGCCGAGTTTTGCGAACGGCGCTTCCAGACGCGACGCGCTGAGACCAGCGGAAGCCGATTTCATGGAAATACAGGTCGGCGTGTTGCGGGCTGATATGGTGAAAGAAGCCGGCCATCGTGCGCCGGACGCGGGAATTGAAACCCTTCACCGAATTGACGTGGATCGTGTCGCGAACATATTCGTGGCTGGAATGCTTCACGGTGTAATGGGAAGGCCAACTAACGACACCTTTGTCGATTTTGCCCAGTCCGCGACACAGTCCAATTGGGCAGAATTTCTGTCCCAATCTCATGCATGTCATTGAACAGCACGCAGAAAATCTCTTCTGGAGCTCTTTGTGCACAGTTGGCACGACTTTTGATGCTCCTTTTTCGCGACGCCGCTGGAGCTGCCGACCTATTGGCATGCGTGGCTGACGGCCCAGCACATCAAACGCGGTAGTGATCTGGACTTTGCCCGTATCGGACCTTCGGCGCGGATAATGTTTTCGTCTTTGATGAAGGCGCAGCGATGAAGCTGAACGAACCTGATTTGGGGAATGAGATGATGATGCTTGATCTGGACGGCTTTGACCGTCAGTTGCCCCTGGTTTGTGACTTGGATGGCACTCTGATAAGATCAGATACTTTCCACGAGAGCTTCTTTGAAGCCTTCTTTCATTCGCCACAGCACTTGCTTCGCACCTTTCCAAGTTGGTTCAAGGGCCGCGCGGCGTTGAAGGAAACGCTGGCAAACGTTTGTTCGATTGAGCCGCGGGCGCTTCCCTATCGTGCAGAGATGTTGGAATTGATGCGTGGCGCGAAAGCTGACGGGCGTGAAATTTATCTCGTTACGGCAGCGGATCAGAGCATAGCGGATAGTATCATTTGTCACCTTGGCGGCTTCGCCGGCGCGAAGGGAAGTGATGGGTCATTGAACCTGAAGAGCCGCAACAAGTTGAAATGGCTTCAGGATAGCTTCCCGGAGGGATTTATCTATGCGGGCGACAGTGCCGCCGACCTGCCGATCTGGGAGGCGGCTTCCGGAGCGGTTCTGGTTGGCAACGGAGTGAAATACGCAAGCCAGCTCCGTGAAGCTGGCGTTGAGGTCAGGACCATCAGTCCTGAAAAAACTAATCCGGTGAAGGACTGGCTGTTTGAACTCCGGGTACACCAGTGGTCAAAAAATGTACTGATTTTCGTTCCCCTGTTTCTCGGCCATATTGCGGGCGATTTGCATGCAGTGCTGAGGACAATGGTCGCCTTTGTTGCTTTCGGCCTGATTGCCTCGGCAACCTATATCATCAACGATCTGGCTGATGTGGAGGCGGACAGGGCGCATGCGACCAAGCGCTTCCGGGCGATTGCTGCAGGTAGAATAAGCGTTATAAATGGCTTTCTGGCGAGCATCTTTATGCTGGGTGCGGGCATTGGGGTGGCCCTACTTTTGCACCCTCAATTCGCACTGGCTGTCACAGTCTATCTGGTGCTGACGCTGGCCTATTCATTCCGCTTGAAGCGTTACGCGTTACTCGATGTGACGGTCATCGGAGCGTTGTTCACACTGAGGATTGTCATGGGTCAGGTGCTGAATGATCTGGCATTTTCGCCTTGGCTTTTGTCCTTTTCAGCCATGTTCTTCTTCTCGCTGTCTCTGGCAAAGCGTCATGTGGAAGCAATGCGCGCGTGCTCAAAGGGGAAGGGCGCCATCCAAGGTCGCGGATACTTGCCTGACGATTGGCCGCTCACCTTGGGCTATGGCCTTGCTTCCGCCTCGGCTTCGATCGTCATCATGCTGCTTTTCATCGCGCTCGAAGCCAGAGCCACGCAAGAATATCACAATCCAGCATGGCTCTATGTTGCACCGGCGGGCGTGTTCATGTGGCTACAAAGGATATGGCTCCTGAGTCATCGCATGGATTTGCACGACGATCCTATTGTCTTTGCGCTTAAGGACAAGACCAGCTTGTTGATTGGCGCCATCATCTCATTGGCGTTTGCGCTGGCTGTGTAAAACAAAGCGGTTGCCAATATGCAAGAGACGAACCTAGTAACCCTGAATGCGCCCCTTGTACTCCTGACTGGAGCTGCCGGCTGGTTGGGCGGGCGCGTAGCGGCGGCACTGACGACGGGTTTGCCGGAAGCAGGACTTCTCGCACGCGGCGTCTTCCGGGTAAGGGCGTTCGTTCCTGCGGGAGAAGAGGTATCGCAGCTGCGCGACCAGGGCCTGGAAATCGTGACAGGCGATATCCGGAACATGGAATCTGTCCGCGCATTTGTGGCTGGTGCCGAGGGCGCCGTATTGATCCACATGGCCGGCATCATTCATCCCAAAACGGTTGCCCAATTTGAAGCGGTCAACACACAGGGCACGATCAATCTGGTTACGGCAGCGCAAAAGGCAGGTGTGAGGCGCGCGGTCGTCATGTCATCGAATTCGCCGATCGGCTGCAATCCGCACCCGGACCACAGATTCACGGAGGAAAGCCCCTATAATCCCTATGTGGGATACGGCCGCTCCAAGATGCTGATGGAAAAGGCACTGCGTGCGGAAATTGCTGCTGGCAGCCCGATGGAAGTCGTGATCGTTCGCGCGCCCTGGTTTTACGGTCCCAACCAGCCGCCACGGCAAACGCTCTTTTTTAAGACGGTCAAGGACGGCAAGTTTCCAATCGTTGGATCGGGGCGGAATCGCCGCTCGATGGGCTACACTGACAACCTGGCGCAAGGCATCCTTCTTGCCGCAGTTCACGAGCGGGCGGGAGGAGAGATATTCTGGCTTGCAGACGAGACGCCATACACCATGAAAGAAATTGTCGAGGTCGCCGGCATGGTCCTGCACGAAGATTTCGGCATGACGGTCAAGCCCAACAAGTTCCATCTTCCGGACATCGTCGGCGACGTCGCAACGATAGTTGATGCGACTCTCCAGTACGCCGGCATCTATCACCAGAAAATCCATGTGCTGTCCGAAATGAACAAGACAATTGCCTGCGACATCACCAAAGCCAGAAAAGTACTCGGTTACGCGCCCAAAATCGCCTTGCGCGACGGCATGCGACTTTCCGTCGACTGGTGCCTGAAGAACGGTCAGGCCTTTTAACTGAGGCGTGCCGAAGAATTCGGAGTCGTAAATGTTAGTACAACCTTCTTCCGTTATTTCCAGCGGTGTCGTTTCAAGTGCCATAGGATATGCCATCGGGTTGCCCGTTTCGAAGTTTTTTGACAGCAATCTCCGGATGCGATTACTTATATCTCCGGCAATTGGACTTGGAATATTCGGCGCTGCAGGTGTTTCCATTTTTCATCTGTTATCTTTAACCGCGATCAATCTTATTCTGACCGTCCTTGCGTTGTTCGCTGTCACGCTCTGGCTATCGAAAGGCTCCGTCGACCCGCTCTTGCGCTCGCCGACCAATCCTGGCTTTTCCTGGTTAGCTGTTGCATTTCTCCTCTGCCTTTTGCCAACCTTCGCGATCATTCCGCAGCATTATGCGGAAAGCGCCGGCGTCGGTGACCCGATCTGGGACCATGCAAAAATAGCTATCATAAATGAAATAGCTCAAAATGGGTTGCCTCCCGGCAATCCATACTATTCCCAAGTAGGTACTCCCAGCAGACTTATTTACTACTACGTCTGGCACTTCATCGCCGCGTGTTCATCCGTCATCACAGGCGCAAGCGGCTGGGAGGCCGACATTGCTCTTACCGGCTTGACGGCGTTGTTCTCGACGTTTGTCGTAACGTGGCTGGCAGTGGCACGAAGCAGAAGCTCAAATGCCGCTTGGTGGGTACTCCCCCTCTTGCTTGCCAGTTCCCTTAAGCCAATCGTGCGATTCGTCTCCGGAAAGTGGCTCGACACTTGGATGGTACAGGAATACGGCCTCGAGACATGGATTGTTCAGGTCGCATGGGCACCCCACCACGTATTTTCCGGAACGCTGGCCTTGATTGTCATCATGACATACATACGAATTCTGCATTGCAACGCCAACCGCGATCTCAGCTTGGCAGTATTTACGGGGGCGATGCTGGCTTCTGCTTATGGCAGCTCCATGTGGGCAGGCGGCTTCTCACTGCTTTTGATATTACCCATGGTGGGGGTGCTGTCGCTTTCGGATGTTGTAAGGGCCAAACGGCTGCTGCAAGTTCTCATATTAGTTTTAGTCACTGTTGCCATAGCCGTACTCTGTGCCGGAGTGTTGGTCTACGAGCAGGTAGCCATATTATATGCCAGAAAAGCCGCGGAATTTTGGATATTTTCCCATATTTGTCGAAATGGAGTGGTTTTTCGACGTGCATGGTGTCTGGTTTGTCTTGCTTATACTTGACTTCAGCATTATGTATGCGTCTTTTATTATTTGGACCTTATCGACGCCAATCGACGAGGTAGCTCCCTACCGCCAGATCGATCGGGCGATACTTGTTACTGCTCTAGCGCCACTATTTTGCGCGCAGTTTATGCATAGCGTAATTTTATATAATGATTTGGGATGGCGTATAATAATTCCATCATTGCTAGCTATGATGGCCGTTACAGCCACCGTGTTCTCTTCGCAAATTGGCAAAAGCACATTAACCGGGTGTCTAACGACTATAGCCGCAATCGTATTACTGGCGCCCTCAATTTTGGCTGGTGCTCGATTTGTATACCTGTCCGACTTCCAATTTCGAGTTCAAGGACCTGAAACATTAGAGGGCACAGCTTTCAGCGCATCTCCTGAAATGTGGAAAGCTGTTCGACAAGTAACGCCATCGAATGAAGCGGTCGCCAACAATCCGCTCGATCTTGCAAACGTGACGTATCGACCAGGGAATATTTCCTGGGCAACATTGTCGCAAAGGCGAAATTGCGCAACGACGCTCGGGTTGTTGCGCTCCTATGCAGCTCAACTTACGCCAAATCAAGCATCAGAAGTCTACAATCTCTTCGTCGATGCGTTCAGAGGTGAGGCTTCCGAAGGTCATCTTAGAGTTATGAAAGAAAGGTATCTTTGTAAGACTCTTGTGGTTACGGTGAGAGATGGCTTATGGGATAAACCGGCGCTGAACAACAGTTCAGTATACAAGCTCGTGTCCGAGAAAAAAGGCAAGTGGCGGATTTATCGATAATACGCCTTCAAAGATAAGCGATGCGCCCAGGCACCTTGCAATAGGCCGATGAACATGGAGTTTTCGAGCGATGACATTGGAACATGCAAGGAGCGATCTGGTCGCCGAGTTAAGCGGCGCCGCGGCGGCCGAAGATCTTGCAACGGTGTGCGGGCGGCGCGTGCGGCAACGAAGGCTGTGGAGTTACACCGAGAAGCGCGCGTTGGTCGACCTGGCGAGCGCGGCGGGGTCGTCGGTGATGGAGGTCCCGGAAGCATTCAGCGTAGCTCCGCGAACCACCTCGCAGCCGGCAACCAGAAAGACATAAGGTCTTATACCAAGACTCATGGGGTTTGACCGACATGGGCCCATTGGCGCATCCCGATTGATGTGATGGTCTCGGAAGCTGCGAGGAGTTTCTGCCAGGCG
>NZ_JAMYSF010000034.1:0-63422 GCF_040321775.1 Mesorhizobium sp. M0243 | reverse complement strand
ATCGGCCACCTCGTCGAAACCATCGAGGCAGCCGAATGCAAGAACTACTTCGAAAACGCAGGCTACGCTTCCGTCAAAATATGAAACGCTCTAGGCTCCGCAACCACTGTGACAGGCATCCGGCTTGGCCTTCGTTACCCCTCGCCCGACAGGTCGCGGCGCGCCTTGTCGAGTTCCTCGGCATAGCGCCGCATCAGATGGCCTTCGGTCAACAGGCCCAGCACGATGTGGTCGGTGAAATCCTCGACGACAGCGAGTTCTTCGGCGCCGGCGCGCTGGAATGTTTCCGCGGCGGCCTGCACGTTCATGCTCGGCACCAGCACCGCGTCCTTGGATTTGGCAAGATCGCGCACCGGGACCTCGCCGCCGGAAGGATCGCTGTGCAGTTCGGCTACGATCAGCACGCCGACATAGTGGTCGCCCGCGTCGACGGCGATGACGCGCTGGGCAGAGCCGAGCGACACTTGCTTGCGGAAGGCTGCCAGCGTCGTCGAGGCATAGATGGTCTTGATGTCCTTGCGCATCATCGAACCGACTGTGAGGCTGCGCATCCAGCCGACATCGTGGGCGCTGCGGATGGTCTCGCCGCGCAGATGGAAGCGCCATGTCGAGAACGAGTAACCGAAGGTTTCGCGCACCAGGATCGCCGACATGATCGAGGCGGCCAGCACAACGCCGGTCAGCGTCAGGTCGCGGGTCGATTCCAGCGCCAGGAAGGTCATCGTCAGCGGACCGCCGACGACACCGACTGCGAGCGACGTCATGCCGACGACGGCGGCAACGGCAGGGTCGATGCCGGTTGCCGGCGAGACGACAATCATCACATCCGCGAATGCCTTGCCGAGCAGCGCGCCGAGGAACAGCGAGGCGAAGAACAATCCGCCGCGAAAACCCGACCCCAGCGACACCGCCGACGCCGTCAGCTTGAGCACGAAGACGCTGGCCACCACGGCCAGCCCGTAATTCATCGAGAATTCGCGATGCAGCGCGCCATGGCCGCTTGACAGCACTTGCGGGGTGATAAGACCCAGCAGCCCGACGATGACGCCACCGATGACGGGGCGCAGCGCCGCATCGATCGACAGTCTGGCAAAACCACGTTCGATCAACGTCACCAGATGCATGATGGCGATCGAGGCGGCACCGCCGAGCAGGCCGAGCAGCAGGAACGGCACATACTGGCTGGCGGTGAGCGCAGGCAGGCCCGAAAGCTCGAGCGGAAACGGCACGCCGCCGAACATTTCGGCGGTCAGCGAGGCGCAGATCGCGGCTGTCAAGACCGGTGCGACATTGGCGACAGAGTAGATGCCGATGACCAATTCGAAGCCGTAGAAGGCGCCGGTCAGCGGTGCATCGAAGGCGGCGGCGATGGCGCCGGCCGCACCACAGCCGACCAGGATGCGGACATCGTTGCGGCGCAGCCTGAAGATGCCCGCCAGCCGCGATGCCAGCCCGGAGCCAACCTGCGTATAGCCGGCTTCCAGCCCGACCGAGGCGCCAAAACCGCTGGAGATCATCGTCTGGCCGGCGATGATGAAGGTGTCGGTCAGCGACATGCGCCCGCCATAGAGCGCATTGGCTTCGATCGGGTCGATCGGCGTGCGGAATTTCCGTATCCTGAGCCAGACCACCGTCAGCCCCAGCAGCATGCCGCCGATCGCCGGTATCAGCGCCTGCATCGGATTGGCGAGCGAGAACATGCCGGAAAGCCGGCCGCCTGGCTGAACGCCGAACAGCAGCCCGTGCAGGTCCTGCACGATCTGGCTCATCGCCGTGACCAATATGCCAGCCATCACGCCTACGACACCTGCGAGGATGACCACCACGATGCCGCGTGCCTCGAGCAGAGGCAACGACCTGACCAGCACCGCGCGCAACCGGCGGGCGTAGACTTCGCTGTGGTTTCTGGAAAGCACCCGGGCGGCTCGCCGATATCGAAAGGCAGTGGAAAGCCAGCCTGATACGCCCGGCGGCACGGCATGGCAACCACAATGCCGACAGACATCACACAGCGGGCGCGATATCGATCGGCCGATGGACCGTTCAGGTCGGCATGGGCTCGCCGGCTTCATAGAGCACGAGGTTGCGCTCGCCTATGCCAAGCGCCGGCCAGCTCGCACGCCAGTCCGCAATGTGCGGCGAGGCGAAATGCGCGTCGAGCGCCGCCCTGTCGCTCCAGACTTCCGTGACCCGGATGAGCCCGGCATCGAAAACATCCTGCGCGTAACAATATTCGAGGCAGCCGGGTTCCGCGCGGCTGCCGGAAACCATGCGCTGCATGGCAGGCTTTGCCTCCTCAAGCTTATCGGGCGGCAGGCGGATTGTGCCAATGATCAGCAGCATGCGATTTCCTTTCGAAGACGCGGACCAAGGCGCAGTAGCCAGTCTCCCACCCTCGCGCAAGCTTGGCGGACTACCCTCACAGGGCTGTCGTGCGCTCGGCAGTCTACGGGGTTTGAGGACGATATGGCGATCAGCGAAAGCATTCAGCCCGGCGCGGTGGCCAAGAACGGCCGCGACGTCTTCTTCGCCATCGGCATCGTCATCATCCTGGCCGTCCTGTTTCTGCCGATTCCGGCCTTTCTCATCGACATCGGCCTCGCCTTCTCGATCGCGCTTTCGGTGCTGATCCTGATGGTGGCGCTGTGGATCCAGCGGCCGCTCGATTTCTCGTCGTTCCCGACCGTGCTGCTCATCGCCACCATGCTGCGGCTGTCGCTCAACATCGCCACCACGCGCATGATCCTGTCGCATGGCAATGAGGGCACGCATGCCGCCGGCTATGTCATCGCCGGCTTCTCCAAGCTGGTGATGGCCAGCGACTTCGTCATCGGCCTGATCGTCTTCATGATCCTGATCGTGGTGAACTTCATAGTCATCACCAAGGGCGCCACCCGTATCGCCGAAGTCGGCGCCCGCTTCACCCTCGACGCCATCCCAGGCAAGCAGATGTCGATCGACGCCGACCTGTCGGCCGGCATGATCGACGACAAGACAGCGCAGCTGCGCCGCCGTGAACTGGAAGAAGAATCTTCTTTCTTCGGCTCGATGGACGGCGCCTCGAAGTTCGTGCGCGGCGATGCCATCGCCGGCCTCATCATCACCGCCATCAACATCGTCGGCGGCATCGCCATCGGCTACATCAGGCACGGTATGGGCATGGGCGAAGCCGCCGACGTGTTCATCAAGCTGTCGGTCGGCGACGGCCTCGTCACACAGATCCCGGCCCTGATCGTGTCGCTCGCCGCCGGCCTGCTCGTCTCCAAGGGCGGCACGCGCGGCTCGACCAACCAGGCGGTGTTCGGCCAGCTCGGCGCCCACCCGCGCGCCCTCTATGTCGCGGCATCGCTGCTGGTGCTGCTCGGCCTGATGCCCGGCCTGCCGCTGTTCCCGTTCTTTGCGCTGGCCGCCGGCATGGCCGGCCTCGGCTACGTCATCCCGATGCGCGCCAACCGCGCCGTCGCCGAAGCCGAGGCGATCAAGGACCAGGAAAAGGCGACTAAGGTCGAGGAGGAGAAGAACTCGGTCAAGGCCTCGCTCGCCACCGCCGAGATCGAGCTTTTGATAGGCAAGCAGCTGTCGACAAGGCTGCTGACGTCGCATCAGGAACTGGTTTTCCGCATGGGCAAGATGCGCAAGAAATTCGCCACCCAATATGGCTTCGTGGTGCCGGAGGTGCGCGTCGCCGACGATTTCGCCATCCCGCCGAAGAGCTACCAGATCAAGGTGCACGGCACCGTGGTGGCCGAGTATCAGATGCGCGTCGGCGAGATCATGGTGCTGCTCGGCAACCGCGACATACCCGAGATACCGGGCGAGGAAATCCGCGAGCCGGCCTTCGGCATGCGCGCCTATTCCGTGGTCGAAGCCTTCGCCGAGGATCTGAAGCGCGAGAACTACACCTTCGCCGACAACATGTCGGTGCTGCTCACCCATCTCTCCGAGGTCATCCGCAACAACCTGCCGCAGCTTCTGTCCTACAAGGACATGAAGGCGCTGCTCGAACGCCAGGACCAGGAGTACCGCAAGCTCGCCGACGAGATCTGCACCACGCACATCTCCTATCCCGGCCTGCAGGCGGTGCTGAAGCTGCTGCTGGCCGAACGCGTCTCGATCCGCAATCTGCACCTGATCATCGAGGCGATCGCCGAGATCGCGCCGCATGTGCGCCGCACCGAGCAGATCGTCGAGCATGTCCGCATCCGCATGGCCCAGCAGATCTGCGGCGACCTGTCCGAGGGCGGCGTGCTGAAGGTGCTGCGCCTCGGCAACCGCTGGGACCTCGCCTTCCACCAGAGCCTCAAGCGCGACGCCAAGGGCGAGGTGCGCGAATTCGACATCGACCCGCGCCAGCTCGAGGAGTTCGGCCAGGACGCGACCAAGGCGATCAAGAAATATCTGGAAGCCGGCGAGCGTTTCGTCCTCGTCACCGCGCCCGACGCCCGCCCCTATGTGCGCATGATCATCGAGCGCCTGTTCACCACGCTGCCGGTGCTCAGCCATGTTGAAATCGCCAAGGGCGTCGAGATCAAGGTGCTCGGAACCATATCGTGAGCGTGCTGTCGCAAGGCGTCGTCATCGCGGCATTCCTGGCTTTCTGCCGCATCGGCGCCTGTTTCATGCTGATGCCGGGCCTCTCCAGCGCCCGCGTCCCGGTCCAGGTCAGGCTGTTCGTGGCGGTCGCCGCCACCGGCGGCCTGCTCGCCTTCCTGTGGGACAAGATCTTTCCTTTCGTCGACCCGCGCCCCCAGATCCTGGTGCCGATGATCATCTCGGAACTTCTGGTCGGCGGCCTGATCGGCGCCATGACCAGGCTCTACATGGAAGCCCTGCGCTTCATGGGCTCGGCCATCGCCATGCTGGTGGGCTATGGCGGCAGCGGCGGACCGGCGATCGAGGAGCCCGAACCCCAGGCAGCCCTTGCCGCCATCATCTCGTTCTCGGCGCTTTTGATGCTGTTCGTCTTCGATTTCGACCACGAAATAATACGCGCGCTGGTTTCCTCCTACACGGTCGCGCCGGTCAACATCTTCTTCAACCCGCAGGCAGCCCTTGTCGATGTCACCGACACGGTGTCGGACACCTTCTTCCTGGTCATCCGCCTCGGCAGCCCGTTCGTCGCCTATGCCATTCTCGTCAATCTGACGATCGGCTTCGTCAACAAGCTGACCCCGCAGATCCCCATCTATTTCATCTCCCAGCCCTTCATCATCGCCGGCGGCATGATCATCTTCTATTTCGCCGTCGGCACCATGCTGTCGCTGTTCGTCGACGGCTTCGTCGACCTGACATTGGCGAGGTAGAAATGAGCACGCGCAAGGACCGCCTCAAGAAGCTGGTCAAGGTGCAGGAACAGCTGAAGGCGCTGCACGAAACCCGCCACGCCACCTTCCTTGCGGCGGCCAGTACCGCCGAGGCCGAGGCCAAGGAACTGGTCGGCCATTTCGACCAGGCCGATTCGCTCTCCGCCCTGTTTCCCGATCTCTACCATCGCCGCATTGCCCAGGCGGTGGTGCGCCAGGAGGCGAACCTGGCGAGCGCCAGGCAGGAAGCCAACCTCATCGCCGCGGCGACCGCCCGCACCAACATGGTCGAGCGCGCCTACAAGGACGTACGCAACCGCGACGAACGCGAACGCTCCGACCGCGAGCGGCTCGATATCATCGCGCAGAAGCAGGGCGAGGAGTAGCTGGGAGGATTGTGTGGCGCGAAGCGGACCCTCCAAGGTTCGGCCTTCCCGTAAACGCTTTACAGCCCGGTTTGGTAGCGCTACCGTTTGGCCTAGCGTGAGCCTGGGAGGAGCCAGGGCTGTCGCTGGCGGAAGCGTTTGTTCCTTCGACGACGTCGCAGGAATTGTTGGGAGGACCGATGGCGTCTGTCGCAATTGGCGAAGTCTATAAATCATTCGGCGCTGTCGAGATCCTGCACGGGGTCAGCGTGAACATCGAGGACGGCGAGTTCGTCACTCTGGTCGGACCGTCGGGCTGCGGAAAATCAACCCTTCTCAGAATGATCGCCGGCCTGGAAAAGATTTCACGCGGCCAGATCGCGATTGGCGAACGTGTCGTCAACAACGTTGCGCCCAAGGAGCGCGACGTCGCCATGGTCTTCCAGAACTATGCGCTCTATCCACACATGACCGTCGCCGAGAACATGGCGTTCTCGCTGATGCTCAAAGGAGTTTCCAAGCCGGAGAGCGATGCCGGCGTGCGCCGCGCAGCCGAAATCCTTGGGCTGGTGCCGTTGCTGGCGCGCTATCCTCGGCAGCTTTCCGGCGGCCAGCGCCAGCGCGTCGCAATGGGCCGCGCGATCGTGCGTGATCCGGCGGTGTTTCTCTTCGACGAACCGCTGTCCAATCTCGACGCCAAACTCAGGGTGCAGATGCGCGCCGAGATCAAGGAACTGCACCAGCGCCTCAAGACCACGACAGTCTACGTCACTCACGATCAGATCGAAGCCATGACTATGGCTGACAAGATCGTGGTCATGCATGACGGCATCGTCGAGCAGATAGGGCCGCCGCTGGAACTTTATGACCGGCCGAACAATCTTTTTGTCGCCAGCTTTATCGGCTCGCCGGCCATGAATTTGCTGAGGGGCGAGATCGCTTCCGACGGCTCACCCTCGTTCCGCGGCGCCGGGGGGATTTCAGTGCCGTTGGCCTCGGCACTTTCCATCCGCAACGGCGAGCCTGTGGTGCTGGGAATAAGGCCCGAGCATTTGCGGCTGTCCGACGAGCAGGGCATTCCGGTCACCGTCGCGGTGGTTGAACCAACCGGGTCCGAAGTGCAGCTCATCGGCAGGACAGCCGGCGGCGAAGAGATCGTCGCGAATTTCCGGGAACGACATTCCTTCACGCCGGGCGAAACCATCCGGCTTACGGCCGAGCCCAGCCTCATTCATCTCTTTCACGCAGAAACCGGACAGAGATTCCAAACACGTACCGATCAGTAGGACCATAGGCAAGGACAACAAACAGGAGGAAACGAGCATGAAGTTCACCAGACGCGACGTGATCCGCACCACCGCCGGCGCGGCGGCGGGTGCCTTGGGAAGTCGGTTCATCAGCTCTCCGGCCCTTGCCCAGGACGGACTGAAATACAAACCCGAGGATGGCGCCAAGCTTAGACTGCTGCGCTGGTCGCCTTTCGTCCACGGCGACGAGGACCAATGGCTGGCCAACACCAAGCGCTTCATCGAAGCGACCGGTGTCGAGGTTCGCGTCGACAAGGAAAGCTGGGAGGACATTCGTCCCAAGGCGGCGGTCGCCGCCAATGTCGGGTCCGGCCCCGACCTGATGTTCGTCTGGTTCGATGACCCGCACCAATATCCCGACAAGCTGCACGACGTGAGCGAACTGGGTGAGTATCTAGGCGCGAAATACGGTGGCTGGCACGAGGGACCTAAGCAATATGCGACACGCGCCGGGAAGTTCGTCGGCCTGCCCCTGGCCACGATCGGCAATGCCATCGTCTATCGGGAAAGCTGGGTGAAAGAGGCCGGCTTTTCGGAGTTTCCCAAGGATACGAAAGGCTTCCTGGAACTTTGCAAGGCCTTGCAAGCGAAGGGACATCCGGCCGGCTTCACGCATGGCCATGGCGTCGGCGACGGCAACAACTATGCTCATTGGCTGCTGTGGAGCCATGGCGGCCAGATGGTCGACGAGAGTGGCAAGGTAACGATCAACAGCCCCGAGACCCTCAAGGCGATCGAATACGCGCAGGAGCTCTACAAGACCTTCATTCCAGGCACCGAAAGCTGGCTCGACGTCAACAACAACCGCGCCTTCCTGGCCGGCGAACTGGGGGTGATCGCCAATGGAATTTCCGCCTACAACACGGCCAAGATCAACAAGGACAAAGATCCAAAGCTGGCTGAAATCGCCAAGGACATACGCACGACCAACCTGCCCATCGGTCCTGTCGGCAAATCCGTCGAATTGTTCCAGGTGACCACGGCTGTCATCTTCAATTACACGCCCTACCCCAACGCGGCTAAGGCGTATTTGCAGTTCATGTTCGAGGAACCGCAAATGAAGGACTGGATCACCTCCTCGGCCGGATATTGCTGCCAGACACTGAAGGCATTCGACAACAACCCCGTATGGACCGCCGATCCCAACAACGCCGCTTACGCCAAGGCTTCGGCTACTCTGCGGCCTAACGGCTATGCCGGGCCGCTCGGCTATGCCTCGGCGGCAACCATGGCCGACTACGTGCTGGTCGACATGTTCGCCAAAGCGGTGACCGGCCAGGCGACGCCGCAAGAGGCAATGGAAGAGGCCGAGAAGCGGGCAAATCGCTATTATCGCGTTTGAGCCGGCTCAGCCGGGCAGCGCGGCTGCCCGGCTGGCTTCGGATTGCGTCGCGGCCGATCCGGCCTATCAATGAGACCTCAGCAGGAGCCAACCCATGGCCGTGCCGTCAGCTGCCATCCAGCCGCGACCTTCGATCTTCTCACGGATTCTGTCGCGCTGGAGCGAAAGCCGGAACGCACTTGGCTTCGGCTTCATGCTTCCGGCGGCTGCACTGCTGCTTGTCTTCCTGACCTATCCGCTGGGGCTCGGCGTCTGGCTCGGCTTCACCGATGCCCGCATCGGCCGCCCCGGCATCTTCATCGGCATCGAAAACTATGAATATCTGTGGAGCGACGCCGTCTTCTGGCTCTCCGTCTTCAACACCTTGCTCTATACGATCAGCGCTTCGATCCTGAAATTCGCGCTCGGCCTCTGGCTAGCGCTCCTCCTCAACCAGAACCTTCCCTTCAAATCGTTCTTCCGCGCGATTGTCCTGCTGCCGTGGGTGGTGCCGACGGTGCTCTCGGCCATCGCCTTCTGGTGGATCTACGATTCGCAGTTCTCCATCCTGTCGTGGGCGCTTATGGAAATGGGACTGATCGATCACCGCATCAATTTCCTTGGCGATCCGGAGAACGCACGCGCCTCGGTGATCGCTGCCAATGTCTGGCGCGGCATTCCTTTCGTGGCCATCACGCTGCTGGCCGGCCTGCAGACGATTCCCCAATCGCTTTACGAGGCCGCGACGCTCGACGGCGCCAGCCGTTGGCAGTTGTTCCGCTATGTGACGCTGCCGCTGCTGACGCCGATCATCGCCATCACCATGACCTTTTCGGTCCTGTTCACCTTCACCGATTTCCAGCTGATCTATGTGCTGACTCGCGGCGGGCCGGTGAATGCCACCCATCTGATGGCGACGCTCTCGTTCCAGCGCGGCATTTCCGGCGGCCAGCTTGGCGAGGGAGCCGCAATCGCGGTGGCGATGATCCCATTCCTGCTAGCGGCGATCCTTTTCAGCTATTTCGGCTTGCAACGTCGTAAATGGCAGCAGGGCGGTGGAGACTGACATGGCCGCGATCGAAACGAACAATCGTCCGAACACGGATGAAGGCGGCATGGGCTATCTCCAGAGCCTGCCCCGGCGCGTGGTGACCGTTTATCTGCCGCTCCTGATCTTCGTCATCGTGCTGCTGTTCCCGTTCTACTGGATGACGATCACGGCGGTGAAACCCAATCTCGAGATGACGGATTATGCCAATTTCAATCCGTTCTGGGTCGTCCATCCGACACTCGAGCATATTCGGTATCTGCTCTTCGACACATCCTATCCGGGCTGGCTTCTCAACACGATCATCATCTCGACCGCCGCAACTTTCCTGTCGCTGCTGGCGGCGGTTTTCGCTGCCTATGCGATCGAACGCTTGAGGTTTTCCGGGGCGCGGCAGGTCGGCTTGGCGATCTTCCTGGCCTATCTCGTGCCGCCCTCGATTCTGTTCATTCCCCTGTCGGTGATGGTTTTCAACCTCGGCCTTTACGATACGCCGTTCGCGCTGATCCTCACCTATCCGACGTTCCTCATTCCATTCTGCACGTGGCTCTTGATGGGCTACTTCCGCTCGATCCCTTTCGAACTGGAAGAATGCGCGCTGATCGACGGCGCCAGCCGCTGGCAAATCCTGACCAAGATAGTTCTGCCGCTGTCGGTGCCTGGCCTGATTTCCGCCGGCATCTTCGCTTTCACCCTGTCATGGAACGAATTCATCTACGCTTTGACTTTTATCCAGTCGTCCGAAAACAAGACCGTGCCGGTCGGCGTGCTTACCGAGCTCGTACGTTCGGACGTCTATGAATGGGGAGCCCTGATGGCAGGCGCGCTGATCGGCTCCCTGCCGGTGGTGGTGCTCTATTCATTCTTTGTCGAGCACTACGTCTCCTCGATGACGGGCGCGGTCAAGGAGTGAAGCTGAGGCGGAAATCGACGATGGAAAAAACTGCCCGACAACGCATGGCGCCAAGCCGGCAGCTTCGATCCGATCCCCGCACTTCCGCTCCCTCTCCTTCCCGCAAGCCTGCCACAAGCTTGTTGAGGCATGGTCTGGCTAAGGAAAACCGGTAAAAGGCGGACTTTCTTGGCGATTTCTCCACCCAGCGACATCGTTATGGATGTGGCCCGAGCCGTCGACCCGGCGGATATCGAGACCGCCCGCGCCGCGCTGGCAAAGCGGGCCGGCGGCGCTGCGGGCACGTTTTCACTCGACACCGCCGCTTCGGTCGATGCCGGCTCGATCCTGTCGCGCGCCACCGCCGACAAGGCCGCCGCTGCAACCGACCCGGCCAACAAATTCAAGAAGTTCGAGGCGATGGTGCTGCAGACCTTCATCCAGAACATGCTGCCAAAGGATACCGAGGGCGTCTACGGCAAGGGCCTGGCCGGCGACATGTGGAAATCGCAGCTTGCCGAGCGGGTCGCGGACGTGATGGCCGAACGCGGTGGCATCGGCATCGCCAAGTCGATGCTTGCCGACCACTATCTCGAAGGCAAGCGCGTGGTTCCGGTCGGTCCGGTTTCGGGCGGGTTGGAAAAGACCGAGATCGACCAGCAAAACAGCCTGTCGACCTCGCTGGTCCACCAATTGCAGCGCAAGGCTGCGGGGTCGATGACCGGTGACGAGACGACCATAAAAACAAATATCAAGATCTAAACGGGAAACGCCATGGCCGACTTTTCGGAATCCACCTCCAACCTGCCAGCACGCACGACCGCGTCGGAAGCGCCGATCCCGTTCGCGCGGCCTGGCAACCTCGCCGCCATCATCGGTCGCATCGAGGAAGTGGTCGAGGAAGAGACCGCCGGCATCCGCAACGCGACCAACTATGATCTCAAGGCATCGAACGCCCGCAAGAGCCGCTACCTCTACGAGTTGACCCGCGCCATGAAGGGCGGCAGCGAAGCCGAATTCCTCGAACAGCACCGCGAGGGCCTGACCCGGCTGCGCCAGAAGCTGGCGAAGAACGAAGCGGCGATCCTCGCGCATCTCAGCGCGGTCAACGAAGTCGCCAGCCTGCTGCGGCATGCCATCCAGCGCGCCGAGACCGACGGCACCTACTCCGCCGGCGAGTTCGGCTGGATGAAGGCATGATGCCGAACACGAGCGACACTTCGGAGATCCTGCCGAAGCAACGGCGCAGTGCCGCGTCGCCTTCGCAAGGGACTGATCAAGGGACTGACAAGAGTCGATGATCAAGGTCATCGCCATCGCCGTCTGGATTTGCGCCGCAACCCTCGGCGCCGTGTTCT
This sequence comes from Mesorhizobium sp. M0243, assembly GCF_040321775.1. Taxonomy (NCBI): domain Bacteria; kingdom Pseudomonadati; phylum Pseudomonadota; class Alphaproteobacteria; order Hyphomicrobiales; family Phyllobacteriaceae; genus Mesorhizobium; species Mesorhizobium sp. M0243. The sequence goes on along the minus strand of NZ_JAMYSF010000034.1, from coordinate 51,828 downwards.
ATTCGTTTCAGGCGGCCGGCGAGCGCGGTGTCGGCGAAACGCCGAAGCCGATGCTGGGCGGTCTCGACTACGTCAAGACCGACATCATTTCGGTGCCGCTGATCCGCGATTCTGAGATCGGCGGCTATTTCCTGACCAAGCTCGTCTACACCGTCGAACCCGAGCAGATAAAGAAGCTGTCCATTCCGGCCGAAGCGCTGATCACCGACCAGGTCTATTCCTACCTCTATTCCAATCCGCAGATCGACTTCACCAACAAGGCGACCATCGATCTCGATGCCTTCCGCGCCGCAATCCGCGATACCGTCAACGCGCGTGTCGGCGCGCCTTTGGTGCATGAAGTTCTGATCGACCAGGTCAATTTCCTGTCGAAGGACGAAATCCGCGACAACTGGCTGCGCCGCAAGAAAAGCGAAACGGCGACCGAAATGACCAAGGCGTTCAAGGAACACTGAGTTGCCCTGCTCACAGGCCCGGTCACATCGAGCCTCGCCTGCCGCAAGGGCAGGAACCAGCCACCCGAATCCGCGTTGACGTAAACGTCAACCCAAAGCTATATGCGGCAGCGACCGTGATCGCGAAACCGCGGCATGGGCTTCGGCTGGATCGAAGCGCCGTTGCGAGACAGATGCAACCAGACAAGGAGAACAGCGTGAGCGTTCAGGAGATTGCCGAGAAGATCAAGTCGCGGGTGGCCAGTAGCGGGTTCGATCGTTCCGTGAAATTCGACACCGGCAGCGACGGCGTCATCGTCATCGACGGCGCGACTGTTTCGAACACCGATGCACCCACCGACTGCACCATCAAGCTCTCGCTCGACGATCTGGATTCGCTGATCGCTGGCGACCTGAACCCGACAATGGCGTTCATGACCGGCAAGATAAAGGTCGAAGGCGACATGACCGTCGCTATGGCGCTCAGCCAGCTGATCGGCTGAAGGCATCCAGCCGCCCAGGCGGCGGCACCCACCAATTGCGAAAAAACGCCGCCTTTTTCGGGCGGCGTTTTTGCATGAAATGCTGGCGGCTTCGTGTCAGGCCGCCGATATCAATTCCTGCGCCTTCAGCTTGCGACCGGCCGCCTTCAGCGTGCCGTGCACGCCGTCAAGCGCGCCTTCCACCAGTTCCAGCGCCAGCAGGCGGTGCCGCTCATAGGGTCCTGGCATGGCAAGTGAACCGGTCTTCTCGGCCGAGAAGCCGAAGCGCGCGTAATAGGGCGCATCGCCGACCAAAAGGATAGCGGCATGGCCGAGACGCGCCGCTTCGGCGATGGCATGGCGCATCAGCGCCGAGCCGATGCCGGCATTCTTGAGCGACGGGTCGACGGCAAGCGGGCCAAGCAGCAGCGCGGCCGCACCGCCCTCGCCCAGCCTGACATCCCACAGCCGCACGGTGCCGGCCACGCCGCCCGAAGCATCGCGGGCGACGAAGGCCAGCCCTTCCGAGGGCCGCCGGCCACGCCGCAACTTCTCCGACGACTTTTTCCTGCGCTTCGGCCCCATGGCCCGATCGAGCAACGCCTCGCGCGCCGCAACATCGGCGGCGGTTTCGGCGACCATCCCAAAGGCCGGTGCGTGGCCCCCAATTTCAACTGGCATTTCCATTTCAAATGACATTTCCATTTCCGCAATCCCTGGCGAGCGGAGATCTGTTCCACAGGCGAGCCCGGGTGGACGACAGGCGCCCACCTGGGATGATCTGATCGGCTCTCTCAGCGCATTTTCAGGCGAAGTTGTGTCCGGTTCGCCGTCCGAAAATGCGCTGAGGAAGCGCCGTCAGATCACGTAGGATCGGAGAGGCTCGAAGCCGTTGAAGGCGACCGCCGAGTAGGTGGTCGTGTAGGCGCCGGTGCCTTCGATCAGCACCTCGTCGCCGATCGTCAGCGACAAAGGCAGCGGATAGGGCGTCTTCTCGTACATCACGTCGGCCGAATCGCAGGTCGGGCCGGCGAGCACGCAAGGTGCTGTCTCCGTGCCGTCATGCGCGGTGACGATCGGGTAGCGGATCGCCTCGTCCATCGTCTCGGCCAGGCCGCCGAACTTGCCGATGTCGAGGAACACCCAGCGCACATTGTCGTTGGCCGCTTTCTTCGAGATCAGCACGACTTCCGACTTGATGACGCCGGCATTGCCGACCATGCCACGGCCCGGCTCGATGATGGTCTCGGGAAGCGCGTTGCCGAAATGCTTGCGCAGCGCCGAGAAGATCGCCTGGCCATAGGCCTGGGCGGCCGGCACGTCACGCAGATAGCGCGTCGGGAAACCACCACCCATATTGACCATCTTCAAGACGATGCCTTCTTCGGCGAGCGTCGCGAACACCACCTTGGCGTCGGCCAGCGCACGGTCCCAGGCGGTCAGGTCGGTCTGCTGCGAGCCGACATGGAACGATACGCCATAGGCGTCGAGGCCGAGCCCCTTGGCATGGCGCAGCACGTCGACGGCCATCGCCGGCACGCAGCCGAACTTGCGCGACAGCGGCCATTCGGCGCCCTCGCCATCGGTCAGCACGCGGCAGAACACGCGCGCGCCTGGAGCGACGCGGGCGATCTTCTCGACCTCTTCGACGCAGTCGACCGCGAACAGGCGGATGCCGAGCTGGTAGGCGCGTGCGATGTCACGCTCCTTCTTGATGGTGTTGCCGAAGGAGATGCGGTCCGCCGGCGCACCAGCGTCCATCGCCATCTCGACTTCGGCAACGGAAGCGGTGTCGAAGGACGAGCCCATCGCAGCAAGCAGGCGCAGGATTTCCGGCGCCGGGTTTGCTTTCACAGCATAGTAGATCTTGGAATCAGGCAGCGCCTTCTCGAAGGCGCGGAAATTGTCGCGCACGACATCGAGGTCGACGACGAGGCAGGGGCCGGTCGGACGTCGGGTGGCGAGAAAGTCAAGAATGCGCTGGGTGGCCATCGGGGTCTCTCCATCAGCGCCTTTCGGCGCGCAATAAGGCTGCGGGACGCGGGCTGTCGGCCTCGCGAACTCGCGGTGGACAAAGGCGGGACGGAAATTCATGGAACCAGCCGGTGGAGACCCCGGAACCATGAAGCGCCGTCTCGCGGCGGTGAACCTTGGCCTTGCCCGGCCTCGGTTCGCTTTGTCTGCCTTGGCTTGGATGGGAGACCCGTCCGCACTGCCGGCAATGAAGGTGTGCCTCTTCAGTAACCCCGGTTTTTGGACAACCGGCAGAACACCAGAAAGGCCCGCACCGTCGTTGCTTCAAGGTGTCCTCGGGCTGGCGGTTGGCCGCTAGACCGACTGGAGGGGTTAGCTCCAGTTACCTTACCGATTTCCCTCACCATTCGAGGATCGGCGGACACCCACAGGCACGTGCGACTTTGGGCAAGCGCGATATAAGGGCGAAGACTTTCACAATCAATAAAAATCGTATCGCAGGTTGTAAAATTTCTGGCGTCGAACAATGTTGCGGCAACCGTATCCGGATATCGAACGATGACAGGCACGCACGGCCCTCTCAACGCCTTTCTCGATCTTCGCCAGATGCCAGTGGCACATGCCCAGCTAGGCCCGCTGGCCGGCCTGCGGCTGGCCGTCAAGGACATCTACGACGTCGCCGGCTACCGCACCGGTTGCGGCAATTTGCAAAAATTCGCCGAAAGCCACGCAGCCTCGCGCACCGCACCCGCCGTGCAGATGATCCTCGATGCCGGCGCACGCTTCGTCGGCAAGACGCAGACCGACGAGCTTGCCTTCGCGCTGTTCGGCCAGAATGCGCATTTCTCGTTTCCGGTGAACCCGGCGGCACCCGACCGCGTCACAGGCGGCTCCTCATCGGGATCGGCGGCGGCGGTGGCGGGCAGGCTGGCCGATATCGCCACCGGCTCCGACACCGGCGGCTCGATCCGCGCCCCGGCGAGCTTTTGCGGACTGATCGGGCTGCGCACCACGCATGGCCGCATTCCGCTCGACGGCACCATGAAGCTGGCGCCGAGCCTCGACACGTTCGGCTGGTTCGCCGACGACATCGAGACCTACGAAACCGTCGGCAAGCTGCTGCTCGGCCGCGATCCGCACCAGCATGTGTTGGACCGGCCGCTGGCACTGGATTGGCTGGATGGATTGGTCGCCCGCCCGGCGCTTGCCGAATATGGTGAAATGAAGGGGCTGGCGGGCAAGGTCTTCGGCGCGCCGATGACGCCGGGAGTGCGCTTCTCCTCATCTCCCGATGAACTCTACTGGTGCTTTCGCCGGCTGCAGGCCAGGGAGGCCTGGGCGGTGCATGGCGAATGGATCACCAGCGGCGAGCGCGGCCTTGGCCCCGGCGTCGAGGAGCGTTTCGGCTTTGGCCGCGCCGTCGACGACAAGACAGCCCAGGCCGAGAAGGTGCGACGTCTGACCTTTCGCGGCGAACTGAGCGCCCTGCTCGGCAAGAACGGCTTCCTTGTCCTGCCGACGGTGCCTGGTCCGGCACCTTACGTGGACAGCACGCCGGAGCAGTTCCAGGCCTATCGCGAACGGGCGCTCCAACTTCTGTGCCTGGCCGGCCTGTCCGGTTTTCCACAGATCACACTGCCCGTCGGCTCGGTCGCCGGCGCCCCGTTCGGCCTGTCGCTGCTTGGCCCTTCCGGCAGCGACATTGCCCTGATACGGCTCGGCCGGAAACTTCTCGACGCGGCACGAAAGGCCTGACCATGGACACACTGACGCGCATGCGTGCCTTCATCGACGTGGTCGAGGCCGAGGGCTTTTCGGCGGCGGCGCGCAAGATCGGCCGCTCCAAGGCCCTGCTGTCGAAATATGTGCGCGAGCTGGAGGACGAACTCGGCGCTTTGCTGCTCAACCGCACCACGCGCCAGTTCTCGATGACAGAGGCCGGCCACACCTATTACCGGCGCGCCTCGGAGATCGTGCGCGAGGTCGACAGCCTGGCCGACGCGGTGCGTGAATCCTCCGGTGACGTGCGCGGCCGGATCAAGCTGTCGGCGCCGCGCACCTTCGCCGATGCGCCGATCGGCCAGTCCCTGATCGACTTCGCCAAGCAGCATCCCGACATCGTCCTCGACATCCAGCTCGACGACCGCTTCGTCGATCTGGTCGAGGAGGGCTTCGATCTTGCGGTGCGCATCTCGCGGCTGGAGAACTCGTCGCTGATCGCCAGGCGGCTGGCGCCGTTTTCGATAAAGCTCTGCGCCTCCCCCGAACTGATCGCCAAGCATGGCATGCCGACAAGGCCGCAGGATCTCAGCCGCATGCCTTGCATCGTCGACACCAATGGCCGCGGACTGAACAACTGGCCGTTCAAGGGCGACAATGGCGATCCGGTGAGCGTTTCGGTGTCCGGTCCGGTCGAGGTCAACAGCCCGATGACGGCGAGAGCCGCGGCCGTGGCGGGTCTCGGATTTACCGTCCTGCCGGATTTCATCGCCGCGCCCGACCTCGCGAGCGGCCGGCTGGTGGCGGTGATGGATGACCGTATCCTGTCGGGCGGCGGCATCTTCGCCGTCTACCCGCACCGTCGCTATCTGCCGGCGAAAGTCCGCGTCTTCGTCGACTTTTTGGTGCAGTGGTTCAGGACGCGCGAGGCTGGCTGACCGGCGTCAATAGTCTCGTGGTCCCAATTTCGCCCCCTTTCTGGTAACTCTCGGCAACTCTTCCGAGGCCTATGGACCGAGAATGAATCTGAAACGGCACGCAATCATGCTGGCTTCGGCCTTGGCGGCTAACTTTGCCGCCACTGGACCGGCTTACGTGCATCCGCATGTCTTCGCCGAGGCCCGCCTCGATGTGATTCTCTCCCCGGATCACCAAAGCGTGAAGGCTCTGCGTCATCTCTGGCGCTTCGACGATCTGTTTTCCTCGACCGTGATGATGGAGTTCGACAAGAACTCCGACCTGAAGCTCGACGACAAGGAGCTGAAGGAAGTCGCCGACACCGTTCATGCCTCGCTGGCCGAGTTCAATTACTTCCAGCTCGTCACCGTCGACGGCAAGGACGTGGCGATGACGCCGCCGCCGCATCTGATGGCCAATTTCGACAACGATCAGCTGATCATCCTTTTCGAGTCCGAACCTAAGGTGCCGATCAAGCTCCACGGCAAGATCGATATCGGCGTCTACGATCCGACATTCTACACGGCGATCGACTTCACCGAGGACTCCAACATCACGGTTGAAGGCCTGCCCTCGAACTGCACCAGCAAGGTGGTCCGTCCGGACCCGGACGAGGCTATCAAGGAAAACCAGAAGACCCTCACCGATGCCTTTTTCAACGATCCGACCGGCACCGATATGAGCAAGATCTTCGCCACCAAGCTCGAACTGACCTGTCAGCCAGAAGGATGAAGCCGGTGACGAAACCGTCCCTGCGTTTGGCGTTCGGCCTGTTGGCCCTCACTGTCGCCATGATGCATTTCGCCGACGCCGCTCATGCCCAGAGTTCGCTCGGCATCGGCGTCAATGACGGCATGGCGCCCACCACCGGCCCGTTCGCCCACATCCTGATGTGGATCAATCTCAGGCAGCAGGAATTCTACCGCGCGCTGGCGACGGCGATGAAGGCGATGCGCCAGGACGGCAGCAAGATCTGGGTACTCGTCGGCCTGTCCTTCGCCTACGGTATTTTCCATGCGGCCGGCCCCGGCCACGGCAAGGCGGTGATCTCGTCCTACATGGTGGCCAATGAGGTGGCGTTGCGGCGCGGCATCCTCTTGTCCTTCGTCTCGGCGCTGCTGCAGGGCCTGACCGCGGTCGCGGTGATGGGAGTCGCCTACTTCGTCCTGCGCGGCACCTCCGTCTCGATGACGGACGCAGCCTGGTTCATGGAGATCATGAGCTTTGTCTTCGTCACCCTGTTCGGCGCCTGGCTCCTGTGGCGCAAGCTCGGCCCTTCCATCCTGCGCCTGTTTGGCAGAGGACCGGCCTACAGCCTGTCGGCGGCTCACGCCGGCCATTCTCACGCCGGTCATTCTCATGGGGGTCATTCGCATGCCGGTCACTCCCATGCAGCTCACAGCCATTCGGCGCATGCTCATGCGCACGCGCTACACGCGCATGACCATGTGCACGGCCCTTCGCACGATCATCACGATCATGCCGAACACGATCATGAACACCACGATCACGCGGCGGGCGAAGTCTGCGACACCTGCGGCCATTCGCACGCACCCGATCCGGCGCTGCTGTCGGGCGATCGCTTCGACTGGCGCACGGCGTGGACGGCGGTGGCGGCGGTCGGCATCCGCCCCTGCTCCGGCGCGCTGATCGTGCTCAGCTTCGCCCTGCTCAACGGGCTCTGGCTCGGCGGTTTGCTGTCGGTGCTGGCGATGTCGCTGGGAACGGCGATCACCGTATCGGCACTGGCGACACTGGCGGTGACCGCCAAGAACTGGGCGGTCTATTTCGCCGGCGACGGCCGCATGGGCAACCGCATCCACTCGATCGTCGAGATCGGCGGCGCAGCCTTCGTGTTCCTGTTCGGACTGCTGCTGCTGTCGGCGAGCCTGGCGGCAGGCGGATGATGCCCGACGCAGCGAGGCTCGGAGTTTAACCCGCGATCTTGCCGCCGAGCTCATCTTCGATATGAGCGCGGATGATCTCGTCAAAGCTCCTTTCGGCGCTGAAGCCCAGTTCCCTTGACCGCCGCGCCTCGAACCGTGTTGGCCAGCCCTTGACGATCGCCCAGATCGTGTCATCCGGCTCCTCGCGGATCAGGCTTACCGCCTTCGGCCCGGCGATGCGTTCCAGCGCCTCGATCTGCTCGCCGACGGTGACGGCGACGCCAGGCATCGTCAGGTTGCGGCGTGGCCCGACGGCGCTGCTGTCGATCCCTGCCGCATGGATCAGGAAGTTGACCGCCGAGCGCGGGCTGGCATGCGTGTGCACGACCGAGCGCGGCACCGGCAGGATCGCCTCCTGGCCGCTCAACGGCTCGCGGATGATGCCTGAGAAGAAGCCGGACGCCGCCTTGTTCGGCTTGCCCGGCCGCACGCAGATGGTCGGCAGCCTGATGCCGATGCCGTCGAAGAAACCGCGCCTGGAATAGTCGGCCAGCAGCGCTTCGCTCATCTGCTTCTGGGTGCCGTAGGAGGTCAGCGGCGTCGGATGGAAGTCATCGGGAATGACATCCGGGAACGGCGCGCCGAACACCGCGATCGACGAGGTGAAGACGACGCGCGGCGCAAAGCCCGCCAGCCGGATGGCATCGAACAGGGCCCGCGTGCCATCGAGATTGACGCGGTAGCCGAGATCGAAATTCGCTTCCGCCTCGCCCGACACGATGCCGGCAAGATGGAACACGACGTCGGGGCGCGATGCGACCAGGCGCTCAGTGGCCCCCGCTTCGGCGAGATCGCCGGTGTGCAGCGTGACGCTGACGCCATCCAGGCTCGGTGCCTGCGGCGGCACGATATCGTGTAAATCGAGCGCGGTGATCTTGCCGCCGCGCAGCGTGCCGTCCTTGGCCAGCCGGGCGATGAGCTTGCGGCCGACCATACCCGCGGCGCCAGTGATCAGAATGCGCATATCGAAAATCCCTTGCCTATTTACCCTGGTTTTTGCGCTGGTTGCGGGCCCGCAGCCAGAACACCGAGAAGAACGCCAGCACGAAGACGATGCCAAAGGCGCCGGCCAGCACGGTCGAAAGGCTGCCGAGTGCCAGCATCACGGTCGGCAGATAGTAGGCGCCGATACCGAACAGAAGCATGATCCACACTGCAGCGATAAGAGCATTCCTGGTGTCACGATCCATCACGCCGCACCAGGGCAGCGGGTGTTCATCAAGCTGGTTTTCAAGGTTTCGCAACTCCTGAGGCAGGACAATCGACATCGATCGATCCGGTCCTAGTGATGGTGGTCGTGATAGGCTGCCGCTTCATGCTCGTGCCCATGCTCGTGCTCGTCGCCGTCGTCGGCGCACTGGCCGAATTCCGGTTCCACGGTGGCATGGCTGATGCCGTGCTCGCTGGCAAGCCGCTTCTTGACGGCACTCACTGCCTGATGCGCATCGACGCCCTCGTCGAGACAGGCATGCAGTGTCGCCATGTTGCTGGTCCCGTCGAGCGACCAGACATGCATGTGGTGCACTTCGCGCACGCCCTGGATCGTCGCCTCGATATCCCTGGCGATCAGATCGCGGTCGAGGCTTGGCGGCACGCCCTCGAGCAGCACATGGGCGGCTTCACGCATCAGCGACCACGCCGTGTAGAGGATCAGCAGCGAGACCAGGACCGACAGGATCGGGTCGACCGGCGTCCAACCGGTCGCCAGGATGACCAGCGCCGCCGCTATGGCCGCCGCCGAGCCGAGCAGGTCGCCAAGCACATGCAGGATGGCGCCGCGCATGTTCAGGCTCTCGCGGTCGCCGCCATGCAGCACGACGAACGAGCCGATGTTCACCAGCAGGCCAAGGATCGCCACCACCAGCATTGGCCCGCCAAGCACCGGTGCCGGCGCCTGCAGGCGCTCCCAGGCTTCGTAGACGATCCACAGGGCGATGACGAAGATGGCGATGCCGTTGGTATAGGCCACCAGCGTTTTGACCCGCCCGAAGCCATAGGTGAGACGAACGGTCGCCGGGCGGCTAGCCAGATGGAAGGCATACCAGGCAAGGCCGAGCGCGATCGAGTCGGCGAGCATGTGGCCGGCATCGGCCAGCAGCGCCAGCGATCCGGTGAGGATGCCGCCAAGCGCTTCGGCGACCATGAAGCCGCCGGTCAGGCAGGCTGCGATCAGAACGCGTTTCTTGTCGGTCGAGCCATGCACATGACCGGGGCTGTGATCATGCCCAGTGTGATCATGCCGGCTGTGATCGTTTGTATGTGCCAATGGCGAACTCCTAAGCGCCGAATTCCGCGCGACAATCCTCGAGCCGTCGCTTCTGCTGGCCGTCGCCATCGAAATTGGCCGGATCGAGCCACGCCTCATAGGCACTGCGCAGAGCCGGCCACTCCTTGTCGATGATCGAATACCACGCGGTGTCGCGGTTTTCACCCTTGACGATCAGATGCTGGCGGAAAATGCCTTCGAACTTGAAGCCGAACCGTTCGGCCGCCCGCTTCGATGGCTCGTTGCGGTTGTTGCACTTCCATTCGTAGCGGCGGTAGCCGAGTTCGTCGAAGATGTATTTCATGAACAGGAACTGCGCTTCGGTTGCTCCCGGCTTGCGCGAGATGAGCGGTCCCCAATAGATGTTGCCGATCTCGATGACGCCGTACGCCGGATCGATGCGCATCAGTGTCTGGCGTCCGGCGACCTTGCCGCTGGCCTTGTCGATGACGGTGAAGAACAGCGGATCCTCGCTGGCCTCGACCTTGTCCAGCCATGGCTGGAAGGCGGCGCGGGTCTCCGGCGGATAGTCCGGCAGCCAGGCGAAGCGGCCGCCGATGTCGGACACGGAGGACGCTTCATAGAGGCCATCGCCGTGTTTTGCAGCACTCAGCGGCTCAAGCCGGACAGTGCTTCCGTCGATGGTCTTGCGTTCAGGCCGCGGGCGCGGTTGCCAATCCCTGAGATTTTCCGACACCGAAAGCTCCAATCCGTTTGACTTTTGCCAGCCGAAGCTCACAAAAACGCGACCCAACAGCAAGAACCACACGGACGGGAAAAATGCTCCACACGATTTCGGCCTTCGACCGTCTCGGCGAGGAAAATGCATTCGCGGTGCTGGCGCGGGCGACAGCCCTTGCAAGCCAAGGTCGGGACATCGTCAATCTCGGCATCGGCCAGCCGGACTTCAAGACGCCGCAGCACATCGTCGAGGCGGCGATCAAGGCGTTGCGCGACGGTCACCACGGCTACACGCCGGCCAACGGCTTGCTGGCGACGCGCGAGGCAGTGGTGCGGCGCACGCTGACCACCACCGGTGTCGAAGTATCGCCCGAAACGGTGATGATCCTGCCCGGCGGCAAGCCGACCATGTTCGCGGCGATCCTGATGTTCGGCGAACCTGGCGCCGAAATCCTCTATCCCGATCCGGGCTTCCCCATCTATCGCTCGATGATCGAGTTCACCGGTGCGGCGCCTATTCCGGTGCCGATGCGCGAGGAGAACGGCTTTGCCTTCTCCGCCGAGGAGACGCTGGCCTTGATCACCTCGAAGACCAGGCTGCTGATCCTCAACTCACCCGCAAATCCGACCGGCGGCGTCACGCCGCGTGCCGAGATCGAGAAACTGGTCAAGGGGCTGGAGGCGCATCCGCACGTCGCCATCCTCTCCGACGAGATCTACGACGTCATGACCTATGATGGCGAGACGCATTGCTCGCTGCTCGGCTTTCCCGAGATCCGCGACCGGCTGATCGTGCTCAATGGCTGGTCGAAAACCTGGGCGATGACCGGCTGGCGCATGGGCTGGTCGATCTGGCCGAATGGCGACAAGGGCGCCCATCTCTACGACAAGGTGCGCAAGCTGGCTGTCAACTGCTGGTCCTGCGTCAACGCGCCGAGCCAATTCGCCGGCATCGCGGCAATCGACGGCCCGCAGGACGATGTCGCCAATATGATGCGCGCCTTCGACCGCCGCCGGAAGATCGTCGTCGAGGGACTGAACGCCCTGCCTGACATTTCCTGCATCACGCCCAAGGGCGCGTTCTACGCTTTCCCCAACGTCTCGAAGACCGGCTGGAAGGCCAAGAAGCTGGCCTCGGCGCTGCTCGACGATGCCGGCGTGGCGCTGATCGGCGGTCCCGATTTCGGCATTCTCGGCGAAGGCTATATCAGGCTCTCCTACGCCAATTCCGAGGAGAACATCTTGCGGGCGCTGGAACGGATCGGGGCCTTCCTGGCGAAGTAAGCTTGAAAGCGGCCCGCTGTCCTCTTCCGGACAATTTGCGGCTGTGGCATGACGGTGTCATGAGCCGTCCGGAGGCGCGCGGCCAAGACTGGGCGTGCATGTCGAGAACGGCTACGGTCCTCGGATCAGGATCGAAGTGGGGTGACATCGGATGTTCTATGCAATCCTTGCCTATCATGTGGAAGACGCAATCAAAGCGCTGACGCCGCAGGAAGATACGGCGCTGATGGCTGACTTGCTCAAGATCCATGAAGGGCTCTATGCCGACGGCAGCCTTGGCCCGTCGGCGCGGCTTGACGCGACACAATCGGCCTGCACCTTGCGCGACGGCATGATCGTCGACGGCCCCTTCGCCGAAACCAAGGAACAGCTTCTCGGCCTCTATGTCGTCGACTGCCCGACGCGGGACGATGCCATCGCTATCGCGCGCGAGTTTCGTCGCGTCAATCCGACCGCCGTCTACGAGATCCGTCCTATCGCGCTCTATCTACCCGGCGCAGAGCTACCGGGAGAATAACTACCCACGCCCGACAAACGGCATCTTGGTCGCCATGACGGTCATGAACAGCACGTTGGCCTCGAGCGGCAGGCTGGCCATATGGACGACGGCGTCGGCGACGCGCTGAACATCCATCACCGCTTCGGCTGATATCGAGCCGTTGGCCTGCGGCACGCCGACCGTCATCGGCTGCGCCATATCGGTCAGCGCATTGCCGATGTCGATCTGGCCGCAGGCGATGTCATAAGGCCGGCCGTCGAGCGCCAGCGTCTTGGTCAGCCCGGTGATGGCATGCTTGGTCGCCGTGTAGGGCACCGAGCCCGGGCGCGGCGCATAGGCCGACACCGAACCGTTGTTGATGATGCGGCCACCCATCGGCTTCTGCTTGCGCATGGCGCCAAAGGCGGCACGGGCACACAGGAACGAACCGGTGAGATTGACGCCGACGATATCGTTCCACACTTCGACCGGTATCTCGTCGATCGGCGCCGATTTGTAGCCCATGCCGGCATTGTTGAAGAGCAGGTCGACACGGCCGAAGGCCGCCGCCACGGTCTCGAACAGATCGTCGACCTCGCCTGCCTTGCTGATATCGCAGGCTACCGCCAAGGCCTTGGCGTCGGTGCGGCCGGCCTCGGCGACCGCAGCGTCCAGCACCGACTTGCGGCGCCCGCAAAATACCGTGTTCCAGCCGTTCTTGAGCAGCGCCGTGGCGACGCTCTTGCCGATGCCCGTGCCGGCCCCGGTGACGATGGCGGTTCTTTGCTCGGTCATGGCTGTTGTCCTCCGGCAGAGCTGCGCTTGCTCGACTGATTTTCGGGTTTTGGCTCGAAAAAGGAAGGCATCGCAAATGACGGCGGCGATGGCAAGCGTGTCCATCCGATCGGGCCGACAAAAAGGGCGGCCATTGGCGACCGCCCCTGATCTGAACCGGGCTTGGGAGGAGGAAAAGCCGATCCGACTGTGTTGAATGATGCGCTTGCTGGGTTAACGAGAGGTTAACCCGGAAAGTGCCTCCTGTGCCGTTTTGGCCTACCAGCGCGGATTGGGTGATGTCCCTGCCTTGGCCGGCACCTTGGCCGCCGAAACCGTTGCCTCGACATGGTCGACCAGCGCGTCCGGCAGGCCGAGCCGGCCTGCAAGCAGGTCGAGATAGCCACGCTCGGCGCGGGTGTCGGGATCGATGGTCAGGCGCGATGCCGTGTAGAGTTCGAGCTTCTGCGCGTCGGTCTTGGCGCCGGCCACCAGCGTGTCGAGGTCGAGCGGGCTTGCCAGCTCCGCCATCAGGAACTTTTCGGCATCGGAGTCTATGCCGGCCAGGCTGAGCTTGCCGGCGATCTTCTGGCGCTCTTCATCGTCGATATGGCCATCGGCCTTCGCCGCCGAGATCATCGCCCGTATCAGGGTCAGCGTGAATTCGTCCTCGCCTTGCGGCGCCTGCGACGGGTGGAAGGCGGTGTCCTTGGGCGGCGGCAGCAATTCCGGTTCGCCGGCCGCCGGTGCTTCGGCGGGTGCGTTGCCGGCCTTGTAGTTCTGGTAGGCCTTGTAGGCGAGACCGCCGATGGCAGCCAGTCCGCCAAGCTTCACCGCGGCGCCCGTTACGTTACGACCGGCACCAGTTCCAAGTAGCACGGCGGCCAGTGCGCCGGCGGCCAGCGGATTGTCCTTGGCCATCTGCACGGCCTGCCCCGCCTTGTCGCGAACGGTGCCGCTGGTGCCGGGGATTTGCGAGCCGAGCAGATCGTCGAGAAGCTTCTTGGGATCGAACATTCAGTGCCTCCAGGATTTGCCCGGCCGAACGGGCAGGTTTCGAACGTCGAAGACGTAAGTCCCGAAACTTGACATTGCAATGACAGCGGCCGCTTTGCAGCAGCTCGATGCCTGGATCAGGAGCCGATATGCGGCTCTCTGCCCCGCGCCTGCGCAAGCTCGACCTGGCGCTGGCGCTCGGCATAACGCTGGCGGTCCTCGTCCGAACGCGCATCGAAGCAATGCGGGCAGGAAATACCGGCGGCGAATTTGGGCGACGTCAGGTCGCCCGGCGTCAGCGGGCGGCGGCAGGCCCGGCACAGTTCCGCTTCGCCCTCGGCGAGGCCGTGCGACACCGAAACGCGCTCGTCGAAGACGAAGCACTCGCCTTGCCAGAGGCTCTGTTCGGAGGGAACCTCTTCCAGATATTTTAGGATGCCGCCCTTGAGGTGGAACACGTCCTCGAAGCCGAGCGACTTGACGTAGGCGGTCGCCTTTTCGCAGCGTATGCCGCCGGTGCAGAACATCGCGACCTTGCGGCCCTCGAGCTCCGCCCGGTGCGCTTCCACCCAGGCCGGGAACTCGCGAAAGCTTGACGTGGCTGGATCGACCGCGCCCTTGAAGGTGCCGATCGACACCTCATAGGCGTTGCGCGTGTCGATGATAACAGTATCGGGCTCGGAAATCAGCGCGTTCCAGTCGGCCGCCGCGACATAGGTGCCGGCGCTTTTCGAAGGGTCGATATCATCGACACCCATGGTGACGATCTCGCGCTTCAGCCGCACCTTCATGCGATGGAACGGCATGTCCGCGGCCACGCTGTACTTGACCTCGAGGCCGGCGAGCCCTTCGATGGCTTCGAGATACTCGATCAGTTCGGCAATCGCCGTTTCGCTGCCGGCGACAGTACCGTTGATGCCTTCATGCGCCAGAAGCAGCGTGCCCTTGATGCCGCGCCCGCAACAGAAGGCAGCGAGCGGCGCGCGCAGCTCCTCGAAGGCGTCGAGCCGGGCAAACCGGTAGAGCGCGGCCACGCGAAGGGGCAGAAGTGATGTCATTGCCAAAGCCACTAAACGCTCACGCAAGCCGATTCAAGGCAGAGCCGGAATCCCGGCAAGCATCGACGGCGCGTGACATCGCGACACGCTTCGTTTCATGGACAGAAAAACACCCGTCTGCTAATCGGTTGAATTGTCCTAAAGCGCGTCGCGCCGAAACGAATTCATGTGACGCGCTTTAGGTCTTTGTTTTATGCATGTCGTCTTCCCAAAACCAGGGGCACTTTTGGGCGACATGCACTAGGATATGGAGAGACAGATGCCCAGCAAGACCGAAAACCTCCTGTCGCTCCTCAACGGCCAGCCGGTCATCCCGGTGCTGAAGATCGCCAATGTCGCTGACGCCGTGCCGCTGGCCCGCGCCCTGGCGCGTGGCGGCCTGCCGGCGATCGAGATCACGCTGAGGACCGCCGACGCGCTGGAGGCGATCCGGCGTGTGGCTGGTGAGGTCGAGGAAGCCATCGTCGGCGCCGGCACCATTCTCGATATCAGGCAGTTCGAAAAGGCAGCGAGCGCAGGCTCGCGATTCATCGTCAGCCCGGGCATCACCCGCGAGCTTCTGGCGGCAGCCGCCGACAGCGATGTTCCGCTGCTGCCCGGCGCCATCACGCCCGGCGAGATCATGGCCGCGCGCGAAGCCGGCTTGCGCTTCCTGAAATTCTTCCCGGCCGAGCAGTCGGGCGGCATCGCTTCGCTGAAGGCCTTCGCCTCACCGCTCGCCGATGTGAAATTCTGCCCGACCGGCGGGATCTCGGCCAAGAACGCGGCCGACTATCTAAGCCTGCCCAACGTGGTCTGCGTCGGCGGTTCCTGGGTGGCGCCCGACGACCTCGTCAAGGCCGGCAAGTGGGACGAGATCGAAGCCCTGGCGCGCGCGGCGAGCAAGCTTGCGAAATAAGGCTTCGGCCACGGCATGAAAAAACCCGGCCGACTCGCGTCGACCGGGTTTGCCAAATCGGCTCCGAACCGGATCAGCTGCAGACCCGAACCTTTTCAACCACCCTGTGGTGATGCTTCCAGCTTGTGACCACCTTGGTCCGGCAGTGCTTCTTCATGTGCATATGGTCATGAGTCTTGACGACAATGGTCTCGGCCTGCGTAGGGGCGATGGCCGCCGAAGCGGTTGCCAATGCGATGACCGATGCCAATAGGATGTTCTTCATGGATCTCCCCGGGTTTGAACGAACACCGGAGAAACCTTTGAAAAGCCGGGCAGTTCCACGATCACGGCAATGTCAGGCCGGCGTGATTGGACCAGCGGCGAGCAATGCGGCCGCGCAACAAAAAGCCGCGCGGGTTACCCGGCGCGGCTTTGTCGATTGATTGTCGCTTTACTTGGTCTGGAAGCGGGCGACCGACATGAACTTGACGGCGTTGCCGGTGAAGCGATTGGCATCGGCCACCTGGCTGCTCGGCTGGAAGCCGGCCGTGTAGACCTCGCTCGGCGGCGTGTGCACGATGCTGTAGGCGTAGCCAGGCGCCGTCGTCGCGCTTGAAACGGCGGCGACATGCTCGCCGCTGGTCAATGCCCAGCGGGCCGCCTGCGGTGCGGCTGCAACCACCATGGCCTTGGGGCCTGGCTTCAGGTCGCGGGCGGTGGCTCTCGATTCCTTGCGGGTTGTCTTGACGCCGGCGCCGATCGCGGCGGCCGGATCGGAACCGGCCGGACGGGCAACGACAGCATCGCGCGGCGATGCGGCGTTGGTGCCCGGATCGTTGAACGCCGAACGCGGCTCGGATCCGGACAAGGAAGCAAGCTGGTAATCGGCCGCACCGACCTGTGCATTGGCCTCGTCGAGCACGGCCTTGACCGCATCCGGCCTGGCCATCTCGGGCCGCGCCGTCGGCAGCACCGAGAACGCATCGGTCGCGGTCTTGCCTTGATCAGCCGTCTCGGCCAGCGCCATCAGCACATCCTTGCTGGGCGGCGCAGCCAGAGCGGCCGGCAGCGAATTGTCGGGACGCCATGTCGGCAACGGTATGTTGTTGACCGCGACCTGGGCCGGATTAGCCGAAGCCGTTGCATCGGCCAAGCCGAAAGGAACGCTCGCCGGCGCATGCGCGGTCGCCACAGCCTGCTCGGTGGTGGCTGTCGCCTCCGCCATCGCAAAAGGAACGTTCTCAGGCTGCTGAGCGCCGACATCGGCTTTCGGCCGCGGTGCGAAATCCGGCAGCGGAATGCTTCGGGCCGGCAATGCCGCGATGATCGTCTCCGGCGTGTCCTCTTCCGGCTCCGGAGCCTGCTGCTCGGTCACCTGCGGAATCTCGGCGCGCCGCGCATTCTCCGGCGCCACGATGGCAATGCCCGGGAGGTTGCTGGTCTTGGCTGCTGCTGCCGGCTTCAGGTTTCTCGCCTTGGGCGGGGGGGCGGCCGAAGCGGTCTGGACATCGGCGCTGTCTTCGGCCTCGTCGTCGCCGCCGCCGAAGAATGCCGACAGGAACCCGCCTGACTTCTTGCCGCTGCCACCGGCACTGGCCATTTCGATCGCCGGCGAGCCTGAACCCTTGCGCGCCTTGTAGGAGGCGAGCGCCTGCTCAAAGCCGGGCAGCGGCCTGCCGTCGCTCGGCACATGCAGCGTCTTGCCATTGGGGAACAGGCTGACCAGTTCCTGCCGGCTGATACCCGGCCAATGGCGCACATTGCCGACATCCATGTGGACGAACGGCGAACCGGATGACGGATAGTAGCCGACGCCGCCGCCCTGCATCTTGAGACCGATGTTACGCAGCTTCTTCAGCGGCACGCCGGGGATGTAAAAATCCATCGCCTTGCCGAGCATGTGCTGGCTCTTCTCGGCGACGCCCCTGCTGCGGCCGCGCAGCATCGAGTTCGTCGACGGCGAGCGATAGCCGCAGATGACCTGGATGTAGTCCGTGGCACCTGCTTCCCGATACGCTTCCCAGACCAGATCCAGCAGACGCGGATCCATCTTGGTCGGCTCGTTGCGACGCCAGTCGCGCAAAATGATGTTGATCTTCCTGAGACCCTCGGGAACGTAGCGGCCGTTGCGCTTGTAGACGATCTCGGCCTTCTCATGGGTGTGGAGATGATAAAGCTTCAGCGACCGTGTTTCGGCGCTGGCTCCGCTCGCAGCCGCGGCAACAAAACCAAAAGCGACAACCAACACTGCCAGCCACTTCGGCCAGACGCTCAAATGATGGTGCCGCCTGTTTGTGTGTCGTTCGATTCTGTTCAAATCAAAAGGCCTTGCAGGCTGCCGTTTGTCCCCGGATTTGTCCAAACGGATGTGGCATTAGCACACCCGAATATCGATCCTAATGGTTAATCATCGCTTATTGAAGCCGAAATGCGGTAACACCGTGGCGATATCCCGTCAAAAATTGTTCACAAGGTTTCTTGGTAAACCGCTGGTTTAGATCAGATTTTCGCCTTCGGCCCGAACACGATCTGTTACCGTTAGCCTTAATGCGTGAACAGGGCTGTCCATGACACAGCCACAATGCCGCTGAAACGGCGACACAAGGGCTGTTATGGCATTGCAGCTGGCGCCGGTCTTGTGGCAAAGCCGGATTCGGGCCGAAGCTCAGCCCGGCATCGCCCTAGGAGGCGAGTCGGTCCACGCGGCCTGTCTCCGGATCGATGCCGTGTTCCTTGAGCTTGCGATAGAGCGTCGAGCGACCGATGCCGAGTCGGCGGGCGACTTCGCTCATCTGTCCGTTGTAGTGATCGATGGCAAGCTTGATCATCTCGAGTTCGACATCGGCAAGTGCCCGCACATTGCCGCGCTCGTCGAGCGCCCGCAACGTGCCGAAGCGAGGCTGCAGCCTTGCCGGCGGATCGAACGCGATTGCCGGGCCGCCCTCGCCGGGAAAGGCTTCGTCATCGCGCCCCTCCAAAGACAGGGACGGCGACGACGCGTCGCCATCCAAATCGAGGTTGACGGTGCCTTCCACTTGCGCCCGTATCTGCGGGAAGTCCTCGGCGGAAAGCACATCGCCTTCGCAAAGCACGGAGGCCCGGAAGACGGCATTTTCGAGCTGCCGGATGTTTCCGGGCCAGTCATAGGCCTGCAGCACGGCGAGCGCTGCCGCCGAAATACCTTGCAGGCGACGGTGCGGGTCGGCCGGCGCCACCTTCTCCATGAAATGGGTGACCAGATACGGGATGTCGTCGCGGCGGTCGCGCAGCGGCGGCACGAAGATCGGATAGACGTTCAGCCGATAGAACAGATCCTCGCGGAACTTGCCGTCCTTGACCTGCTGCAGGAGGTTGCGGTGCGTCGCCGAAATCAGCCTGATGTCGACCCTGACGGTCGAGCGGCCGCCGACCGGGTCGACCTCGCCGTCCTGGACCGCGCGCAACAGCTTGACCTGCACGTCGAGCGGCAGGTCGCCGATCTCGTCGAGGAACAGTGTGCCCGAATGCGCTTCGACGAACTTGCCCGTGTGCTTGTCGGTGGCGCCGGTGAACGAGCCCTTCTCATGGCCGAACAGGATCGATTCGACCAGATTGTCGGGGATGGCGCCGCAATTGACCGTGACGAAGGGTTTCGAACGGCGGTCGCCACTGCCCTGGATGGCGCGCGCCACCAGTTCCTTGCCGACGCCGGACTCGCCCTCGATCAGGATCGGGATGTTGGATGCCGCCGCTTTCTGGCCAAGGCGGATCACCCTGTCCATGGCCGGGCTGTGCGTGATCATGTCCTTGAAGGTCAGGAGGCCGCCGCGCCGGCGCGACGTGCGCTTGACCTCGCCCTCGACGGCCTCGACCTTGAGCGCATTGCCGATCGACGCCTGCAGCCTGTCGGGAGACGCCGGCTTGACGACGAAATCGAAGGCGCCATGACGCATCGCCGAAACCACGGTCTCGATGCCGCCCTGCGCGGTCTGCACGATGGTCGGCACGTTGATGTCGCGTTCGCGCATCGCCTTCAGCACGCCGATACCGTCGAGACCGGGCATGACCAGATCGAGGATGACCACCGACACCTCGCGGGCGCCGGGTCCATCGAGGATATCGAGAGCGGCCGCGCCGCCGTCGACGACGATTGCGCTGTAGCCGAACCGCGTCACCGCCGCTTCGAGCAGCCGGCGTTGCACCGGATCGTCATCGACTATGAGTATGGAACCTGTCATGACTGGTATGACTGCCCGCCCGAGGAATTCTGCCCTGTGGACCATCTTGGCACAGGGTTCTAAATAAGGTTTCAAAAAACCAGGTGAATGAATTCCTTAGGATTTGACCGGCTTCTCGTTTCCCCTCGAGCCTTGGCCACGGAAGGTGTCGGCAATGCATAAGGATTCTGGCAACATGGTCTCTGCTCGGCGGCTTGCGGCGCCGGCGTCCGGTCAGGGCGCGGCCGAGCTGGGCGACCTGCCGGAATGGAACCTTGCCGATCTCTATGCCGGCATGGATGCGCCGGAGCTGAAGCGCGACATCGCCAAGGCCGCCACTGATGCGGTCAGCTTCGAGAACCGCTGGAAGGGCACGCTGGCCGCCGAGGCCGAGCGCGGCAGCGCCGGCAGGCTGGGCGAGGCGCTTGTCGCCTACGAGGCGCTGGAGGAACTGATCGGCCGCATCGTCTCCTATGCGGGACTGGTTTATGCCGGAAACACCGCTGATCCCCAGCGCGCCAAGCTCTATGGTGACGTCCAGGAGAAGATGACCGACGCCAGCGCGCACCTTCTGTTCTTCGCGCTCGAACTCAACCTGATCGACGATGCGTCGATCGAAGGCGCGCTCGTCGGCGATCCCGCCTTCGGTCACTACCGGCCGTGGGTGCTCGATCTGCGCAAGGACAAGCCCTACCAGCTCGAGGACCGCGTCGAGCAGCTCTTCCACGAAAAGTCGATCACCGGACGCGGCGCCTGGAACCGCCTGTTCGACGAGACGATGACCGACCTTCGCTTCGACATCGACGGCGAGGAACTGACGCTGGAGCCGGCGCTGAACCGTTTGCAGGACGCCGACGGCGGGGTGCGCCGCCGGGCGTCCGAGGCGCTGGCCACGACCTTCCGCAAAAATTTGCGCACCTTCACGCTGATCACCAACACGCTGGCCAAGGACAAGGAAATATCCGACCGCTGGCGCGGCTTCGAGGACATCGCCGATTCACGCCATCTCGCCAACCGCGTCGAGCGCAGCGTGGTGGACGCCCTGGCTTCCGCCGTTCGCGATGCCTATCCGCGCCTGTCGCACCGCTATTACGCGATGAAGGCACGCTGGCTGGGCATGGAGGTGATGAACCACTGGGACCGCAACGCGCCGTTGCCGGATACGCCCCAGGCGATCATCGGCTGGGACGAGGCCAGGAACACGGTGCTGTCCGCCTATCAGCGCTTTTCGCCCGACATGGCCGAGATCGCGCGAACCTTCTTCGACCGCAACTGGATCGACGCGCCGGTGCGGCCCGGCAAGTCGCCTGGCGCCTTCGCCCATCCGACCGTACCGTCGGCGCATCCCTATGTCCTGCTCAACTACATGGGCAAGCCGCGCGATGTGATGACGCTGGCGCACGAGCTTGGCCATGGGGTGCATCAGGTGCTGGCCGGCGGCCAGGGCGCACTGATGGCCTCGACGCCGCTGACGCTGGCCGAGACGGCATCGGTCTTCGGCGAGATGCTGACCTTCCGCTCGCTGCTCGACCAGACCACCGACCGGCGCGAGCGCAAGGCCATGCTCGCCCAGAAGGTCGAGGACATGATCAACACGGTCGTGCGCCAGATCGCCTTCTATGAATTCGAGCGCAAGGTGCATGCCGAACGCAAGAACGGCGAACTGACCTCCGACAGGCTCGGTCAGTTCTGGCTCGAAGTGCAGGCCGAAAGTCTGGGTCCCGCCATCAAGCTGCGCGAAGGCTACGAGGTGTTCTGGACCTACATCCCGCACTTCATCCATTCGCCCTTCTATGTCTATGCCTATGCTTTCGGTGACTGCCTGGTGAACTCGCTCTACGCGGTCTACCAGAACGCCGAGCGCGGCTTTCAGGACAAGTATTTCGAAATGCTGCGCGCCGGGGGCACCAAGCATCATTCCGAGCTTCTGGCGCCCTTCGGGCTCGACGCCACCGATCCCGCCTTCTGGCAGATCGGACTTGGCGTCATCAGTGGCCTGATCGACGAGCTGGAAGCGCTCGACACTTGAAACGCATCCCTCAGGCGTCGCTCTGACAGTTTAGCCGGAATGCATGTTGGGACAGCTCTACTATCGCCCTAAATATCTGTTCTTGAAGTACTCTCCACCGAAGTTTTCCGATAGCTTTCCACAAGCTCTATGATAGCCTTCGCTCCAAGCTCAGCCGGAGCGCATGCGGATCGGCGAGGAGAAATCTCAGCCGGCCGTGGCGCTCAGGCGAACGCGACAACGGCCGTTGACCATGGGCAAGCAAAAGCCGATCGCCGACAGCTCGAACGGAAGCCGGCTGTTCTGCTTACCGCGGAACCACCAAGAGTAGTCCTTCGCCGAAGGTCATGACCCACGGCAGACGGATCTGACTGGAGAGAGACAATGGGCACTTTTTTCTACGTGGTCCTGGCGTTCCTGATAGGCGTGTTGGTCGGTTGGTTCCTTTGGGGGCGCCTGCGCGGTGAACTCGACAGCTTGCGCGGCGACCTCGACCGTACACGCAGCGAACGCGACAGGCTTCGCACCGACAGCGACCGCCTGACCGGCGAACTCGATGCATGCGGCAAGACCCGCGCCGACCTCGAGCGCCGGCTGCGCGACGCGCCGGCCGCGCCTGCCGCCGGAAGCAGCGCGGCAAAGCCGGCAAGCCAGGCGCCGGCGGCCCTGATGTCGACCCCAGCGACGGCCAAATCCGCCGCCACAAAGCCCGCGCCGGCCAAGCCGGCCGCGGCAAAAGCAGTCTCTGCCAAGGCGGTCTCTGCCAAGGCGGCGGCGAAACCCGCCGCCACCAAAGCCTCGGCTCCAGCCAAATCCGCGACGAGCAAGCCTGCAACAACAGCCAAGCCAGCAGCCGGCCCAACATCCAGCAAGCCCGACAATCTGCGCCGGCTGATCGGTATCGGTCCGGTCAACGAGAAGTTGCTCAAGGCGCAAGGCGTCACCAGCTTCGCCCAGATCGCGTCCTGGACAGCGGCCGATGTCAAACGGATCGAGGACGTCATGAATTTCGACGGCCGCATCGCGCGCGAACGCTGGATCGAGCAGGCCAAGCTGCTCGCCGCCGGCAACGAGAAGGAATTCGCCAAGCAGTTTCCAACAGCCGGAACCTCCAGCAACAGCTGATCGCCAGGCGAGTACTGAAGATTGCAAACGGCGGCGCCATATCGGCGTCGCCGTTTACTCTTGGTTCCTGAGTTGGCCCAAAGGTCGGCTTTAAGAGGCAGCGTGCCGTTCCCTCGATTGCGCGCGGGCGGCACCCCATATAGAGCGGTTGATGGCTTCATTGACCCCAGCATTCGGTGCCCATGTCCCTGCCCGCCGCAATTTTTCGCAATGACAAAAGCGCGCGCCAGCTCGTTTTCGACCAGCCGGCCGATATCATCGTGGCGCACGAAGCAGGGGATTTCGGGCCGGCTCTGGAAGCAGCACAAGCCGCGCATGATGCAGGTAAATGGCTTGCCGGCTATTTCTCGTATGAGGCGGGCTACCTGCTCGAACCCAAGCTCGTTCCCCTGCTGCCTCACGGACGCCGCTCCCCGCTCGTGTGCCTTGGGGTTTTCGATGCCCCGGTCGAAGAGGCGGTGCCGCCGCGCAACACCACGGCGACCAACGGCCCGATATTCGACGCCCGTGCGACGTGGTCGCCCGAGGATTATGAAAAACGCTTCTCGCGACTGCACCAGCACATCCGGCAAGGTGATTGCTACCAGGGCAATTTGACCTTTCCCGTGCATGCGCAGTGGTCGGGCGAGCCGCTGGCCGCCTTCAATGCATTGACCGAACGTCAACCGGTGAAATATGGCGCGCTGATCGCGCTCGGTGAACCCATCGTGCTGTCGCGCTCGCCTGAACTGTTCTTCGAGATCGACGCCGAGGGCATGATCGAGACGCATCCGATGAAGGGAACGGCACCGCGCGGCGCCACCAAAGCCGAGGACGAACGGCAGAAGATCTTCCTGCGCAATGACGAGAAGAACCAGGCCGAAAACCGGATGATCGTCGATCTTCTGCGCAACGATATCTCGCTGATCAGCGAGGTGGGCACGCTGGACGTGCCGGCGCTGTTCCGCATCGAGACCTACCCGACCGTGCATCAGATGGTAAGCGACGTCAGGGCCAAACTGCTGCCGGGTCTCTCTATCCGCCAGATTTTCGCGGCGCTGTTTCCTTGCGGTTCGATTACCGGCGCGCCTAAGATCCGTGCCATGGAGATCCTGCGCGATCTGGAAGGCACGCCCCGCGATGCCTATTGCGGCGCCATAGGCTGGATCGCGCCCGGCGGCCCGATGCGCTTTTCCGTGGCGATCCGCACCATCTCGCTCTTTTCGGGCGGCGAGGCCGTCTACAATGTCGGAGGCGGCGTCGTCTTCGATTCGACGGCGCAGGAGGAGTATCAGGAGTGTCTGCTGAAAGCGCGCTTCGCGACGGGAACACCGCCGACTTTCAGTTGATCGAGACCATGCGCTGGGAACCCGGCTCGGGCTTCCTGCGCTTCGATCGTCATCTTGCGCGCCTCTATGGCTCGGCGGCGGAGCTCGGCTTCCACTGTGATCCAGGCACGGTCGGCGAGGCGCTGAGCAGCGCGGCCGGCGGTTCCGGCGTTGCCATGCGCACGCGGCTTGTCCTGTCGCACGATGGTGAGGTGACGGCCTCGGCGCAACCTTATGAACCGCTCGCCGCCGACAAGGTATGGATACTGCGGCTGGCGCGGACGAGTCTCGATTCGAACGACACGCTGCTGCGCCACAAGACCAGCCGACGACAGCTCTACACGCATGCCCGCGCCGAATATCTCGTCACCCAGGCCGACGAGGTGCTTATGGCCAACGAGCGCGGCGAGATCTGTGAAGGCACGATCACCAATGTCTTTGCCGATCTCGGCGACGGCGTGCTGGTCACACCCCGGCTAGACTGCGGCCTGCTGCCTGGTGTATTGCGCGCGCAGCTTCTGGATGAAGGCCGCGCCCGCGAAGCAATCTACAGCTTGGACGATCTGAAATCCGCCAAGTCCCTGTTCGTCGGCAATTCGCTGCGCGGACTAATCCCCGCAAGACTGACCTGAAACATGACGACTGTGCCCACTCACACACCCCCAGAGCATACGCCGCCCACCCACACGCCCTATGACGGCTCGTCGAAACTGTTCAGTATCGGGCTGAAGCCGCTCGACCCGGCGGACTGGATCGAGGTCGACGCCCATCTGCTGCCGTATCTCGCCGAAAAGCGCCGGCTCTATGCCGAAACCCCAGAGCGCGTTTTCGTCGAGGAAAACGGCACGCGGGACGCCCAGCAGGAAGTGCTCGACTTGCTCGCTGCGCATCTCTTGGAGAGGTTCCCCGAACCCCATCGGCTCGGCGGATCAGGCGTCGAGGTGGCGGGCGCGGCGAACCGTCTGCCTGCTTCCCTTGCCGATGCGCCGCTGGCCAAGGCCTCACAGCTCGTCCAGGAAGACCTCATCCTGATGCGCAGCAGTGACAGCGGCTGGCGGCTGGTTGCCGGCTCGCTTTGCTTTCCCTCGTCCTGGTCGCTCCTGGAAAAATTTGGCAAGCCGCTGCAGGACATCCACGCGCCGGTGCCGGGTTTCGGCCCGGGCACGCGTCCGGCGGAACTCATCAACCGGATGTTCGATGGCCTCCAGGGGCAGGCCGTCGAGCGCTACAACTGGTCGATCCAGTCCGATAACGCGCTCTACCATCCGCTTTCCGACCTGCAGCGCATCGACCGCGCTACAAATCGGCCGTCGCGCTTTCCCGATGGCGACATCGACGCCCATGCCTTCATCCGCGTCGAGCGGCAAACCCTGCGCAAACTGCCTGTTTCACGCGATATCCTGTTCACCATCCGCATCCATCTCGACCCGCTCGCCGTGCTGGCCAGGCACCCTGATCGGGCGAAGCTCGCGGCGTCTTTCGCCGCCCAGCTCAAGGCGCTCGATCTCGCGCAGCTCGACTACAAGGGCCTGACATCAGACCGCGATCGGCTAGTCGACCGGCTCGGGGCGCTGGCGCTGTCCTAAATCGCGGCTAGGCCCAGCAGCAGGATCGCGGACATCGCGCTAAAGACGGTGACGTTGACATCCCACCGCCAACCCGCCGGTCCGAACGGCGGTCGGAATGGCAGATAGCCGTTCTCGTCGTAGAGCACGCCGCCATAAATCGGTCGTGAGACCATTGCCACGAAGAACGCTCCGTACATAGCGACGCCCAATCCCCCTGCGAGATAGAGCCGCTCGGCTTCGAGTGGCCCCTCGATCCAGATAAGCCCCAGCGCAATCAGCGCAACTCCGGTGTAGCTCAGCACCTGCCAAACGACGTGAAACCGGGCGTGCGGGGTCCACAGCGGATTGGTGGCGTGGGTGGCGTTGAGGTCGGCTTTGATCGTCACCACACCGTAGCCCACGGTCGCGACGCTCAACAGAATTCGGGCAAGCAGATGACTGTCGTAAGCGAGTTCCATCGCACTTTCCTCCTCCATTAGGGAAATCGATGACAGGCACTTCAGCAGATCGGAGTCCGGCCGCACGCGGTCGGCCGGGCCAAGACGCGGCAGTGTCACGCCACCGCAACGGATTGAATGGCACCTTGGGCACAGAAGAGCTGCCCATCGGCCAGACGCGCATAATTATGGACGATCCCGTTTTCATGATCCTGCAACTGCACGATGAAGTTGCCGCTCTGCTCCGTCCAGCTCATGAGAACGAGGTTCGGGCGTACGCTGGTCATGTCGATCTTGACCATCTCGTCAATTTCGGTGGCACCGATCGACGCCTGCACATGCAATTCCTCCGGCGAGAAAAACGTCAGCCGGGGTACGAACGGGCCGAAAACGCAGTCGAAAGACTTACCGACAAGCGAGGCTGGAAAAACATTGGTTTCTGCCATGACTCTCTCCTTGGGCATGGCCGCCGCTGTGACCAAGCCTTTTGACAATCTCCGTTGTTTCAGACGCGAAATATACCAGATATGTTTACTTGGAGCGCTCCAAGTGATACGATCCGCCTTTTTCACTTTCGAGTCAACGAAATTCTTGGAGCGCTCCAAAAAAATGGTCTAACTGAAGGGAAATGGGTGAATCACAATGCCAACGCTAGCCGATGTGGGCAAGGCTGCCGGTGTCTCCCGGGGCACTGTTTCCAACGTCTTCAACCGGCCGGAACTGGTCAGGCCTGAATTGCGCCAACGTGTTGAAGCGGCCGCGAGAGCGCTCGGATTTGGCGGCCCCGACCCGAAAGGACGATTGCTGCGGGATGGCAAGTTCAATGCCATCGGGTTCATGCCACCTGGCGCCTACGCCATCGCCGAGGTGATGAGAAGCCCCTATGGCCGCGAGTTGGTGCTGGGCGTTTCGCTCGCCTGCGACGAGGCCGGAACGACGCTCAGCCTTGTAAACGGCACCGACAATACCCGCTTCGCCAGCATCCGCGAGGCCCTCGTTGACGGCTTCATCCTTGGTCACAGCGGGGACATCGGTCTCATAACATCGGCACAACGACGGCGCCTGCCCTTCGTCATTCTCGAAAATGACGCAGGTCCCGACATCAATTCGATAAAGATCGACGGCAGAAGTGGCGCGGTCGCCGCCGTCCGGCATCTGACCGGGTTAGGGCACCGGCATTTTGCCATCCTTTCCATACGGAGGACTCCAGGCCCTCCGATCGTGCACATGCCCGGACAGGCAGAGCGCCCGCTTCTAGCCGGCTTCTCACTCGACGACGAAAGGCTCGACGGTTTCAAACAGGGTTTGGCGGAGGCGAACTTGTCGATCGACGATGTTCCGATCATCGAGACGACGCCGGGCGATCCATCTGCTGGGGCGGTGGTATTCGACAATGTGCCCGAAGCAACCGCAATCCTGACCATGTCGGATTGGCAAGCGATCACAATACTCGACGAGGCGGTTCGTCGTGGCATAGAGGTGCCGCGCCATGTGTCGGTTATCGGCTTCGATGGCACTGCCGAATCCGCACGCACCACGCCTCCGTTGACGACTGTCGCGCAAGACGTGATCGGAAAAGGCAGGCTCGCCGCCCGCATGGTTCTTGACAATCAACCGCCCCGCCAAGTCGTTCTGCCCGTGGAACTGGTGGTTCGGGCGTCCACAGCCGCGCCGAGGGCAAAAATCCGTTAAACCGGTGCGCTTGGCGAATGGGCAAGCTCAGGCTCGGATAGAGCCACTCATCCACGGTTTCGGCCTTAACCACGTAGCCAACGCAGCGTAGCCGCTGGTTGGCGCTTTTCGCTGGTTTGTGACAATGATCTATGATGTAGCGCATGGCCGCCGGGCAGAAATTCCCGGTTTTGCGCGTGTTTTCCCAGTTTCCTGGGTTTTGAAGGAGTGCTCGATAAAATGGCGAATGAAAACTGGCCCGTTTACGGTGAGATCAGCGGCCCCGTCGTGATGATCGGCTTCGGCTCGATCGGCCGGGGAACGCTGCCGCTGATCGAACGCCATTTCAAGTTCGACAAGTCGCGCATGACGGTCATCGACCCGCGCGACACCGACCGCAAGCTGCTCGACGAGCGCGGCATCGCCTTCGTCCAGGAAGCGGTGACCGAGAAGAACTACAAAAAGCTCTTGACCCCGCTTCTGACCAATGGCGGCGGCCAGGGCTTTTGCATCAACCTGTCGGTCGATACCGGCTCGGTGGATCTGATGCGGCTCTGCCGCAAGCTCGGTGTGCTCTACATCGACACCGTCGTCGAGCCGTGGCTCGGCTTCTATTTCGACGCCAAGGCGGACAACGCCAGCCGCACCAATTACACGCTGCGCGAGTCGCTGCTCAAGGAAAAGCACGACAAGCCCGGCGGCGCCACGGCGGTCTCCACCTGCGGCGCCAATCCAGGCATGGTCTCGTGGTTCGTCAAGCAGGCGTTGGTCAATCTCGCCACCGATCTTGGCCTGGAATTCTCGGAGCCCGCGCAGGACGACCGCGAGGGCTGGGCCAAGCTGATGAAGAAGGCCGGCGTCAAGGGCATCCACATCGCCGAACGCGACACCCAGCGCACCAAGAAGCCGAAGCCGATGAATGTGTTCTGGAACACCTGGTCGGTCGAAGGCTTCATCTCCGAGGGCCTGCAGCCCGCGGAACTTGGCTGGGGCACACATGAGACATGGATGCCGAAGAACGCCAAGAAGCACAAGCACGGCTCGAAGGCAGCTATCTATCTGGAGCAGCCGGGCGCCAACACGCGCGTGCGCTCGTGGTGCCCGACGCCCGGCGCGCAATACGGCCTGCTGGTGACGCACAATGAGGCGATCTCGATCGCCGATTTCTTCACCGTGCGTTCGAAGAAGGGCAAGGTGCATTACCGCCCGACCTGCCACTATGCCTACCATCCCTGCAACGACGCGATGCTGTCGCTTGACGAGATGTTCGGCGCCGCCGGCAAGCCTCAGCCGGTGCATCATGTGCTCGACGAGAACGAGTTGATCGACGGCGTCGACGAACTCGGCGTGCTGCTCTACGGCCACGACAAGAATGCCTACTGGTACGGCTCGCAGCTGTCGCTCGCCGAGGCCCGCAAGCTGGCGCCCTATCAGAACGCCACCGGCATGCAGGTCACCTCGGCAGTGCTCTCGGGCATGGTCTGGGCGCTGGAAAACCCCGAGGCTGGCATCGTCGAAGCCGACGAGATGGACTACAGGCGGTGCCTGGAAGTGCAGTCCCAGTATCTCGGACCGGTCAAGGGCTACTACACCGACTGGACGCCGCTCGATAACCGTCCCGGCCTGTTCCCGGAAGACCTCGACCGCAACGACCCGTGGCAGTTCCGCAACATCCTTGTGCGATAGCAGCACCGCCTACCTGCCTCACTGCCTTGCAATCGCCCGGAAATCGGGCGATTGAAGGGATGCGGACCACAGCGATACGTGTTCATCTGGACGCACGTCGCTCTGGAAACTTGGATGCACGCCTCGTGCCTGTCGAAAATCGATTCCGATTTTCGGGCCGATGCGAGAGGAGAGGATTTTCACATGATCATTGCGCGCAAAATTCTTTCGATGAGCGTGGCGGGTGCCATTGCGACGATGCTCGCCGCCTGTGCGACCAGCGGCCCCGATGAACCGCCGATGGCAGCGGCGCCGAAAGGCGTCGAGGGCTCGTGGATCGACGCCAAGGGCACCGGCCTGTCGACCTTTGCCGGCGGTACCTTCACGACCGTGGCCACCGACACCGGCCAGAAGCTTGCCGACGGCAGCTACACGATGACCGGCGCCACGTCGGTGCAGATCAACGGCACCTCGCTGATCCGCCAGACCGCGGTCAGCTTCAACTGCCTGATGGTGTCGACAAGCCAGCTCAACTGCACCAGCTCCAGCGGTCAGAATTTCGTGCTGACAAGGCGCGTCTGAACCCACGACTATTGGTTTTCCAAGGACGGCGGCCGGTTGGCCGCCGTCCTTTTTTATTCCGGCAAAGGGTTCCGGATTCCGCTTGCGTCATCCGGAACGCGATGGGAACATGGCCGAAGCGCCGGCTGTTATGTTCCAGTCAAGCAACGGCGCTAATGGCCTCTGATCAGCTTTCCGGGAGACGAAGATGAAGAAGCTTGCCGCCATTGCAGCCCTGTCAGCCTCAGTACTCGGCCTGTCGGCCGGCGCGTCCTTTGCCGACTACACGCTGAACATCCTGCATATCAACGACTGGCACAGCCGCATCGAAGGCAACAACAAGTATGAATCGACCTGCTCGGCGGACGAGGAGACCAAGGGCGAGTGCATCGGTGGCGCGGGCCGGCTGATCACCGCGATCGCCCAGGAGCGCAAGAAGCTGGAAGGCCAGAACGTGCTGCTGCTCAGCGCCGGGGACAATTTCCAGGGATCGCTGTTCTACACGACCTACAAGGGCAAGGTCGAAGGCGAATTCCTCAACGACATGAAGTTCGATGCCATGGCCCTCGGCAACCATGAATTCGACGACGGCGAGGCGGCCCTGGCGCCGTTCCTCGACATGATCAAGTTCCCGGTGCTGGGCGCCAATGTGAAGGCCAACGCGCAATCCAAGCTCGGCGACCGCGTCAAGCCATCGATCGTCGTCGAGGTCGACGGCCAGAAGATCGGCATCATCGGCGCGATCACCAACGACACGCCGGACCTCGCCTCCCCCGGACCCAACGTCGCAATAGAGGACGACGTCAAGTCGATCACCGCCGAAGTCGAAAAGCTCAAGGGCGAAGGCGTCAACAAGATCATCGCCGTGACCCATATCGGCTACAGGCGCGAGCGCGACGTGATTGCCAAGATCCCGGGCGTCGATGTCGTCGTCGGCGGCCACAGCCATTCCCTGCTGTCGAACACCGATCCGAAGGCGGAAGGCCCTTACCCGACGATGGTCGACAATCCGGACGGCTACAAGGTGCCGGTGGTGCAGGCGGCGTCCTACTCGAAATATCTCGGCGAGTTCAAGGTGGTGTTCGACGACAATGGCGTCGTCAAATCGGCCAGCGGCGACCCGATCTATCTCGACAAGTCGATCACCCCCGACCCGGCCGTGCTCGCCCGTATCAAGGAGCTTGGAGCGCCGATCGAGGCGTTGAAGAACAAGGAAGTGGCGGAAACCACCGACGTCATCGACGGCAGTCGTGAGAGCTGCCGCACCCGTGAATGCGCGATGGGCAATCTCGTCTCCGACGCCATCCTCGACCGCGTCAAGGGACAGGGCGTCGAGATCGTCATCTCCAATGGCGGCGGCCTGCGCGCCTCGATCGACAAGGGCACCGTCACCATGGGCGAGGTGCTGACCGTGCTGCCGTTCCAGAACACGCTGGCGACCTTCCAGATTTCCGGCAAGGACCTGGTGGCTGGCCTCGAGGGCGGCCTCAGCCAGGTCGAGGACGGCGCCGGGCGCTTCCCGCAGGTCGCCGGCCTGAAATATTCCTTCGACAAATCCGTCGCGCCCAATGCCGGCCGCGTCAAGTCGGTGGAAGTCATGGAAGGCGGCGCCTGGACGCCGATCAAGCCGGACAAGGACTATCTGGTCGCAACCAACAACTATGTCCGCCAGGGCGGCGACGGCTACAAGGTCTTCGCCGACAAGGCCAAGAATGCCTACGATTACGGCCCCGGCCTCGAACAGGTGGTTGCCGACTATCTCGGTGCCCACCGACCCTACACGCCGGAGCTCGACGGCCGCATCACCGAAATAGCCGCGACCGTCGCTGCGGCGCCTGCGGCCCCGGCAACCGATCCGGCTGAAGCCGCCAAGCCTGCTGAAGCGGCACCTGCAATGCCTGAATTGCCGGCCAACTCGGGCGATATCGCCAACACACCACCGGCCGTATCGACCGAGGGAGCGCCTCCCCCACCAGCGCCACCGGCTTTGCCGGCAACGGCCGAGCCAGCAAAGCCCGCTGAAGCAGCTCCCGCACCTGCAGAACCGGCAAAGCCCGCGGAGGCCACGCCGGCCGAAGCCAGCCATGTCATCGTTGCCGGCGACACCTATTGGGATCTGGCCAAGAAGGCCTATGGCGACGGCGCCAAATGGAAGGTCATTTCGGGCGCCAACAAGGGCTATGAGCCGCGCCGGCTTCCGGTCGGCGCAACGCTGACCATCCCGCCGAAATAGCCTCGCTTAGATGCCTGAATGACGCCGCCCCCCCCGAAAACCGGACGGGCGTCCTGTTTTCGGGCTAATGCATGTCGCCCAAAAGTGAACTCGGTTTTGGGAGAACGACATGCATAAAAACAAAGACTTAAAGCGGGTCGTCTGAATCCATTCAGACAATCCGCTTTAAGGTGCGGCCAGACGCTGCATTGAATGCGCGCGCAAGATGGTTAGGTTCGCGTCTTCCGGAGAACCCTTATGACGCTTCCCACCCCTGCCGAACCCAAGGCCGCAAAGGCGCTCGGCCCGTTGCCCGCTGGGCATCCGCCGGTCAAGGCGGGCAGGATAGGCGTCATGCTGGTCAATCTGGGTACGCCCGACGGCACCGATTTCAAGCCGATGTGGCGGTATCTCCGTGAATTCCTGTCCGACCCGCGCGTCATCGAGCTCAACAGGGCAATCTGGTATCCGATCCTCTATGGCCTTGTGCTCACCACGCGGCCCAAGAAGTCGGGCGCCAACTACGCACGGATCTGGAACCGGGAAAAGAACGAGTCGCCGCTGCGCACCTATACCCGCGCCCAGGCCGAAAAGCTGGCCGAAGCGCTGAGCGACCTGCCTGATGTCGTCGTCGACTGGGCGATGCGCTACGGCAACCCTTCAACCGCCAGCATTGCCCAGCGTCTGGTCGACCAGGGCTGCGACCGCATTCTTTCCTTCCCGCTCTATCCGCAATATTCAGCGACGACCACGGCAACAGCCAACGACCAGCTGTTTCGCGCGCTGATGAAAATGCGCCGCGCACCGGCCGTCCGCAGCGTGCCGCCCTACTATGACGAACCGGTCTACATCGAAGCGCTGGCGCGCTCGATTGAACGGCATCTGGCGACGCTGGACTTCGAGCCGGAGGTGGTCATCACCTCCTATCACGGCATTCCAAAACCCTATTTCGAGAAGGGCGACCCCTATCATTGCCATTGCCAGAAGACGACGCGGCTGCTGCGCGAACGGCTTGGCTGGGATGACAAGAAACTGATCATCACCTTCCAGTCGCGCTTCGGGGCGCAGGAATGGCTGCAGCCCTATACCGACAAGACGGTCGAGAAACTCGCGCAGGACGGCGTCAAGTCGATCGCCATCGTCAATCCCGGCTTTTCCGTCGACTGCATCGAGACGCTGGACGAGATCGGCCGCGAGGCGGCCGAAACCTTCCACCATGCCGGCGGCAAGAATTTCGCCCATATCCCTTGCCTCAACGATAGCGCGGAAGGGATGGCGGTGATCGAGGCGATGGTGCGGCGCGAACTGTCCGGCTGGGTCTGAACCGGAACACGCCTGCTCCGAGGCGTTAAGGCGCGCCCTCCGGAGAATTCGATGTCCCGCAAACTCGACCTCAGTAGTGGCCGGCCCGTCTGGTCCGCCTATCGGGCGCCTGCGGTGCCGACGGACAGTCTGACCCGAGATGTCAAGACGGATGTGCTGATCGTCGGCATGGGCATCAGCGGCGCCATGATGGCCGAGGCGCTGACGGCCGATGGCCATCGGGTGATCTGCATCGACCGGCGCGGCCCGCTGAAGGGCTCGACGGCCGCAACCACCGCACTGGTGGCATTCGAAATAGACCAGCCTCTCTCCACGCTCGCGAAGATGGTTGGCAGAGCCTCGGCCCAGCAGGCCTGGCGACGCTCGCGGCTCGCCGTTTCCAATCTCGCCGGACGGATTGCCGAACTCGGCATCAACTGTGGCCTGAGCCGCATGCCATCACTCTATCTGGCCGGCACGATGCTTGGTCCGTCGGAACTGCGCGACGAGGCCGAGGCACGTCGGCTAGCCGGCATCGGCGCCATCTGCTTAACCCGACAACAGCTAGCCGAGAAATTCGGCATCGACCGCGAAGGCGCCATTCTCGGCCACGGCAACATCGCGCTCGACCCGCGCAAGCTGACGGCTGGGCTGCTGCTGAAATCCCTGGAGCGCAAGGCACGCTTCTATGCCCCCGTCGAAGCCACAATGATCGAGGACAGCGCCGAAGCTGTTGTCGTCGCGACCAGGGATGGCCCGACCATAACCGCACGACATGTTGTTCTGGCCACCGGCTACGAACTTGTAGACATCGTGCCGGCCGCGGCCCACCGGATCATCTCGACATGGGCGATTGCGACACGCCCGCAACCGCGAAAGCTCTGGCCGGACGCAGCGTTCATCTGGGAAGCGTCGGAGCCGTATCTGTATATGCGCACGACGGTCGACGGCCGGGTCATATGCGGCGGCGAGGACGAGGATTTTATCGACGAAGCGCGGCGCGACGAGCTGATCGCCGACAAGAGCACACGCATCGCCGAGAAGCTCGGCCTGATATTTCCGCATCTCGACACCAGACCCGATTTTGCCTGGACCGGCTCGTTCGGCACCACGACCACCGGCCTGCCTTATATCGGCGCCATTCCCCGCCACCCGCGCATCCATGCGGTGCTGGGCTACGGCGGCAACGGCATCACCTTCTCGCAGATCGCTTCCGAGATT
The DNA here is from genome assembly GCF_040321775.1 of Mesorhizobium sp. M0243. NCBI lineage: Bacteria > Pseudomonadati > Pseudomonadota > Alphaproteobacteria > Hyphomicrobiales > Phyllobacteriaceae > Mesorhizobium > Mesorhizobium sp. M0243. The sequence continues at coordinate 16,626 of NZ_JAMYSF010000034.1, read as the reverse complement.
GTCCCGGCTTCGATCAACGGGCTGGATGACACGGATGCCAGGTTGTTTGCCTTCAACCGCTGAGTGCAACCCTATAAACAATCCATCATCACCTGATTGTAACGCATCTGAAATACACTTAAGTCTTTGGTGAAGTCGGCTGCGCGAGAATGGCTTGAGCGGCCTTCGTCTGAGGGAGAGCCAAATGGATTTCAGTGGTTTCGATATTGCGGTTGGTGCACTTGCACTTCTGGTATTGGTGCTGCTGATCAAAGGCATCAGGACAATCCCGCAAGGTTACAATTATACGGTGGAGCGTTTTGGCCGTTACACCAAGACACTGAGCCCGGGTCTCAATTTCATTTACCCGTTCATCGACCGCATCGGCGCCAAGATGAACATGATGGAGCAGGTGCTCGACGTCCCGAGCCAGGAAATCATCACCCGGGACAACGCCATCGTCGGTGTCGACGGCATTGCCTTTTTCCAGATCCTCAACGCAGCGCAGGCCGCCTACCAGGTTGCCGGCCTGCAGAACGCTATCCTCAACCTGACGATGACCAACATCCGTACCGTCATGGGTTCGATGGACCTCGATGAACTCCTGTCGAACCGCGACGCCATCAACGAGCGCCTGCTGCGCGTCGTCGATGAAGCGGCCCATCCGTGGGGCATCAAGATCACCCGCGTCGAAATCAAGGACATCAACCCGCCGGCCAACCTTATCGAATCGATGGGCCGGCAAATGACGGCGGAACGCAACAAGCGCGCGCAGATCCTTGCCGCCGAAGGTCTCAAGCAGTCGCAGATCCTCGAGGCCGAGGGCCGCAAGGAAGCCGCCTTCCGCGATGCCGAGGCGCGCGAACGTTCGGCCGAGGCGGAAGCCCGCGCCACCCAGGTCGTGTCGGAAGCGATCTCCAAAGGCGATGTGCAGGCGCTGAACTATTTCGTAGCGCTGAAATACACTGAAGCGCTTGGCAGGATCGGCACGGCGACCAACAGCAAGATCGTGCTGATGCCCTTCGAGGCGTCGTCGCTGATCGGCTCGCTCGGCGGCATCGGCGAGATCGCCAAGGAAGTCTTCCGCAGCGAAGGCACGACCGGCTCGCAAAGGCAGGCCGCGCGCCCGCCGGTCGTTCGCCCAACCGACAACTGAGGTCGAAACCAATGATCGACCGCATCGTTTCCGAACTCGGCCCGTGGAACTGGATGGTACTCGGTTTCGTCCTGCTGGTGATGGAAATCATCGCACCGGGTATCTTCATGCTGTGGATCGGCATCGCCGCGCTGATCATCGGCGCCGTGTCGCTGCTGATCTGGGACGCCGGCTTCTGGACCTGGCAGGTTCAGGTCCTCGCCTTCCTGGCGCTGTCGCTGGTCTCGGCCTATGTCGGCAAAAAGCTGGTCGGCAGCCGCAACGACCCGACCGACCAGCCGCTGCTCAACCGGCGCGGCGCGCAAATGGTCGGCAGGATGGCGACACTTGCCGAGCCGATCCGGGACGGACGCGGCCGCATCAAGCTGGGCGATACGCTGTGGCGTGTCTCCGGGCCGGATTTGCCGGCCGGCACGCAAGTGCGCGTAACGGGTGCGGCCGATACGGATCTGGAACTGACCGTCGAGGCGGTCTGAACGAGCGCGCAGATTCAGGTCAGGCCGGCATCACCTGAATATCAGCACACCCTTAGGCGGCGCCGATGCGCAGCAGGTCGTGCAGGTGGATGAGGCCGACTGGTTTCCGGCCCTCCACCACCATCAGGCTGGTGATGGCTGAATTGTTGATCGTTTGCAGCGCCGTTGCCACCAGCGTGTCCGGCGTCGCGGTCTTCGGGCCTTTTGTCATCACCTGATCCACCGTCATCGCCAGCAGATTGCTGCCGATGTGACGGCGGATGTCGCCATCGGTGATGATGCCGACCAGCGCACCGTCTGCGTCGCTGATCGCGACGCAGCCAAATCCCTTGCGCGACAATTCCAGGATCGCGTCATGCATGCCGGTGCCCGCAACCACCAGCGGCAGCCTGTCGCCGACATGCATGATCTCGCGGATCTGCGTCAGGTTGGCGCCGAGCTGGCCGCCCGGGTGAAAGGTGCGGAAATGATCCGGCGTGAAGCCGCGTGCTTCGAGCAGCGCGATCGCCAGCGCGTCGCCCATCACCAGTTGCAGCAGCGTCGATGTCGTTGGCGCCAGGCCGTGCGGGCAGGCTTCCGGAGCGCGCGGCAAAAGCAGCACCACGTCCGCCGCCCGCGCCAGCGCCGATGTCTCTCCGGCTGTGATGGCGATCAGCGGAATGGAAAAGCGCCTGGAATAGGCGACGATGCCCATCAGTTCCTTGCTCTCGCCCGACCACGACATGGCGATGATGGCGTCGTCCCTGGCGATCATGCCGAGATCGCCGTGGTTGGCTTCTGCGGGATGGACAAAGAAAGCCGGCGTGCCGGTGGAGGCCAGCGTCGCCGCGATCTTCGAACCGATATGGCCGCTTTTGCCGACACCGGTGACGATGAGCCGGCCTTCAATCCCAGAGATCATCTCGACCGCCTGCGCGAAAGGCGCGGCCAATCCGTTCTCCAAGGCCTCGGCAAGGGCTGCAACCCCAGCCTGTTCTGTCGCCACCGTCCTCAGCGCCGAAGCGATCGAGGCTTGCCTGTCCGAAGGTTTCTTATCCATGGATCCCGCATGCATGGCTGATGCGATTAGCGCTTTGCCGGCGCGCTGTCCAACAGAAATGGCCCAAGGCATGTTGCCCGAACGTGTGCGGTGGTTTTTGACGACGGTAGAGGCGAAAACCAAAAGCTTGACGCACGCGGTATGATTCCCTTTGGAAATCAGCGCTTCAGGCGGCTGACGGGCCGCCGCCTCAACTCTCCGTTAACCATCCCCATTTACGGTTCGGTAAGTATGGCGCGCGTGCGCCGCGCAAGCAGTGGTGGCGATGTCCGGGGCCCAGCCAGAAAATTCGACAGGACGTGGGGGCAAGGCGGTCTGCGCCTTGCTGCTGGCAACCAGCATGTTTGCCTTGCTGCGCCCGGCGGCGCTCCATGCTCAGGAAACCGAACTGCGCGGCGAGGTTTCGGAATCGGCGATCCTGTCCGACCAGCAGCGCAAGGCGAGACAGCTGGCCCTGGCAGCGCAGGGTCAACAGCCGGCCAATGCAGCGCAGGCCAATGCGCCGGCCCGCACCTATCTGCCGGCCAGCGCCGGTGCCGTGCCTGACGACGCCGACACTGGCGACGCCAACGCGACCGGCAGCCTCTTCGACCCGGCGTCAGCCACCGACGACACGGCCGCCGACACTGCGGCGCCGCCCAAGCCTCGCCGCCGCTCATCGACCGTCAGGCAGAATGCGGCTGACCAGGCCAAGGACAAGGCTGCCGACAAATCGAAAAAGAAGAAGAAATCGACGGCCGGCGCCTCCGACATCACCGCTTCCACGACGGCCTCCACGACGGACGCTGCCGATGGTGAAGAGACCGATGCGGGCACGGCCAACCGCCGCGCCCTCACCATCGACAGTGCCGACAGGCAGAAGCTCGACCCAGGCGCGGAGCGCACGGACGCCATCGAAGGCCAGAAGAAAAAACCGGAGGATGATCCGTTTGCTGCCACCGGCGTCAAATGGGGTTCCTTCGTCATCCGGCCGACGATCGAACAGGGCCTGACCGCCACATCGAACGGCGATTCGAGCAGTGCCGGCAAGTCGGCGCTGCTGTCCGAGACGGCGCTGCGCTTTTCCGCCGCCTCCGACTGGCGCGAGAACTCAGCCACGATCGACGGCTATGGCCTTTTTCGCGAGACTGTCTCGGGTTACCCGGTTCACGACGAGCAAGGGCGCATCGAAGGCCAGCTCAATGTCGACCTCGACAATGAGTTGCGCGCCATCGCCAAGCTCGGCTACGAGGCCGTGCCGGAATCGGCATCATCGCCGGACGCCATCGCGGGCGTCAGCAAGCAGCCGCTGCGGCAGACCATCGATGGCAGCCTCGCCGTCGAAAAGCATCTCGGCAAGATGCAGTACACGTTGACCGGCGCGGTCTCGCATGACTTCTACGGCGACGCCAAGCTCTCGGACGGCACCTCGCTGTCGCAGAAGGATCAGGACTCCACGCTCTACACGGCGACGTTGCGCACCGGCTACGAGATCTCCCCTGCCCTGACCCCTTTCACCGAAATCGAGGTCGGCCGCCGGACTTATGATCAACGCATCGACAATGAAGGCTTCGAGCGCTCGTCGACGCGGCTCGGCGCCCGCGCTGGCCTTGCACTCGATATGGGTGAGAAGCTGTCGGGTGAATTCTCGGCCGGCTGGCTCAGGGAAGCGATCGACGACAAAAACCTTGATGCGATCTCTGGTGCCACCGTCAACGCCGACCTCAAATGGTCACCCGAGCGCGGCACAACGATCGGCCTGACCGGGCGGACCACCGTCGAGCCCACGACCACATCGGGCGAAAGCGGCGACATCCTCTATTCCGGTCGCCTGACCGGCGAGCGCCAGATTCGCGCCAACCTCACCGCCAATGCGGCTCTGGGCCTCGACTGGCGTGATTACATCGGCATCGACGGCCATGACAGGGTGTTGAGCGCCGAGGCCGGACTGACCTGGTGGTTGAACCGCTACGCCGGCCTGACCACAAGAGTGAGGACCGAGAAGCTGACCAGCAATCTGCCGGGCCGGGACTACACCGCCAACAGCATCTTCCTCGGCGTGAAGGTGCAGCGCTGAACGGCCGCACCAACGACATCCGGCCGCTCGCTATAATACCTTAAAACGCAGCGCCGCGGCGCTCAGACGGCTTCAGCTCGTCGAGAAGCGTGCGGATGACGCCAGCCATGTTCTCGTTCATGTCGCTGCGCCACAGCGCGAAGGCGACGTTGGCCTCGACGAAGCCTTCCGGCGATCCGCAGTCGAACGTGCGGCCCCGATAGTGGTAGCCGTAGAAAGGCTGCTGCTTTTCCAGCTTCAGCATGGCGTCGGTGAGCTGGATCTCGTTGCCGGCGCCTTTTTCCTGGCCTTCGAGGATCTTGAATATCTCCGGCTGCAAGATGTAGCGGCCGTTGATGTAAAGGTTGGACGGCGCGGTGCCGGCCTTCGGCTTTTCCACCATCTCGGTGATGCGGAAACCGTGATGCGTGTCCTCGCCACGGCCGACGATGCCGTATTTGTGGGTTTCGGCGGGAGCGCATTCCTGCACCGCGATGATGTTGTTGCCGGTCTCCTCGTAGAGCTCGACCATTGCCTTCGTGCAGCTCTTCTCCGACTGCATGATCATGTCGGGCAGCAAAAGCGCGAAGGGCTCGTCGCCGACGAGCTCGCGGGCGCACCAGACGGCGTGACCAAGTCCCATCGGTACCTGCTGGCGTGTGAAACTGGTCTGCCCCGGCGCCGGCTGCAGCCGTTGCAGGCGGGCGAGCTGGTCGTCTTTGCCGCGCTGGGCCAGCGTGTCATAGAGTTCGAACTGGATGTCGAAATGGTCCTCGATGACGGCCTTGTTGCGGCCGGTGACGAAGATGAAATGCTCGATGCCGGCCTCGCGCGCCTCATCCACCACATACTGGATCACCGGCCGGTCGACGACGGTCAGCATTTCCTTGGGGACAGCCTTGGTGGCCGGGAGAAACCGTGTGCCGAGACCGGCGACCGGGAAGACTGCCTTGCGAACTCTCTTCATGCTTTCAATTATCCGTTTGAGGGCCAGCTCCGCAATCCCCGTTCCAAGACATTTTCACGCCGGAATTGGGGACTACTGGGCAACTAAGAGGAATGTCCACCGGTAAAGCTTCGAAGCGTCTTTTCGTTCCCGGTGGCGCCTATGGTAAACTAATTCCTAACCTGGTTCGGCGATGAATGGTCTTTCCTGAGACAGAGAAGGAGGAAAAGATGTCCGTTCGCAATGCCGCAAAACGTTTTACCAGCGTCATAGCGGCAGCCAGCCTATCGCTCGCTCTGCTGATGCCTGGCCCCGCTTTCGCCGATGCCGGTTTCCGGCAGTGGGTCGCCGGCTTCCGCGCCACCGCCGTGCAGAGCGGCGTTTCCGGCGCCCTCTACGACCAGGCCTTCAGGAACATCAGGGATATAGATCCGGTGGTGCTGGAAAAGGCGCGTACGCAGCCTGAATTCACGGCCCCTGCCTGGGACTATTTCGACAACCGCGTCCATGACCAGTCGGTCGCCGTCGGCCAGCAGATGGCCAGGAAATGGAAGCCGTGGCTGGACCGGATCGAGGCCAGGTTCGGTGTCAACCGCTACATCCTGCTGGCCATCTGGTCGATGGAATCGAACTATGGCGAGATCCTCAAGCGCGACGACATCATGCGCAACGTCGTGCGCTCGCTGGCGACCTTAGCCTATGCCGATCCCAAGCGGGCGAAATTCGCCCGCACCCAGCTGATCGCCGCGCTGAAGATCCTGCAGACCGGCGATATCGACGAAAGCCATCTGAGCGGATCCTGGGCCGGCGCCATGGGCCATACCCAGTTCATCCCGACCAGCTATCTCCACTATGCCGTCGACATAGACGGCAACGGCAAACGCGACATCTGGAATTCGATTCCCGATGCGCTGGCGACATCAGCCAATCTGTTGAAGAAGAATGGCTGGCAGGCCGGCAAAACCTGGGGCTACGAGGTTGCCTTGCCGGCCGGCAAACTTCCCGGCGGTTCCAAGACGCTGTCGCAGTGGCAGGCGCTCGGCGTGGTCAGGGCCAATGGCAAGCCGTTCAAGAACGGCTCCGACAAGGCGACGCTGAAGGTGCCGGACGGCCGCAACGGGCCGGCCTTCCTGATGATCAAGAATTTCACGGTCATCAAAGCCTACAATAACGCCGACAAATATGCGCTGGCCGTCGGCCTTCTTGCCGACGAAATCGCCGGCTCCAGCGGTCTCGTGCAGGACTGGAAGCGGCCTTTCACCAAGCTCACTTTCGAGGAAAGGCAGGAGCTGCAGCAGCGGCTTTCCCAACATGGCCTTTATGACGGCAAGTTCGACGGCAAGATCGGCGACGGCTCGAAATCAGCCATCTTGGCCTTCCAGGCCAAGGCCGGCTTGACCCAGGACGGTTACCCGAGCATGGAAGTGCTGAAGTGGCTCCGGCAGAAATAGAGCCGCCTGCGGTGCCGCGCGGCCTTCCGGCCGCGCAAAGGACGCTGTAGCAATCTGGTTGGCGCAAAGTCCGTTTGAAACGTACGACTTTTCAAAAAGGGCTGCGCCAAGGGATGGAGGAAACGATTGGCTTCGGCTGCGCGCATCGCAGGGCTTGTTCGTCGCATGCCGGTGCTCATCCTGGCCGTGATCGTGCTCACCGTCGGTGTGGCTGGCGCCTTTCATGCGCCCGCCATGGCGCAGGAGCAGCAAAACCGCGGCTGGTCGTTGCGCGACCTTCTGTTTCCGCGCCGCAGCGAGCGCATCGAGCCGCCGCAGGACATCCAGAAGCCGAGGCCCAGGCCCAAGGCGAAAAAACCCCGCGCCCCTCGCCCGCCCGCGGAACCGGAAATCCCGGTGGTCGACAAGGCACCGGACGCCCGCACCGTCCTGGTGGTCGGCGACTTCATGGCGGCCGGCCTCGCCGAAGGCCTCGACACCGCCTTTGCCGAGAATACCGGCGTCAGGATCGTCGTTCGCAGCAATGGCTCGTCCGGCTTCGTACGCGACGACTTCTACAACTGGCCCGAACAGATCAAATCGCTGATCGAGACCGAAAAACCTGCCGCCGTGATCGTCATGCTGGGTTCCAACGACCGCCAGCAGATGAAGGTGGGTGACGTGCGCGAACAACCCCGCTCTGAAACCTGGACCAAGGAATATGAGCGCCGGACCGAGGCGTTCGGCAAAGCTATGGCGGAGGCAAAGGTACCTTTCCTATGGGTCGGCATGCCGGCGTTCCGGGTGCCGAAGATGACCTCCGACATGCTGGCCTTCAACGACATCTACCATCAGGCCGCTGAAAGCCATGGCGGTGAATTCGTCGACGTCTGGGACGGCTTCGTCGATGAGAACGGTGCTTTCGTCACCAGCGGCCCCGACATCAACGGCCAGCCGGTGCGGCTGCGCGCCGATGACGGCATCAACGTCTCGAGGGCGGGCAAGCGCAAGCTCGCCTTCTACACCGAAAAACCGCTGCTGAAGATCCTCGGCCTGACCGCGCCTGGAAGCGTGGTTACGCCGTCCGCTCCGGCGGGCGCCCCTGTCGAGGCGCCGGCGCCGGCCGCGGCCCCCATCGTCATCGACCGCACCGCGCCGATGCTGCTCAGCGATCCGGCACTCGACGGTGGCTCCGAACTGCTGGGCGCGGCACCGCCGGCGAAGGCAAATCCGGACCTGCCCGGTGAAAAGCTTGTGGTCGAGGGCAAGGCACCGATTGCATCGCCCGGCCGCGCCGACGATTTCTCATGGCCGCCGAAAGCCGCGGCCGCAACCGACACCACGACCGCGATCAATCGTTAGTATCGCAGAGCTACTCCAAGGCCGTTTCGAAACTCGCTCCTGCGAGTCATATGATGGTGTTTGCGAGAACCGGAGCGGAGCGTACATTTGAGTACGCAAGCACCGGAAGCGCAGAAAACGCCTTCAGATGGCCGCAGGAGTAGAGTTTCCAAAGGCTCAGCGCGGGAGGACGCTCGACCCCACCAACGCCTCGTCGATCGAGCGTGCCGCCTGGCGGCCCTCGCGGATTGCCCAGACGACCAGCGACTGGCCACGACGCACGTCGCCGGCCGCATAGAGCCTGTCCACGCTGGTCCTGTAGTCGCGGTCATTGGCCTCGACATTCCTGGAACGGCGGCTGTCGGTGGCGATCTTCATCTGCCCGTCCAATTCCCTCGCCACACCGGCCGCGGCCGGCCCGGCAAAGCCGATGGCGATGAAAGCGAGATCGGCACGAATGACGAATTCGGTACCGGCGATCGGCTTGCGCTTGTCATCGACCTCGCAGCACTTGACGCCGGTCAGCTGGCCTTCCTCGCCGATGAATTCGAGCGTCGCCACCTGGAATTCGCGCTCCGCGCCTTCGGCCTGCGAGGACGAGGTGCGCATCTTGGTCGCCCAGTAGGGCCAGACCGAAAGTTTGTCTTCCTTCTCCGGCGGCTGCGGGCGGATGTCGAGCTGGGTGACACGCACGGCGCCCTGGCGGAAGGCCGTGCCGACACAGTCGGACGCTGTATCGCCGCCGCCGACGACGACCACATGCTGGCCGCCGGCGATGATCGGATGCGACGGCCACGCCACCGACTGAATCGGTTCGCCGCCGACTCGCCTGTTCTGCTGCACCAGATAGGGCATCGCGTCATGCACGCCGCCGAGATCGTCGCCGGGAATGCCGGCCGCGCGCGGCGTTTCCGAGCCGCCGCAATAGAGCACGGCATCATGTTCGGCGAGCAGCTCGGCAACCGACTTGTCGACGCCGACATTGACGCCGCAATGGAATGTCACGCCCTCACCCTGCATCTGCTCGATGCGCCGGTCGATGTAGTGCTTCTCGATCTTGAAGTCGGGAATGCCGTAGCGCATCAGCCCGCCGGGCCGGCTCTCGCGCTCATACACGTGGACGTCATGGCCGGCGCGGCCAAGCTGCTGGGCAGCCGCCATACCGGCCGGACCGGAACCGATGACGGCGACGCGCTTGCCGGTCTTCTTCTCCGGCGGATAAGGCCTGATATGGCCGGTTTCATAGGCCTTGTCGGCGATCGCCTGCTCGACCGTCTTGATGGCGACGGGAATGTCCTCGAGGTTCAGCGTGCAGGCTTCCTCGCAGGGCGCGGGGCAGATGCGGCCGGTGAACTCCGGGAAATTGTTGGTCGAATGCAGGTTGCGGATCGCGTTGTCCCAGTCGCCATTGTAGACGAGGTCGTTCCAGTCTGGGATCTGGTTGTGGATGGGGCAGCCGGTCGGCCCGTGGCAGAACGGAATGCCACAATCCATGCAGCGCGCGGCCTGTTTCTCGACCTCCTTGTCCGACATCGGCAGCGTGAATTCGCGGAAATGCCGGATGCGATCGGAGGCCGGCTGGTACTTGTGCACCTGCCGGTCGATTTCGAGAAAGCCTGTTACCTTGCCCATAGTCCAGTTCCTGCTGTCCAGATGGTACGGTTTTCGCCGCACCCGTTAACCCCTTGAGGCAGCCATGGCAACCTTTCGCACGAGGTCAAACTATCGATGAAGATGGGCCGGGAAACCTGGGCCTCCCGGCAAATTCCAAATCTATTCCGCCGCCACGCCCATGCGCATGCGTTCCATCTCGATCAGCGCGCGGCGGTATTCGACCGGCATGATCTTGCGGAATTTCGGCCGGAATGTCGTCCAGTCGTCAAGGATCTCGCGACCACGCACCGAGCCGGTGTAGTGCACATGGTTCGAGATCAGCTGGTAGAGCCGCTCCTCGTCATGGCTGGTCATGTCGCCGGAGACGTCGACGCGGCCCTTGTGATCGAGGTCGCCGCCATGGTGCAGCAGCCTTTCCATCAGATCGTCTTCTTCCGGAACCGGCTCCAGCTCGACCATCGCCATGTTGCAGCGCTCGGCGAAATCACCCGCCTCATCGAGCACATAGGCGACGCCGCCAGACATGCCGGCGGCGAAGTTGCGGCCGGTCTGGCCGATGACGACGACGATGCCGCCGGTCATGTACTCGCAGCCATGGTCGCCGACGCCTTCGACGACGGCGGCGACGCCCGAATTGCGCACGGCGAAACGCTCGCCTGCGACGCCGGCGAAGTAGGCCTCGCCCTCGGTCGCGCCATAGAGCACGGTATTGCCGACGATGATGGATTCGGCCGCGACGATCTTGGCCTCTTCGGGCGGCCGGATGATGATGCGTCCGCCCGACAGGCCCTTGCCGACATAGTCGTTGCCGGCGCCGACAAGCTCGAACGAGATGCCGCGCGCCAGGAAGGCGCCGAAGGACTGGCCGGCGGTGCCGGTCAGCTTCACCTGGATCGTATCCTCGCGCAGGCCTTTGTGCTTGAAGCGCTTGGCCACTTCACCCGACAGCATGGCGCCCGTCGAGCGGTCGACATTGCGGATGTCGACCTCGATCTTGACCGGCAGCTTGCTCTCAAGCGCCGGCTTGGCCAACTCGATCAGCTTGCGGTCGAGCACGTCGTCGATCGGGTGCTTCTGCCGCTCGGTCCAGTGCACCGCCTCATGCGGCGCATCCGGCTTGAAGAACATCTTCGAGAAATCGAGCCCGCGTGCCTTCCAGTGCACGATCAGGTCGCGCTTCTCCAGAAGATCGGTGTCGCCGATGATCTGGTCGAGATGGGTGTAGCCCATCTCGGCGAGCAGCTCCCTCACCTCTTCCGCGACATAGAAGAAGAAGTTGATGACATGCTCGGGCGTGCCCTTGAAGCGCTTGCGCAGCACCGGATCCTGCGTCGCGACGCCGACCGGGCAGGTGTTGAGATGGCACTTGCGCATCATGATGCAGCCGGCCGCGATCAACGGCGCGGTCGAGAAGCCGAATTCATCGGCGCCGAGCAGCGCGCCGATGATCACGTCGCGCCCGGTGCGCAAGCCGCCGTCGACCTGCAGCGCGACGCGCGACCGCAAGCCGTTCAGCACCAGCGTCTGGTGCGTCTCGGCAAGGCCCATTTCCCAAGGGCTGCCGGCATGCTTGAGCGAGGTCAGCGGCGAGGCGCCCGTGCCGCCGTCATAGCCCGAAATGGTGATGTGGTCGGCGCGTGCCTTGGCAACGCCCGCCGCAACCGTGCCGACGCCGACTTCCGACACCAGCTTGACCGACACGTCGGCCGCCGGATTGACGTTCTTCAGATCGTAGATCAGCTGTGCCAGATCCTCGATCGAATAAATGTCGTGATGCGGCGGCGGCGAGATCAGGCCGACGCCCGGCGTCGAATGCCGGACCTTGGCGATGGTCGCGTCGACCTTGTGGCCGGGCAACTGGCCGCCCTCGCCGGGCTTGGCGCCCTGCGCCACCTTGATCTGCATCATGTCGGAATTGACGAGGTATTCGGCCGTGACGCCGAAACGCCCCGAGGCGATCTGCTTGATCGCCGAGCGTTCGGGGTTCTTGCCGCCGCCGGGCAGCGGCAGATAGCGGTCGGCCTCTTCGCCGCCCTCGCCGGTGTTCGACTTGCCGCCGATCTGGTTCATCGCGCGCGCCAGCGTCGTGTGCGCTTCGCGCGAGATCGAACCGAACGACATCGCCCCGGTCGAGAACCGCTTGACGATGTCGGCCGCTGACATGACGTCGTCGAGCGCCGCTTTCTTGCGGCCGGTTTCTCCGGCCAGCTTGATCTTGAACAGGCCGCGAATGGTCTGGGCGCGGGCCGTCTCGCTGTCGATCTGGGCGGAATAGTCCTTGAACGTTTCCCACGATCCCTGGCGCACGGCGTGCTGCAAGGTGGCGACAGCGTCGGGCGACCAGATATGGGCCTCGCCGCGCATGCGGTACATGTACTCGCCGCCGACCTCGAGGCTGTTGCGCAGCACGGGGTCGTTGCCGAAACCGTCATTGTGGCGGCTTAGCGTCTCGGCCGCGATCTCGTCCAGCCCGACGCCTTCGATCAGCGTCGCGGTGCCGGTGAAATATTGCTGCACGAAATCGGTCTTCAGGCCGATGGCGTCGAAAATCTGCGCGCCGCAATAGGACTGGTAGGTCGAGATGCCCATCTTGGACATCACCTTGAGGATGCCCTTGCCGATCGACTTGATGTAGCGCGTGACGACTTCGTAGGCGTCCACCTCCTTCGGCAGTTCCCCGCGCTTGTGCATGTCGAGCAGCGTGTCGAAGGCAAGGTAAGGGTTGATCGCCTCGGCGCCATAGCCGGCAAGGCAGCAGAAATGATGCACTTCGCGCGGCTCGCCGGATTCGACGACGAGCCCGACCGAGGTGCGCAGCCCCTTGCGGATGAGGTGATGATGGACCGCAGCCGTAGCCAGCAGCGCCGGTATGGCGATGCGGTCCGGCCCGACCTGGCGGTCGGACAGGATGATGATGTTGTAGCCGCCGGCGACCGCCGCCTCCGCCCGCTCGCACAACCGGTCGATGGCGCCCTGCATGCCCGCGGCCCCTTCGGCCGAGCCATAGGTGATGTCGATCGTCTTGGTGTCGAAGCGGTCCTCGGTGTGGCCGATGGAACGGATTTTTTCGAGATCGCCATTGGTCAGGATCGGCTGGCGCACCTCAAGCCGCTTGCGGCGCGAATTGCCGACCAGGTCGAAGATGTTGGGCCGTGGCCCGATGAAGGACACCAGGCTCATCACCAGCTCCTCGCGGATCGGGTCGATCGGCGGATTGGTGACCTGGGCGAAATTCTGCTTGAAATAGGTGTAGAGCAGCTTCGACTTGTCCGACATCGCCGAGATCGGCGTGTCGGTGCCCATCGAGCCCACCGCCTCCTGGCCTGTTGTCGCCATCGGCGACATCAAAAGCTTGGTGTCTTCCTGGCTGTAGCCGAACGCCTGCTGGCGATCGAGCAGGCTGACATCCTTGCGCAGCGCGCGCGGCTCGACCGGCTTCAAATCTTCGAGGATGAGCTGTGTGTTGGCGAGCCAGGTCTTGTAGGGATGCTTGGTCGCGATCTCCGACTTGAGCTCCTCGTCGGAGACGATACGCCCCTTCTCCAGGTCGATCAGCAGCATCCGGCCTGGCTGCAGCCGCCACTTCTTGACGATCTTCTCCTCGGGCACCGGCAGCACGCCGGCTTCCGAGGCCATGATGACGCGGTCGTCGTCGGTGACGATGTAGCGTGCCGGGCGCAGGCCATTGCGGTCGAGCGTGGCGCCGATCTGGCGTCCATCGGTGAAAACCACCGCCGCCGGCCCGTCCCACGGCTCCATCAGTGCCGCATGGTATTCGTAGAAGGCCTTGCGATCGGCATCCATGAGCTTGTTGCCGGCCCAGGCTTCCGGGATCAGCATCATCATGGCGTGGCTGAGCCTGTACCCGCCCTGGAACAGGAACTCGAGCGCATTGTCGAAGCAGGCGGTGTCGGACTGGCCGTCATAGGAAATCGGCCACAGCTTCGAGATGTTGTTGCCGAACAGTTCGGAATCGACCGACGCCTGGCGCGCAGCCATCCAGTTGTTGTTGCCGCGCACGGTGTTGATCTCGCCATTGTGGGCGACCATGCGGTAGGGATGCGCCAGCTTCCAAGACGGGAAGGTGTTGGTCGAGAAGCGCTGGTGGACGAGGATCAGCGCGGTCTCGAAGCGCGGATCGATCAGGTCCTTGTAATAGGCGCCGACCTGGTAGGCCAGGAACATGCCCTTGTAGACGATGGTGCGCGCCGACAGCGACACGCAATAGGCGCCGATGTCCTTGTTGTCGTTCTCGGCGTAGATGCGGCCCGATATCACCTTGCGCAACAGATAGAGCCTGGCCTCGTATTCCTCGTCATCGGGAATGTCTGGCGTGCGGCCGATGAATATCTGCCGATGGAACGGCTCGGATGCCACGATGTCAGGCGCCTTCGACAGCGACGAATTGTCGACGGGCACGTCACGGAAACCGATGAGCGGAAGCCCCTCGGATTGCGCCGATTCGGCAATGATGTCCTCGATATGGGCGCGAAGGGCCACGTCTTGCGGCATGAACCAGTGTCCAACGCCGTACTGGCCGGCCGGCGGCAGGTCGATGCCCTGGGCCGCCATCTCCTCACGGAAGAATTGGTCGGGAAGCTGCACCAGCACGCCGGCGCCATCGCCGACCAGCGGATCGGCGCCAACGGCGCCGCGATGCGTCAGGTTTTCGAGCACAGCCAGCCCGTCCTTGACGATCTGGTGCGACTTCACCCCCTTCATATTGACGATGAAGCCGACGCCGCAGGCGTCATGCTCGTTGCGAGGATCGTAAAGGCCCTGGGCGGAAAGGCCGTTGGCGGTTCGGCCAATATCGGTCCGGGACATGGTTTTGACGGTTGCCGCTTTCGTCTGCGCGGCCTGGCCGTTCGTCGCAGAGTGCGTCATGTCCGTCATCTCCTGTCCTCCATTCCCAGCCATTCAGGCGCTGGTTTTCCTCGGCAAGCGCTTGGCTCACCCTGATCCTTGTGGCACGTCTTGCGAAATCCTTGCCGAACCAGGCGGCTTTCCGCATGGAACGCATCTGGTAATCGTACAGGCCAGAGTCTGGCTGTCCACCTGTCGCTCGCGGCAACAGCCGGAGAGGCCCAAATGATACGCCAATCCAGCTCGTTTTGTGCGACAAAATAAGACAGCACTACTGTCCTAAATTTTTATGGCAGAAATCCCGGGCGCGCACAAGACCGATTCACAAAAAACTTGGGTTTTGGGCGACAGAAAATGTCGTGAAGTCCGGGAAAAACGTAAGCTTCAGTCGTCGGCCTGGGCTTTGCCGTTGGCTGGCTTTACTGTTTTTCCGGCGCCTGGCCTCTTGCGGTCCGCTCGCGAAACCGGTCAACTTCAGGCTGATTTCCCCAAAACCCCGATCTCCCCAACCCCCGACCTCCCAAGACATAGGCAGATGCATGTTCTTCGCTTCCGACAATTGGGCAGGCGCCCATCCCAATATTGCCGCCGGCCTGTCGGCCAATGCCGGCGGCTTTTCCACCGCCTATGGCGACGGTGCGCTCGACCGGGCAGTCTACCAGCGCTTCAGCGAGATTTTCGAACGCGAGGTCGCGGTGTTCTTCGTCGCCACCGGCACGGCCGCCAACTCGCTGGCGCTCACCGCTTACAACAAGCCGGGCGGCATTTCCTTTGCTCATCGCGAATCGCATGTCATCGAGGACGAATGCGGCGCGCCGGTGTATTTTTCCGGCGGCTCCCGCCTGCATGAGATCGATGGCGCGCTGGGCAAGATCGATCCGCACAATCTGGAAAGGACCATCGGCCGTTTCGCACCGGAAATCGTCCATTGGGGACGGCCGATGGCCGTTTCGATCACCCAGTCGACCGAGGTCGGCACCATCTACGGCCTGGATGAGATCGAGACGATCTCGGCCATCGCCAAACAATATTCGGTGCCCCTGCACATGGACGGCGCCCGCTTTGCCAATGCGCTGGTCGCACTCGACACGACACCGGCCGAAATGACCTGGAAACGCGGCGTCGACATCCTCTCCTTCGGTGGCACCAAGAACGGCTGCTGGTGCGCCGAGGCGATCGTGCTGTTCGATCTCGATCGTGCCAGGGAATTGGCGTTCCTGCGCAAGCGCGCCGCCCAGCTGTTTTCGAAATCGCGCTTCGTCGCAGCGCAGTTCGAAGCCTATTTCAAGGACGGATTGTGGCTGGACACCGCCCGCCACGCCAACGCTATGGCCGCACGCCTTGCCGCCGCGATCGAGGATTCGGCCACGGCCAAGCTGGCATGGCTGCCGCAGGCGAACGAGGTTTTCGCGGTGATCAAGAAAGCCGAGGCCGAGGGGCTGCAGGCCGCGGGGGCCGCCTTCTACGACTGGCACAAGCCGCATGGCTTTGACGGCCACATCGGCGAGGACGAGTTGCTCTACCGCTTCGTCACCAGCTTTGCGACGACAGCCGATGAAGTCGACCGTTTTGGCCAGCTGATCGCCTGATAACGGATATCCCGGACAACAAAAAAGCGGGGGGGGGGGGGGGCGGGGGCCGGGGGGGGGGGGGGGGGTGTTTTTGTGAGGGGGGGGGGAAGCAAGGGTTTTGGGTAGGTGGATAAAGCCGGAAAGGGGTTGTTGGGGGGGTGGCGAACGCGGGG
>NZ_JAMYSF010000033.1:0-66934 GCF_040321775.1 Mesorhizobium sp. M0243 | reverse complement strand
AATGCAAAAGCACGCGATGCGCGCAACGAGTTCGTAATTGCAACTTGACACCCCAGATAGTCGCTCTCCCCCACTCACGTGGGGGCGAGGAACCCGAGCTAAACCATCACCTGTGCGAGAGAATGTTGACCAGCCGGCCGAACGGATCGCGCACATAGAAGCGCCGCACGCTCCAGGGCTCGTCGGCCGGTCCGTATTCGATGGCGAAGCCGGCGGCCTTCATGGCGTCGAGCGCCGCATCGACATCGTCGACCTCGATCGACAGATCCGGCACCGGCGTACCGGAGCCGCCTTGCGCCATGAAGCTGACCTGCACCTGCATCTCTTGATCGGAACCGTAGGTCGCGATCCAGCCAAGGTCCATCAGCACGTCGAGGCCGAGCACGTCCTGATAGAAGCGCTTCGCCGCCGCGATATTAGATGTCTCGATGTTGGCAACGATACGCCGGACTTTCATCGGCCTGCCTTTCATGCCGTGCGCCGCAGCGCCGTCACTTCGATCTCGATCTTCATTTCCGGTCTGTTGAGCTGGCAGACGATCATCGTCGCCGCCGGCCTGATGTCGCCGAACGTCTCGCCGAGGATCGGGAAGACGATGTCCACGAAGGCCTGGTCGGTGATGTAGTAATGCGCCCGCACCACATCGGTCATCTCGAAGCCGCCGTCACGAAGCGCCTTGCCGATCGTCGCCAGGCAATTGCGCGTCTGTGCCTCGACCGTATCGGGCATCGTCATCGTCGCATAATCGTAGCCGGTCGTTCCCGACACGAAACACCAATCGCCCTGCACCACCGCGCGCGAATAGCCGGCGGTCTTTTCGAAGGGCGAACCGGTGGAGATCAGTTGTCGCATGGGGTTCTCGTGAGTTGTGGTGGGCCATTTTGCAGGGAAAGGGCAGATCTGACCATGGGTCAACGCAGAGCGACTGGCGCTGCAAAGGCATTTTTATGTCGGCGGGACAGCACCCCCCTCTGGCCTGCCGGCCATCTCCCCCGCAAGGAGGGAGATCGGATGTCTCGAATGCTTTCGCCAGTTACAAACGGTGCAGAGATAGGCAGAGCGGCCAAGCTGCCGATCTCCCCCTTGCGGGGGAGATGCCCGGCAGGGCAGAGGGGGGTGTGAAGGATCGCGGCGAAACAGCTTTTGGTTCACCGCCGAAATGCCTAGTTCGCAGACCCCAGCGCCTTGTCCAACGCCGCCTTCACATCGGCCGGCCATGTCGCCACATCAGGCCACGCCTGCGGCTTGCCATTGTCGCCGCGGCGCGCAAAATAGAGCCTTTGCTTGGCCGGGTCGACCGCCATGAAGCCGTCATTGCCGCCGCAATCATGCGGCACGCAGCCGCTGGCGTAGAAGGCGCCCGAAGCGGTCTTTTCCGTGCCGCCGCCGACCAGCAGGCTGGTCGCCATATCGGGCATGTCCTTGCCCAGCAGCTTTTCGGCTTCCTTGTAGACAGCCTCATTGTGGAAAGCGTCGATGATGTTCTGGTACTTTTCCGGATCGATGTCTTTCCAGTCCGTGCCGGGTTCCGGCATGTAGGTCAGATTGCCCGAAATCGTCAGCCCATCGGTCGGCGACCATTGCAAAGCCGGTTTCTCATCCCCCGGCAACAGATACGGCACGAAATAGATGGCATTGTCGGACACCGCCGAGGGCGGGGCGCCGCACTGGTCCTGCTCGACCATTGTGCTCTGGATCGTGCCACCTTCCGGTTTCCAGACGATCACCGTCGCCGGCCCGCATTGGTTGCCGCCGTCGCCGACATCGAACAGCGCCACCTTGACGCCGCCGACTTCCACGATCCTGTCAAAGAAGACGTCATAGTTGGTGGCCAGCTGCTGGCCGTCATAGGCAAGCACCTTCTCGCCATACTGTTCCTTCTGGGTGATGGTCAGCGTGCCGCCTTCGAAAGGGACGGGCGCCTGCTTGTCGTCATCGGCAGCGTCGGCGGCGTTCGTCCCCTGATCGGCGGACGGCTGGTCCGTCGCCGGGGCCGGCTGGTTGGCGGGTGCCTGTGTCTGCGCAAACGCGCTCACGGTTTGCCCCAGCAACAAGGCCAGCCCGCAAACGCCGGCAAGAAGCAAACGTGTCATGACTGTCCCTCCACTCAGTCGCAACGAACCCGGCGCAACGAAGGCCTGAAAAGCGGCCGGGCCTCCGCCTGGAGTGTGTACCGCTCAGGCCCAGGGGCGCTGTTCGGCGTTGCGCTTCTCGAACGAGGCGATGGCGCCGGCCTTCTCCATGGTCAGGCCGATGTCGTCGAGCCCGTTGAGCAGGCAGTGCCGCTTGAAATCGTCAAGGTCGAAGGTGACGACACCGCCGTCGGGACCACGGATTTCCTTGGATTCGAGGTCGACCGACACGGTGGCATTGGAGCCGCGCGAGGCGTCGTCCATCAGCTTCTCGAGATCCTCGGGGCTGACGGTGATCGGCAGGATGCCATTCTTGAAGCAGTTGTTGTAGAAAATGTCGGCGAACGAGGTCGAGATGACGCAGCGAATGCCGAAGTCGAGCAGCGCCCACGGTGCGTGCTCGCGGCTGGAACCGCAGCCGAAATTGTCGCCGGCAACCAGGATCTGCGCCTTGCGGTAGGCCGGCTTGTTGAGCACGAAATCCGGGTTTTCCGAGCCGTCATCCTTGTAGCGCATTTCGGCGAACAGGCCGGTGCCGAGCCCGGTGCGCTTGATCGTCTTGAGGTAATCCTTCGGGATGATCATGTCGGTGTCGACATTGACGATCGGCATCGGAGCGGCGACGCCGGTGAGCTTGGTGAACTTTTCCATGGCTTTTGCCCGTGTTTTCGTTGCGGGGGGATTGCTGAGGCACGGTTTACACAAAGCCGGCGGCAAATAAAAGGCAACTGTTCGTGCACGGTGGCACAAGCCAGCCCGATGGTGCAGTCTGGCGGACATGGCAGAAAACGCACACGTCCTCTATAACAGCGAAGCCGCGCTCGACATCGCCGAATTCCGTCGCGTGCTGGTCGAATCCGGCCTCGGCGAGACACGGCCGGTCGATGATGAAGCACGGCTGCGGGCGATGCTGTCGGGCGCCAACCTGGTACTGACCGCGCGCCTCGACGTCGAGGGCAAGCCGCTGATCGGCGTTATCAGGGCGATCACCGACTTCTCCTGGGGTCTGCTACATCTCCGAACTCGCCGTTTCCCGATCGGCGCAGGGGCTCGGCATAGGCAAGGGCCTGATGGACGAGGCGCGGCGGCAGCTTGGACCATCGGTCGCCATCAGCCTGATCTCCATGCCCGACGCCGTCGGCTTCTACGAACGTATCGGCATGAAGCGCATGGCCGACGCCTTCTGGTTCGACCGCAAGGGCTGACGTGCGGTCACCTGACTTGCAACGGCTAGCGGGACAGCACCCCCCTCTGTCCTGCCGGACATCTCCCCCGCAAGGGGGGAGATTGAGCGCTCAACCGCTTTCGCCAATTCCTGCGTCGCAGGAAAGAGCAAGGCGCTGAAGCTGCCGATCTCCCTTCTTGCGGGGGAGATGGCCGGCAGGCCAGAGGGGGGAACTCGATAGAACGGCGGTCTGCGCTGATCGCTCAAATCACATTCAATTCCCGGAACGCCCTTCCCTCCGCCACCCGCTCATACCCAAACGCCGAGCAGTCCACCGTGCGGTAGCCACCATGCACGATCAGTTCGGCCAGCGCCTTGCCGACCGCCGGCGCCTGCTGCAGGCCGTGGCCGGAGAATCCGTTGGCGAAGATGAAATTGCCGACTTCGGGATGCGGACCGATCACCGCGTTCTGGTCGAGCGTGTTGTAGTCGTAGTGGCCGGCCCAGGCGCGGGTCGGCTTGATTGCCTCGAAGGCGGGAATGCGGGTCGCCAGCACCGGCCAGATTACCTCTTCGAACAGCGGCCAGCTTACCTCGAAGTCACCGGGATCGGGTGCGCGGTCGCCTTCCTCCGGTTCGGCGCCGCCGGTGAGGTAGACCGAGCCTTCCGGACGAACATAGATGCCGGAGGGATCGACCAGCAGCGGCATGTCGGCATATTTCTCGCGCGCCTCGAAGACGAAGACATTGCGCTTGCGCGGCTCGACCGGGAGTTCAAGCCCGGCCATGGCAGCCACCTTGCCGGCGTTCGGGCCGGCGGCGTTGACGACGATGCCGGCCTTCAGCGTCTCGCCATTGCCGAGGCTCACTCCCGTGACGCGGTTGCCATCGCGCGCGATGCTGGTGACATCGGCGGCGATGAAATCGACTTTCTTCTGCCGCAGCGCCTTTCGGAACAGCGTCAGCATCGCATGCGCGTCGAACCAGCCTTCGCCGGTGCGGCCATAGGCGCCGGCTGAAATGCCCTCGGTCGACAGCCACGGGAACCGGCGCGTAAGCTGGTCGGCATCCTCGAGCACGATGTCGGCGCCCTCCGCGATCTGCGCCTCGTGATTGCTCTTGAGGATCGGCAAGCCGTCCTCGCCGGCAAGGATGAGGTAGCCGCCCTCGCGAAAGCCGATATCGGCATCATCCCCGAACTCTTCCTTCAGCCGCCGGAACAGTTTTAGCGTGAACTGCGACAGGCGGATGTTTTCCGGGATCGAGAATTGCTGGCGGATCGAAGCCATGGACAGCGTCGTTGCCGCATGCGCGAATTGCGGATCACGCTCGACCAGCGCGATCGTGCCGGAAAACCCTTGCTCACGCAGGTAATAGGCGACCGAGGAGCCGACGATGGCTCCACCGATGATGACGATATCGTAGCGCATTTTTTCTCCGATCCGGCCGATGGTGTCCGTCACGCCACCGGCACAATGATCTCGAAGCGCGTGCCGCGTTCGCTGTCAACCAGCGCGATCATACCATCATGCGCTTTCAGGAGGGCCAGCACGATGCCGAGCCCCATGCCGGTGCCGCCCTGTTCGCGCCGCGTGGTGAAGAACGGCTCGAAAATGCGCGCCCGATTGCTCGGCGAAATGCCGGCGCCGTCGTCGCTGACCAGGATGCTCGCCTTGCCGTCGGCGCTCGTAGCGGAGACAGAAACCGCCGTCGCGCCGTGCCTGGCCGAATTGTCGATGAGATTGGCCAGCACGATAGCCGCGTTCTCGGCCGATATGCGCAATCTGATGTCGCCGCCGGCTCCGACGCAAACCGCCAGCCTGTTGTCGACGGGCAGCAGCGCCAGCGCCGCACCGATCGATGTGCTTTCGCCGCTCGGCGCCAGGTTTTCGGCACGCGCTAGGTCGAGCAGACGGCGAACCAGCAGATTGAGCCGCCCGGCGTCGGTGACGATATTGTCGGAAAAGCGCCGCCGCTCCGTATCGTCCATAGCGCCACCGGAATCGCGCAGCAGTTCGGCCGCGCCCTGGATCGCTGTCAGCGGCGATTTGAGCTCGTGCGAGACATGGGTGGCGAAAGTCTGGATGCTGTCCGACCGCGCCTGAAGCTTCTCGGCCATGTCGAGGAAGGCTGCGGACAGCTCCGCCATCTCTCGCGTGCCGTGATGGTCGAGCGGCCGGATCGCCGCGCGGTCGCCGGCGGCTATGCGCTCGGTTCGGTCGATCAGCGCATAGATCGGCCGGCTGACGGTACGCAGGAAAACCATGCCGATGAGCAGCGTGCCGCCGATTATAGCAATCGCCGCCAACGTCACCTTGCCGCGTTCGCCATAGAGATGCTTGATGATGTTGTTGGGCGTCCGCGACACATAGACGACGCCGGCGACCTTGCCATCGACGGCGACCGGCAGGGCGACGAAGACACGCACATTGGTGCCGCGGCTGACCGAATAGAGCGGTGGCGTCGGCTGGTCGGGAATGCGCAGCCTGAGCGCGCTGGCATAGTGACCGGCAAGCGCTGTGCGCACCTCCTCGGCCGCACCGAGCGACTGGCCGACCTCGCCACGACCGGCGATGACGACGCCCCGGGGATCGAGCAGCCGGAAGCCGGCCAGCGTGGTTTTCTGCGTGGCGTCGAGAATACCGGACAGACGGGTACCGATCGCGGCAAAGGTGGGATCGACGATCGCAGGCATCGCCGCCGGCCGGGTCGGCAGCACATAATCCGAGGCAAGATCGAGCTGCGGCTCGATCGGCCTGTACAGCGGGTCAGGATTGACGCTTCGGCTTGAATCCCCGCTTGGCCCCGGCATCGGCGCGCCGAGTTTTTCCGGCGGGATGCCGGCATCGCGCACATCCTGCGCATAGATAGCGGCGATGGCCGCCCCTTGCGCGATCAGCTCCGCTTCGGTCTGACGGATCAGCTGGTTCTCGTAGAGGCGGAAGAAGAACAAGCCGACCAATGGCAGGGCCATCACCATGATCAGGATGGCGACGACGACCGTGGCAAGCCGTGGCCGCCATTTGCGGCCGACCCATTTGCCGGAAGTCGTCAGCCGCATCGGCCGAGCCGGAAGCCGACGCCATGCACCGTCTCGATAACATCCAGGCAACCCACTGCTGCCAGCTTGGCGCGGATGTTGCGGATATGGCTGTCGACGGTTCGGCCGGCGACATGGATGTTTGCGGCATAGGCGCTGGCCATCACCGCGTCGCGGTCGAGCACATGCGCGGGCCGCGTCAGAAACCCTTTCAAAATCGAGAATTCGATCCCCGTCAGGGCAAGCGCCTTGCCGTCGAAGCTGGCGGCGTGACTGGCCGGCGCCAGAGCCAGTTTGCCATGCGAAAATTGCCTGTCGTCGGTCGGTTCGGGCGCCGCCGGGCGGGCGCGCCGCAGGATGACGTTGACGCGGGCGACCAGTTCGCGCGGGCTGAATGGTTTCGTCACATAGTCGTCGCCGCCCATTTCGAGCCCGAGGATGCGGTCGATCTCCTCGTCGCGCGCGGACAGGAACAGCACCGGCACATCGGATGTGTGCCGCAGTCGCCGGCAGACCTCCAGCCCGTCCATCTCCGGCATGCCGATGTCGAGCACGACAAGATCCGGCGCCCGGCGGCCGATCGCTTGCAGGGCGGCGGCACCGTCGGCCACCCCTGTCGTTTTCATGCCGGCCTTTTCCAGCGCAAAGCAGATCACCTCGCGGATGTGCGGGTCATCGTCGGCGACGAGGATGTGATGCGGCATGGATCAGCGGCCCGGCATGGAAAGTTCGATTGCGGAGGGAATCACGAACGGCCCCTTGGTGTCGAGATATCGAAGCAGCCGCCAGTCGCGAAAGCTCCAGGCCCGCCAGTTCTGCTGGATAGTTCGATACCAGATTTCATCGCTGCCGCGCACGCCAGCCAGTTCGCGGACAGTGCCGGCGGCCGCCGTCTTGCCCTGCTGCTCGAGGAACCGATCGAGTGCGGGAAACGCGCCCGGACCGAGCGAGTGAAGATACCAGGCGTCTAGGGGAATGCCCTGGCCGGTCATTTCGAGGGAATGGTCGACATTGTAGTTGGCGATCGTCGCTGCAAAATTGATGAAACAGCCGGCATAAAGCGCCAGAGATAACGTCAGAAGATTGGCGGACAGCAGCCATTCGTTGGATTTTCCCAGTGCGATGCGGGCGATGATCAGGGCAAGCCCCGATGCGACCAGCCCCATCCAGACGAAGGCGGCGACGCGCCAGTAGGTCAATGCATAGATGCCGACATAGAGGTCGAGCCGCAGGATCGACGAAATGACCAGCATGATGTTCTGCGCCACCCAGGCATAGACCAGCCGGCGGATGAGCGGATCGGCCGATGTCTCGCTGCCTGGCCGCAGCGCTGCCAGCACGAAGCCGGCGGCAAGCAGCGCAGTGACCATCAAGGGATAGGCGCCACGATGCGCGTAGGCCGCGTAGCTCAGCCCGTCGGGAAGGGCCGCCCCGCCCCACAGATAGGTGGCGTCGAGCGCCGTCTGCAGCGCAAACAGGACGTTGAAGACGATCAGGGCGCGCAGGATGGCGGCCTTGCCGAACAGGATGTCTTCGATGGTGGTGACGGTTTTGTCGGCTTGAGCGCTGACGGCCGGCGCCGCGTGCGGGATGCGACGAACTAGGCGCGGCAGGCGCGGCCGCAGAAATGCCCAGACGCCGGCGAGCACGAACAGCCAGAAGGCAATCCGCGCCAGCTGGATAAGATCGAGCAGCTTCAGAAGATCGATCAGCGACAGCCAGTAGTCGATGACCGGGTTGGCGGCGCCGAACAGCGCCAGGAAGACGGCGCCCAGCGTCAGCGGCATCACCCAGACAGCGATCGCCGCCAGCCGGATGCGCCGTCGGCCGAACCGGCGCGCCGTCTTGCGCCAGCGGATGAAATCATTGGCGAAGCGGAACGGCGCCGCCAGCCCGAACAGCGCGATCTGGCCGGCAATGCGGGCGATGCTGTGCCGCAGCCGCCCGCTCAGCGAAAGCGCAAAGACGGTCAGCGCCGCCAGCGCGATCGAAACTGACAGGGTGCTGACGTTTTCAGCCAGCGGCAGCAGCGCGACAAGCAAGGCGGCGGGCTTGAGCCAGACCCTGCCGTCGCTGAAGGCCGCGGGATGCACGGCGACCACCGCGGCGGCAATCAGGGTGGCAAACAGGAAAACCGTGATGCCGGCGGGTTGGCCATAAAAGAGAGAATCCGCAAGTGCTGCCAGCAGGATGGCGACACCGAAGCGGCTGCAATAGCTCGGCGCGGCGGTGAAGAAGGATATCATGACCTGGCCTTCCTGATGGCGTCCGGCCGGATTGCCGGCGGGGTTCTGCGGACAAAGGGAATGAGGATCGCCGTGGCGTTCGCGCGCGGCGATCGGCCAGCCACCAGCCTTCGCTGCGCAGCCGGTGAGGCAGGAACCAATAGGGTTTTGCTCGCTTTTGCATGCCGCCTGTTTGTCAGGCCGACGGGGAAAGGGTGGGGCGGATGCGAGGAGGTTTTCCGCAGGCATGTGCAGTTTTCGTGCAGGGTCGGGACGCCGAGCGTCTACCTCCCCCTTGTGGGAGGTCGGACCGCAGGTCCGGGTGGGGGTCCGGCGCCGCACCCCCACCCCGCTGCTTCGCAGCGACCCTCCCCACAAGGGGGAGGGTGGGCGCACAGCCCTGCGCGCTTGCCTCCAACAACCGCAGGCGGCATAGATCACCCATGGAAACCTATCGCCCGCGCCGCTCCGTGCTCTACATCCCGGCCTCCAATGACAAGGCCTTGGCCAAGATCGCGCAGCTTGCCTGCGACGCAATCATCATCGACCTGGAAGACGCCGTCGCTCCGGCCGACAAGATCACTGCCCGCGAAAAACTGGCCAGCATTTTCGCCGGCCATCCCGTTGCCAGCCATATTGGCAGACGCTGCGAGATGATCGTGCGCATCAATGCGATATCAAGCGAATGGGGCGCCGACGACCTGCTGGCTGCCGCAAGCTGTGAGCCCGACGGCATCCTTCTGCCCAAGGTCGACACGCCGCGCGACCTGCTCGAGGCCGGCGATGTGCTTGACGACAATTTTGTCCCCGATAGCGTGAAACTATGGGCGATGATCGAGACGCCCAAGGCGCTGCTCAACATCGGCGCCATCGCCGAGCTTGGCCGTGATCCGGCCTCGCGGCTAAATTGTTTCGTTGCCGGAACGAATGATCTGGTCAAGGAGACCGGCATTCTGGCAACGCCTGATCGACGCTACCTCGTGCCATGGCTGATGCAGATGGTGCTGGCCGCGCGCGCCGGCGGCATCGACATGCTCGACGGCGTCTCCAACGATTTTCGTGACCTCGACGCTTTCACACATGAATGCGCGGAAGCCGCAGCCATGGGGTTCGACGGCAAGAGCCTTATCCACCCGGCCCAGATCGAAGCCGCGAACCGAGCCTTTGCGCCGTCCATGGAAGCGGTGGCCGAGGCGCGCTCGGTGAAGGAAGCCTTCGCGCTGCCGGAAAATGCCGGCAAGGGCGTGATCGCGCTGAACGGCAGGATGGTCGAGCGGCTGCACTTGGCGCAGGCCGAAAAACTGCTGGCGAAGGCAGCCGCCATCGGGTCATAAATGCTCGATGGATGCGGGCGAGCTATAGCTACTCACGACAGGAATTG
The DNA here is from genome assembly GCF_040321775.1 of Mesorhizobium sp. M0243. NCBI lineage: Bacteria > Pseudomonadati > Pseudomonadota > Alphaproteobacteria > Hyphomicrobiales > Phyllobacteriaceae > Mesorhizobium > Mesorhizobium sp. M0243. Next base: position 56,991 of record NZ_JAMYSF010000033.1, on the reverse strand, counting down.
AACAATGAAACTCTACCGCTTTCTGTCCGCTCCGGACGATGCCAGCTTCTGCCACAAGGTGACGGCGGCGCTGAACAAGGGCTGGCACCTGTTCGGCTCGCCGACCTATGCCTACGACAAGAAGGCCAAAGCGATGCGTTGCGGCCAGGCCGTGGTCAAGGATATAGACGGCCAGGAATACGGACCCGATACGAAGCTCAGCGACTGGTAGGCTCCGCTCGCATCCACAGCCAGCCGGCCAGCCAGGCGATGGCTGCCGCAAGCGTCACCAGGCCCAGGTCAAGAGCCCACTCCGGCACGAACGCACGGAGCGCGATAGGCACTGCGCCAATGAAATAGAGGGCGAGTGGAATGCGCGGAACGCCTCTTGCAACGACAAGAGAGATTACAAACGCAAGTGTCCCAAGCAGAAAAAGGAACGAACTGACGACCAAAGCCAGTCCGAGAGGGCCGGCGCGCAGCTCGATGATGGTTGTCAGCGGAAGTTTCGAAAATACCAGATTGATCACCACTTCCACACCGACCAAACTTGCCAGTGCAACGAAGTTGATGACAAACGCGATGGTGCCGAACAGGCCCGCGCGCCGGCCAAACGCAAGAAACAGGCCGACGACAAGACCAAGCGCCAATATCTCGGCGACCGGTGCGAGAAGTTGCGTCAGATCGGTGGTCGCGATGAGCGAGCTGCGTTTGGCCGCGTTGACCAGGAGAATAAGCGCGCTTCCGACGCCGGCCGCGGAGGCAAGCCGATAAAGCGTAGCGCTGGGCACAGCCGCGCTCGACTGGATGGTCGTGGAATTCTCTTTGCGCTGAGGTTCTTCGGCTGAACTCCTCAGCGAAATGAGCGATTGCGGACGGCGGGGTTCGGCGGTTCTGGCAAGCATCTTCGTTTCCTCATCCGGGAAAACGGGAGCCGCGAAGACCGCAGGCCTGTTCCGATCCCATCTGTAATCACTGCTTACATGCTCTTGCCTGCATTGTAAACAGTGATTACATAAATCGCGGATCGTGCTACAGATGCGTGAAGCAGGCCTCCGGAACGAAAACGAAGGAGAAGAGATGGCAAACGCCAAGACGCCTCACCGCACCGGCTACCACCATGGCCATTTGCGGGACACGTTGATCGATGCTGCAATTCAACTTGTCGAGGAAGGCGGCCCCGACAATGTAAGCGTGCGCGAAGCCGCAAAGCGGGCCGGCGTTTCCCCCGGCGCCCCCTTCCGGCATTTTCAGTCGAAAACAGCGCTGCTGACCGCGGTCGCCGAACAGGCCATGAACCGGCTGACAGAGGCCGTTGCCAATGCACTTTCAGCAGTCGACAGCGCGGATCCCATCGTGGCCTTCGAAGCAATCGGACAAGGCTATCTGGAATGGGCGATCGCCAATCCCACGCATTTCCAGATCATCAGTTCCCGAACCCTGATTGATTTCGACGCGTCGGACAGTCTTCGCGGTCAGAATGAGGCCATTCGCCGGAAGATGATCGACCTGCTGACCCAAGCGCAACACCAGGGTCAACTGGCTGCGAACGCGGATTTCGATCATCTGGTTCTTGCCGCTCGTGCCTTTGTCTATGGGTTGGCACGAATGGTGGTTGATGGTCATTTTCCGGAGTGGCATCCGTCCGAGCCGCCATCGCTCGCCGTGCGCAAGGCGCTGCATCTTTTCATCAGCCGAATGACCAACCTATCTGAAGCGAGATCCCAGAAACCCTTGCCGCCGCTGGGTTCTGGACCGACTGGATAGGAATGGACATTTCACGCGACGCAGAACCAGCTATTCCGCCGCCTCTTCGATCTTCTCCATATCATCGTCCGACAGGCCGAAATGGTGGCCGATCTCGTGGATCAGCACGTGGGTGACGATGTCGCCCAGCGTCTCTTCGTTCTCGGACCAGTAGTCGAGGATGGCGCGGCGGTAGAGCGTGATCCGGTTCGGGCCTTCGCCGGTCTGCGGATTCCAGCGCTCGGCGATGCCGCGTCCCTCAAACAGGCCGAGCAGGTCGAACGGCGTTTCTAGCGACAGATCGTCCATGATCTCGTCGGTCGGGAATTCGGCGATCTGGATGACGATCTCGCCGGTCAGCTTGCGAAAATCCTCCGGCAGATGGGCGTACGCCTCCAGCGCCAGGAACTCCATTTCGTCCATCGAGGGCGAGAGTTCGTCGTGCCAGGTGCGGGTCTTGTAGATGCGTGCCATGCTTTGTCCTTTGATCCCGGCATATAGGCTTTCGCACCGTAATCGGCAAATGACACGGGCCGATGCGCCTGCGTCATCCGCGCGGAGAGGAATAAATTCCCCATGTGTCTGCTTGACTCTTGGGATGCGCTCTGGAATCTATAGGGAACATAACAGGAACAATGTGAGTGGAAGCTGACCGTCATGGCGATGACCGCCGTGGCGCGGGAGACTGTTTTTGCCCTGCGCCGCCAGATCGCGAAAATCGAGGGAACGCTGCCCGAGCGCTTGGCTGCGCCGGCCGCCGCGCCCTTTGATGCCGACGTCAACACCGATCTCACAATCGTCCGGCGTGGCATTGCCGAGGCGTTGCCGGACGCGTTCCTGCCTATTGGCGTCGAGCGCCTCGACGCCGCCCTGAGCGGCGGCCTGCCGAAGGCCGCCCTGAGCGAAATCCATGGCACGCAAACCCGCGATGCCGGGGCCGTCGCCGGCTTCGCTTTGTCGCTCACAAGCCTGATCCTCAAGCAAACGCCGGGGCTGCCGGTGCTGTGGATCGGCACATCGGAGATCTTTCGCGAGGCCGGCTTTCCCTATGCCAGGGGGCTTCACGCCTCGTTCGGCATTGAGCCGGAGCAATTGCTGTTTTCCGAGGCACCGAGACTTGTCGATGCGCTGTGGGTCGCGGAGGAGGCGGCCCGGATGACGGCGCTCGCCGCTGTCATCCTCGAAATTCGCGGCAATCCGCAGCGGCTTGACCTGACCGCGACACGCCGGCTGCATGCAAGGGCGCAAGCGGCCGGCCGCCCGGTGTTCCTGCTGCGGCAGGCGGCCGAGCCCGAACCGACGGCGGCACCCGTCCGCCTCATCGTCACGTCGGCACCGGCGGTGCCGCGCGACACCATCGCCGGGCCGCTGGCCGGCTCGATCGGCCGCCCGGCCTTCACCCTCACCATCGGCAAGAGCCGCACGGCCCTGCCTGGACAATTCACACTGGAGTGGAATCCCGATGAATGCGCATTCGACGAAAGAGCGGGCCACGAAGGAGCAGGTGGGGAAAGAAACCGGCCAAAGAATCCTGTCCCTGTGGTTTCCCTATCTGGCGGCGGAAAGGGTCCTGCGCCAGCGTCTGGGGCGGTCCTGGCGTTCCCGGCCGTCGGATCACCCATCTCACCCGCCGCTCGTGATCAGCCATCGCGACCGCAACGCACAGCGCATCTCGGCCCTCGACGAGCGGGCTGAGGCCCTGCACCTGAAGCGCGACATGGGCATCGCCGATGCGCGCGCCATGCATCCGTCGATCGACATCGTCGAGGCCGATCCGGAAGCCGACCGCCGCCTGCTCGAAGGCCTTGCCGACTGGTGCGACCGCTACACCCCGCTGGTGGCGCTGGATGGCGCGGACGGCCTGTTTCTCGACGTCACCGGCTGCACCCATCTGTTCGGCGGCGAACGTGCCATGCTGGACGACATCCTGTCGCGTTTCTTCCACCAGGGTTTCGATGTCCGCGCCGGACTTGCCGCGACGCCGGGTGCGGCCTGGGCGGCGGCACGCTTTTGCGGCGACCGCATCGTTGTGCCAGGCGAGGAGGAAGCGCTGCTGGCGCCCCTGCCGCTGGCCGCATTGCGCATAGAACCCTCGACCCGCACCAGCCTGGAAAGCGTCGGCCTGCGCACGGCGGGTGCCGTCATGGCGGCACCGCGCGCGCCGCTCGCCCGCCGCTTTGGCGCCTTGCTGCTCCTGCGCCTCGATCAGGCGCTTGGCCGCCTCGACGAGGCCGTCTCGCCGCGCCTTCCCGTTGCGCCGCTTTCGGTCGAACGCCACCTCGCCGAACCCGTCACCCTGACCGAGGACATCGAACGGCTGGTGGGCATGCTGGCGGCGACCTTGAAAACCGATCTCGAACGCTGCGGCGAGGGTGCCAGGACACTGGCGCTGCTGCTCTTTCGCGTCGACGGCGCCGTCAGCCGCATCGCCATCGGCACCTCGCGGCCGATGCGCGAACCCATGCTGATCCAGAAACTGTTCCATGAAAGGCTGGCCGCGCTCGAACAGGATATCGATGCCGGCTATGGTTTCGATCTGGTGCGGCTCTCGGTGTTGGCGGCAGCCACCTTCGACATGCAGCAGGCCGATCTGACTGGCGAAACGACCGACGACGGTGCCGATATCGCGCTGTTCGCCGACCGCATCCGCGCCCGGCTCGGCGAGGGCGCGGTTCTCCGGCCGGTCGCGGTCGAAAGCCATCTGCCGGAGCGCGCCGTCGCCACGATCCCCTTCACCGAAGCGCCGCGCCGGACCACGCCGCCGAAAAAGCCCGGCAGGCTGCAGGCGCCACAAACCATTTTTCCGCCGGAACGGCCAATCCGGCTGTTCCGCTCGCCCGAACCCATCGATGTGCCGGCCACTGAAATGCCGGAAGGACCACCGCTGCACTTCCGCTGGCGGCGCGCGCTCTACCGGGTCACGCGCGCCGAAGGGCCAGAACGCATCGCCGCCGAATGGTGGCGCGAGGCAGCGAGCGATCCGATCACGTCAACCCGCGACTATTTCCGTATCGAGGACGCCGATGGTCGCCGCTATTGGCTTTACCGGCAAGGTCTTTACGGCAACACGCAGGTCCCGCCGCGCTGGTTCATGCATGGTGTCTTCGCATGAACGCGCTGACCGTCATTCCCTTTGCCGAGTTCGGCATCCAGTCGAATTTCTCCTTCCTGCGCGGCGCCTCCAAGCCGGAGGAGCTGGTGGTCGCGGCCAAGCTCCTGGGCTTCTCGGCGATCGGACTTGCCGACCGCAACACGGTGGCCGGCGTGGTGCGCGCCTGGCAGCAGGCCAAGGTCGAAAAACTCTCCTATCATCCCGGCTGCCGGCTGGTTTTTGGCGACGGCACGCCGGACATCCTCGCCTATCCCCAGGACCGCAAGGGCTGGGGGCATCTGTGCCGCATGCTCACCCAGGCCAATCTGCGCGACGAGAACGAAAAGGGCGCCACCCTTCTCCAGCGCAGCGACCTGCTCGAATGGGGGGATCTGATGTCGCTGGCAGTCCTGCCCGATCTGTCGGCGGGGGCGCAGGACGGTCTCGCCTTGCTTCGGCTGCTCAAGGATCGTTTCGGCAGAAATCTCCGTCTGGCCGTTTCGCCCGACTACGCCGGCAATGACCGTTTCCGCATCGAGCAGGCCGCGGCTCTTGCCGAGAGCGTCGGTATTCCGCTGATGGCGACCAACGACGTTCTCTATCACACCGCCGAACGGCGCCCGCTGCAGGACGTGCTGACCGCGATCCGCCTCAACACCCCCGTCGCCGAGGTCGGGCTGCAACTCACCGCCAATGCTGAGCGCCATCTGAAGCCACCGATGGAGATGGCGCGCCTGTTCCGCAGGCATCCGCAAGCATTGGCCGAGACCTTGCGGTTTGCGGAAAGCCTGGGTTTTTCCCTTGAGGAGCTGAAGCACAACTATCCAGAGGAGACGACTGAGGCAGGCGTCGACCCTCAGACGGAACTGGAGAGATTGACTTGGGAGGGCGCCAGGAAACGTTACCCCGAGGGCATCCCTGACAAAGTGGAAGGACTCATCCGGCACGAACTCGAAATTGTCGGTCAGAAGAAATACGCCCGTTATTTTCTCACCGTTCGCGACATCGTTCGGTTCGCGCGTTCGGAAGAGGTCGGCATTCTGTGTCAGGGTCGCGGCTCCGCCGCAAACTCCGTCATCTGCTATTGTCTGGAGATTACGGAGGTAGATCCTGGCCTTCTGGACGTTCTTTTCGAGCGCTTTGTTTCGACGGAGCGCGACGAACCTCCAGACATCGATGTCGACTTCGAACATGAGAGGCGTGATGAGGTCATCGCCTATATCTACAATAAATACAGCGCCAAACGCACAGCCTTGGCCGCAGCCGTCATCAGCTATCGCGGCCGTTCGGCGCTACGCGAAGTGGCTAAGGCAATGGGCCTGTCGGAAGATGTCAGAAGCGCTTTGGCGAGCACGATCTGGGGTTGGTCGACCTCCGAACTTGGCGAGAAGGAGGCTCACGCTGGCGGCATCAACCGCACCGACCCGCTGGCAAAACTGGTGATCGAACGCTCCAACGATATCATGGGCTTTCCCCGTCATCTGTCGCAACATGTCGGCGGCTTCGTCATCACCAAAGACCGGCTCGATGAGATCGTGCCCATCGTCAAGACGGCGATGGACGAACGCAAGATGGTCGAATGGGATAAGGATGACCTGGATAATGTCGGCATCCTCAAAGTCGATGTGCTGGCGCTTGGCATGCTGTCTTGCCTGAGGCGTGCTTTCGATCTGCTGGAAACCCACTACGGAGTAAGGGACAAGTATGACCGGCGGCTGACCCTTGCGACAATTCCGCAAAAGGATAGCCGCGTTTACGACATGATCTGCCGTGCCGACACATTGGGCGTCTTTCAGATTGAATCGCGTGCCCAGATGTCGATGCTGCCGCGTCTCAGGCCCCGCACATTCTATGATCTGGTCATCGAAGTGGCGATCGTGCGACCCGGTCCTATCCAGGGCGATATGGTGCACCCCTACCTTCGTCGACGGCAGGGAAAGGAGAAGGTCGAGTATCCGAGCAAGGAACTTCAAGCCATTCTGGAGCGAACTCTCGGTGTGCCGTTGTTTCAAGAGCAGGCAATGAAGATCGCGATCGATGCCGGGGGCTTCTCGCCTGGTGAGGCGGATAAGCTAAGACGCGCTATGGCCACCTTTAAGCGCAGTGGCATGATCAAAAACTATGAAACGCTGATGGTCGAAGGGATGGTCAAGAAAGGCTATCAACGAGACTTCGCCGAGCGCTGCTTCAAGCAGATCGAGGGCTTTGGCGAATATGGCTTTCCCGAAAGCCATGCCGCTTCCTTCGCCCTGCTCGTCTATGCCTCCTGCTGGTTCAAGACCTTCTATCCCGACGTGTTCTGCGCCGCGATCCTGAATTCACAGCCGATGGGGTTTTACCAGCCGGCCCAGTTGGTGCGCGACGCAAGCGACCATGGCGTCGACATTCGCGACGTCGACGTCAATTTTTCGGTGTGGGATTGTACGCTGGAAAAGGCGCCGTTCGATCCGGCCCGTATCCTCCCGCGCCATGCCGAAATGCGCGGCGTCATCGAGACGAAGCATGCCGTCCGGCTCGGCTTCCGCCAGATCAAGGGCCTGTCGAAGGAGCGCATGGCGGCCTTCGTCGAACGGCGCGGCTCAGGCTACGGATCCGTCCGGGATGTCTGGCTGCGCTCCGGCCTTGATGTCGGCGAGATCGAAAAACTGGCGCAGGCCGATGCCTTCCGCTCGCTCGGCCTTGATCGTCGCGAAGCGTTGTGGGCGGTGCGCGCGCTCGACGGCAAGAGCGCCGCCGAAAGGCTGCCGCTGTTCGACCAGCCGGCGCTTCGCCTGCGCGAGCTGGAGCCCGAGACGAAGCTGCCGAAAATGCCGCTCGGCGAGCATGTCATCCATGATTACCGCGCGCTCGGCCTGTCGCTGAAGGCGCATCCGGTCGCCTTCCTGCGCGAGCGGCTCGACCGCGCCGGCGTCATCCCCAATGCGAACCTGCCTTCCGTGCGCGATGGCAGGCGCGTCTCCGTCGCCGGCCTCGTGCTGGTGCGGCAGCGTCCCGGCAAGGGCAACGCGATCTTCCTGACGCTGGAAGACGACAAGGCGGTGGCCAACGTCATCTTCTGGCAAAGAACCTTCGACCGTTACCGACCCATCGTCATGGGTGCCCGTTTCGTCAAGGTCACCGGAAAATTGCAGTCGGAATCGGGCGTGGTCCACATCGTCGCCGAGAGGATCGAGGATCTGACGCCCTGGCTGACCGTGCTTCTGGAGAAGGTCAGCGAAGCCGCACCAGCGGCTCCTCCGGGAGACCTCGCCAAGGAGCGTTCGGATCACTCCAGCCCCGCCGAACAAAGCGCACCGATCCGGCAGGATCTCGCAACGCTGTCGGAAGAAGCGGAAAGGGTCATGCCCAAGGGGCGGAATTTTCAGTAGTGTCAAAAACTTCGATGGCAGCGGGACAGCACCCCCCTCTGTCCTGCCGGACATCTCCCCCGCAAGGAGGGAGATTGGCAGCTTTGGCGCTTTCGCACATTCCAGCAACCGTGGAGATTAGCGAAAGCCGAGACTACATCCAATCTCCCCCCTTGCGGGGGAGATGGCCGGTAGGCCAGAGGGGGGTGCTGTCCCGCCCACCTCGCCAGCCTGTGGTGCAAGAACTCAGCCCGGCCCACCCAAGCGTGGCGGCGGCGGGGCGAGCACGTCCTCCACCGAAAGCGTCCGCGCCTCGGAGGGCAGCATGATCGGGATGCCGTCACGCACCGGATAGGCAATCTTGGCGACCCTGGAAATCAGTTCGCCGCGCTCTGGATCCCAGGCCAGCGGCCCCTTGGTCAGCGGGCAGGCCAGCAGCTCCAGCAGCTTGGGGTCGACCTTCCTCTCGTCACGTCCGTCCGCCGCCATAAGATTCTCTTCCCAGCCAGTTGCGGGCCTAAGATGTGCCGAGATTCAGGTCAGGCCGAGTCGAAAATGGCTGATACTGAGAACCGGAGCGGAGCGTACTTTTCGTACGTGAGCTCAGTTCTACCGCAACGCGGTAGAACGGGGAAGCGCAGGAAGCCGCCACTTGCAGGCCGGTCTCACCTGAATATCGACACATCTTACTGCAAATTACTGCAAACTCGAGCCAAAGTCCTCATTCTCGCGCGCCAGCGCCATTTCGGTGATGGCGATCAGCGTCTCCGCCCGGGTCTTCAGGTCGGCTGCTTCGAGCAGCGCCTGTTTCTCGGCCGGCCCGTAGGGCGCCATCATCGACAGCGCATTGACCAGCATGGCATTTTCGGCGCGGCTGACGCTTTCCCAGTCGGCCTCCAAATCGTTGGCCTGCAGATAGGCGCGAAACGCCTTGAGCAGCGATGGCCGGTCGATCTCGTTGTCCGCCTGATCCTCGTCGAGATCGGCAAGGAAAGGCGCGGGCTTGCACTGGCGAAACGGCGTCTTGACGGTCAATTCGTGGGCGATGCGGAACCGGCACACGCCCTGCAGCGAAATCAGGTAGCGGCCGTCGCCACTCTCGGAAAAGGCGATGATGCGCCCGGCGCAACCGACATTGCAGAGTTCCGGCTCGCCATCGCCGCGCAAGGCGCCGTCGAGACTGGGCTGGATGACGCCGATGAGCCGCGAGCCGGCAATCGCCTCGTCCACCATCTGCAGATAGCGCGGCTCGAAGATGTTGAGCGGCATGCGCCCTCCCGGCAGCAAAAGCGCACCCTCGAGCGGAAAGATCGGGATCGTCGACGGCAAATCCTTGGCGAGCCGGTAATGCGCGTTTCCCGCTTGCACCATATTCCTCCGATCGCTTCACCAGAAGCGCGTCATGGCAGTTCTAATCTGGCGCAGTCATGGCCGACGCCAAGCCCGTGCGGCAAAACAACCGGCAAACGGCTCAGGAAAACAGCAATGCCGACAATTTGCGGCGCGCGGCAAGCGTTGCCTCGTCGGTCATGCCCCATGCCTCGAACAGCTGCAGCAATTGCGTCCTGGCGCCATCCTCGTTCCAGCTTCGGTCGGCCTTGATGATGGCCAGCAGATTGTCTGCGGCCGCAGTGCGGTCGCCGTTGGCGTTCTGGATCATGGCCAGATCGAAGCGCGCCTGGTGATCCCCAGGATTTTCCGCCAGCCGGCGCTCGAACTCGGCTGGATTGCCGAGAGCCGCCGCTTGCGCCGCAACCGCCATCCTGGCGCGCAGGGCTGCCAGCGGCGGCGCATCCTTCTTGGCCTCCGGGGCTGTTGCCAAAAGCGCCTCGGCGCCTTCCGTGTCGCCGGTGTCGAACAACAGTTCGCCCAGTCCGGCGATCGCCTCGATCGTCTCCGGCGCCTGCGCCAGGATGGCGTCATAAATGTCGGCCGCGGTCTGCATGTCGCCGGCCTCGCGCGCTTCGGTCGCCGCGGCCAGGGCTTCCGCCACCGGCGGCGCGCCATTGCCCTTGCCGCCGACCTTGGTGATGAATTCGTTGATCTGGCTCTCCGGGATGGCGCCCATGAAGCCATCGACCGGCTGGCCGTCCTTGAAGGCGATGACCGCCGGGATAGACTGGATGCCGAGCTGGCCGGCGATCGAGGGATGGTCGTCGATGTTCATCTTGACCAGCTTGACCCTGCCGCCGGCGGCCTTGACCGCCTTCTCCAACTGCGGCGTCAGCTGCTTGCAAGGCCCGCACCAGGGCGCCCAGAAATCGACCAGCACCGGCTGGCGGCGCGATTCCTGGATGACATCGGCGGCAAAGGCAGCCGTCGTCGTGTCCTTGATCACATCGGCGGGAGCGGCGGGCGCATCGCCAAGCGCGACTTTCGCCGGCGCCGGCGCCGCTCCACCATACTGCACCGAGGTGGTGTACTGGCCGCCATTACCGCCAAAGGAGCCGCCGAACGGATTGTTGTCGCTCATCTCTTTACCCTTCCGTGGCGCCGCCGGCCGGCGGCCAGGCGCCCTATGCTTCAGACCATCTGACTCAAGCCATCCATGTGGCGATCACACGGAGACTTTCAAGATAGCAGCATCGTGCCCGGTTGCCTCGACGAATCTGATCAGGTCCCGCGCCGCGATCGATGTCGTCGCCTCATTGGTCAGCGGATGCCCATTGATCACCGCATGCTCCATCAAATCCTTGTCGAGCACGAGCTTGACCCTGTTTGCCGTGTCGTTGATGACGCCAAAGACCGTCACGGCGCCCGGTGTGACGCCGAGCAGCTCCATCAGCATCTCCGGCTTGCCGAAGGAGACCCGGCTGGCGGCGCCGATCACCTGGTGGATCTGCTTCAGGTCGACGACCGCGTCCTCGCCGACGGTGACCAGGAAGAAATTATCCTTCTTGTCCTTCAGGAACAGGTTCTTCGTGTGCCCGCCGGCGATTTCGCCGCGCAACGCCTGCGAATCCGCGACCGTGTAGAGCGGCGGATGGCGCTTCGTCGAGGCGGCAATCCCGAGTTCAGCGAGAAAGGCCATCAAATCGGCTTCGGTCTTCGGCATCGGTTTCGTTCCGTTTCTCAAGCCAGCCGTTTACGGCCAATGGGGCAGCCGACACAAGACCGTCATGCGACATCATGGTGAGCGGCACCGCCCTTCGCGCTGGCGCCCCGCCGCCCGCCACTCACGCGCCCGCCGGCGGCTTGCCGGCCCCGCGCGGCGTGTCACAAAAAGCCTGTGATTTCCCTGTTGCAATCGCCGCGCTCTTCAGCCATATAGGCCCGGCTTGCGGCCAAGACGCCGTGCGAGCGGGTGTAGCTCAGGGGTAGAGCACAACCTTGCCAAGGTTGGGGTCGAGCGTTCGAATCGCTTCACCCGCTCCAGTTTCCTCTAGAGGAAATCAAGCAGATAAGAAGGCCGTCTAGTGCGGCTTCTTCTTTGTCTACAGTTGCAAGCTACCGCATAGCTACCCGCATGCGGAAAGCGAAAATCATGCAAATCGTAGATTGTGCTTGCCAGATCAGTCACTATTGAGCGCGCATATTGACAGCCGCCCAAGACGCTGAATCTATAAGGCAAGGGAGCATCGAATTGGACAGTCTGATCGGAGTCGGTGTCTACACGCCTGCGGAAGCGGGTCGGCTTTTGCATATCCGTCCTGCCAAGATTGCTAGGTGGCTCCGAGGCCACAACATTAAGGACCAGAAGTACGCGTCACTTTGGTCGCCTGAAGTTGATTTGGGGGATGAGCGGGTTTTTCTTGGCTTTCGAGACCTTATGGAAGTTCGGGTCGCGGATGCCTTCATTCGCGCCGGAGTTTCGGCGATGCGTGTTCGCGCGGCCATACATCTTGCCCGAGATATCATTGGTCAAGACCGTCCGCTTTCAACCAACCGCTTTCGAACGGACGGCCGGGAAATTTTTGTAACCGTCATAGAAACCGGCGAAGATGGCGAAGAGCGAGAACGGCTCCTGAACCTATTTCGTCGCCAGTATGAGTTCAAAGGGATCATCGAGCCGATCTTAAAAACTGTCGATTTTGGCGACGATGGCAACCCGCTTTTGTGGTGGCCCGGCGGTCGCCGGCTCAATGTCGTTGTAGACCCATCGCGGTCTTTCGGTCAGCCAATTGATGCCGCTTCAAGCGTGCCGACGGCGATCCTTGCAGCAGCTGCGCGTCAGGAAGGGATTATTGGCGCCGCCCGTGCCTATCTGGTGCCGGAAGCGTCCGTCCGCCGATCTATTGAGTTTGAGACATCCATGGGGCATGGAATTGCGGCGTGAACGTGCTGTTTGACAACTGCACCGCACCGCTATTTGCTACGACTCTGGACGGTTTCATAAGCCATTACGGGCATCGTGCTTTTCACATCAAGGACGTGCCAGGCCTTCCTGGCGGTCGGCACTCGGCCGACATTGACTGGATCAAACATCTTCAAAGCGCACCAGAGACATGGATCTTCATCTCGGGGGATGGCCGCGTTCTGAGAAACCCAGCCGAGAGAGCGGCTTTGCGATCAGCCGGCCTTCACGGATTTATTCTGGCGCCCGCTTACCAGAAAACGCCAATGAACCAGGTGGCGGCAACCATCGTCTGGAAGTGGCCCGAGATCGAAGGGGTCACTAAATTGGTCGCCGCGCCTTCTATGCACGAGATACCGATTCAGCGGATCAGCAAGTTGCGCGCTCTGCCTCTTTAGACTCGAGAGCCTTACTCCGCCTTCGCAGCGACGCCTGATGCACCAGCGAGGTCCAGCTGTTGGTCGAGGCGAGGTGGCAATAGAGCAGGCCGAGCGCGCCTGATTTGCGCAGGTCGAGAAACGCCTCGTCGCTCAATCTGTTGAAGGCCGGCTCGTCGATCACCTGGAAATCGGTGAGGTTGAGCACCTCGCCGCCTTCCAGCGTCACCTTGCTCTGGCGCGGTGAAAACAGGCTGTGTGCATCGATCTTTTCGACCATCTCGCGGGTGGCTCTGAAGTCGATCTGGAACTGGTTGCAGAAGGCGAGCGCCTGTTTGGTCGCTTCGGTCGGCTCGTTGCCGGTGAAGAACGGCAGGATCTTGTCATCGCGGGACGGCGCCGGCAACTGGTCGACGACCCGGTCGCTGGCCCGTTCGACGCACAGCGTCAGCCGGCCGGCCGATGTCGGGTCTTCGGCCAGGATGAAGGGATAGCGGCGGACATAGGCGGGGATGTAGTGCGGCGCGGTCCATTTGCCGTCGGCATCGACGAACAGGTTCTCGTTCTGGCGCACACCGGTGATGATCACCGGCGACTTGGCCGGGCCGATAAAGACGATCGGGTAGGAGCGCATCGCCGCCGGCATTTCCGACGCGACCACCGGAATGGCGTGCGCAGAGCGGGCGAAGCCGAAGTCGCTGCGCGCGGTCAGGCCAAGCGAGCCGTGCCGCGCCGGATTGAGCGCCTCGGGCCTCGAATAGAACAGCGGCAACGCATCGCCCGTCCCGTTCGTCTTTGCATCCGCCATCATCCGTCTCCCGCACGCCATCAGGCTGCCAATGGTCCCGAAGCCGGGATCTATGCTTGTTTGCGCTGATCTTGGATCGAAAGGAATCCCGCGCAGGAACAAAGTACTACAGCGTCTCTTGCGCGCATAAAAGGACAGGCGGTGCTGTATTTTGGGGTTTTGCGGCGGCCGATTGTCTTGGGGAGCGCGACCGCCGGCCTGCCCGCCTCTGGACAGCTTGCGGCGAAGCGGCGACAGTGCCTCCGCTGGAGCAAATTCCAGGAAAAGTGTGGAGCGGTTTTCCCTTGGCAATTGCGAAGAAACAAAAGCCGGATCAGCGATCCGAACGCTGAACCGCTCCAGCGGACAGATTGAGGGAAACGGAATGGCGTCGGTGTCGGATTTCGAGCAGGGACAAACCTTCACCGTCGAAGCCGGGGGCCGGCAGATCCCGCTCGAACTGAGCGCGGTCAAGCCCATCGCCGCCAGCCCGCGCCCGGGTGGCGGTTTCTCGCTGCTGTTCAAAGGCCCGCGCGAAATCGCATTGCCGCAGGCGACCTATCTTTTCACGGGGGAAAGCGGCAGCCACGAGATCTTCATCGTGCCGGTCGCCGCCGATGCGACCGGGCAGCTTTACGAAGCGGTGTTCAATTAGAGGCTTGACGCAGGGAGGGTCTGATCGCTTCGAAATTAGCTGAAGCCTCTCCTCTTCGTTCGTCATCCTAGGGCGAAGCAGTCGCGAAGCGACGTCGCGGAGACCCTAGGATGACGAAGCTGGTGAGAGCCGCCGCTTGCGATGCTCGCCGTCACAAACCAGCCGCCCCGCTCCCCGGCGGCGCACAGGCCATCAGGTCGTAGACGCCCTTGTCCTCGACGACCGCGAAGCCCAGCGCGACATAAAGCCGTCTCGCCGGATTGTGCTTCTCGACATGGATCGACGCTGATTTGCCGGCTAACCATACCTCGTCGATGAGGTCACAGAGCAGTGCGGTGCCGTAGCCTTTGCGGCGATGATGCGGCAGGAAGGCGATGTCGATGATGCGGTGCTGGCTTGGCCAGCGCTCGACATAGAGGCGGCCGATGTCTTCGCTATCGCGTTCCACCACCAGCCAGTCGGCCTCGGGATAGTGTTTTCGGTAATGCGCATGCTGGGCCTGGAACTGCATGCCGAGGAATTCGGCCTTCTGCGCCTCGCTCCACGACGTCACCGCGAGTTCTTCGAGACGCGTCGAAGCATAGAGCCGCGACAGGAACGGCAAGTCCGCTTCCGTCGCAGCGCGAAAGCCGAGCCCGGCCGTGTCAGACCGGGGCCAGACCGGACGGGCCTGCTTCGCTTCCGCCACGCTGCCGGAAATCAACCGTCAGACCGGCGGCGTCAGGTCGCGCACGACGACGATCTGCTTGAGATTGTTGTCGGTCAGCGACGTCCAGTTATACTCCCATTCGGAGCTGTCGATGCCCATCTGGTTGATCGTCCACAGCCCGTTGGTACCGTTCGGCATGAGCGCCAGGCTGAACAAAGCGAGCCGGCCGTCGGCATTGTAGTTGAGCGTCAGGCGCGTCGAGCGAAGGGATGCGCCGAAATCGCGCCATCCCGACCAGTTCTGGGTGTAGGCGTCCCACTGGGCGTTGAATTGGAGGAAGTGCTGCTGGTCGGCGGCGACCAGCACGATATCGCCGTCGCCCTGGATGCCGGCGGCAAGCGCCAGGTTGGGCGCCCTGGAGTAGCCGGGTGTCGCCCACTGCGTCCACGTATCCGATCCGGCGGGCATCTGGCGCGTGTGCAGCACCTGGCCGCTCTGGGTCAGGGCGAACAAATTGGTGGCGCCCAGCGGGCCGATCACCGGCGCCATCTCGATGAAGCCCCCTGTCTGGGTCGTGTCGATCTGCACCCAACCCGTCCAGTCGGCGGCCTTCAAGGCCTGCGCCTTCGCCTGCTGGCAGCGATAGAGATGCAGGTTCGAATTGATGCCGAACAGCGCGATGCGGCCGTCGCCCTGGCGTATCGCCGAAACCGTCACCAGCCCGCCGGGGATCTGGATCCAGTCGCTCCACGGTTTGGCCGGCGGCGTCAGCACGTCGACCGTGACGACGATCGGTGTCGTCGTGCCCGGCGGCGTGATGGTTTTCTGCACCTGCACGATCTGGTCCGGATTCTGGTAGATCCACCAGATGCGGCCCTGATTGTCGGTGACGAAGACCTCGATGCGGCCGTCGGCATCGCGCGCCATCGAAAGCTTCTGATAGGAGGTGGCGCCGAGCGGCGTGCCGATGCTCACCGGCGCGGTCCATTTCTCGACCGGGCCGATCTGGTTCGCGTCTTCGGTGATGAAGGACAGATTGGTGGTTCCCGATGGCTGCGCGACCACGGCGACACGGCCGTCCTTGGTGAGGCCCGCCGTCATAATCACCCAGGCGCCGGGCGCGATGAACGACCAGGCCGAAGGCCATGGCCCGTTCGGCGAAAGCTGCGCCTTCTGGATCAACTGCCCCTTGGCGGAATCGATCCCCACCACCATCAGCCGCGACAGTTCGAAAAACGACGTGCCGGCCGGCTTGTGCTGGTAAATGGATGGAGGGCTGGACGGCGCCGGGCGGACACTGGCCCTGGAAGCCGCTTTCGGCGCCGGGGCTTTCGCTGCGGGGGCCTTCGACTTCGGTTCTGCGTTCTTGGCCATCGTACGGTCCTGCCCTTTTAGTTCGGAATTCAGCTTCTTGGCGGGAAGACGCCTTGCAGCGCGATGCAGAAATAGCAGGTGAGATAGGGCTGCATATTGTTATGCGGCTGGTCGCCGCCGGCAGGGGGGAGCGCTTGAGGGCTCATCTGCGTCAGGTTGGCCGCCGGGGTATAGATTGTTGCGTTGGTGGATTTGGCCAGGCTTCGCGTCGAGGACGGCGCATTGAGTTCGCCCAGGTCGATGTCATGGTCGCGCATTGCGTGGGTGTGGTTAGGAATCTCCGATTCGAGCAGGCTTACCGTTTCCGTACCGCCGGTCTCGCCGAGATCGTGCAGCGAAAGCCCTGGTCCTTGCCCCGGGTGCATCGGCGAGCGGCCCTGAAGGTCGGGCAAGGCAAAAGTGCTTTTGCCATTGCCGCCATAGGTCGTGCCCAGCAACGAGAACAATGCCGTGTTCTGCGACAGCGGCAGCAACTGCCCGTCGCACCACGCCCAACCCCTGGGCGCGAAATAAAAGGGGAAGATTCGGATTTCGGCGACGAACGGGTCAGCCATGATGTCCCTCTCAGGTCGGCGACGGAAAGATGCCGAAAAGTGAAATGATAAAGCTGATGCAAAGATACGGCTGGAAATTGTTGTGCGGCTGGCTGCCGCCAACGGCTGTTACAGCCTGCTGTGCCATGTCGGTATCGGTCGTGTCCTGGATGTATGGCAAGGCGCCACCGCCAATCTGTGCAACGACCTTCCCGCTGGGACTGGTATCTTGACCAATGTTCAGGGACGCGACCATCGGATGGCTGTGTGACGGAATCTGGGAAATTGTCAGATTGACTTCCTCTATGCCTCCCGTCTCCGCAAGGATGAAGCCGCTGCCCTGATGGAGCGGAACACGGCCTTGCAGGTCGGGCAGCGCAAAAGTGCTCTCGCCATCGCCGCCATAGGTCGTGCCAATCAGCTGGAACAGTGTCTCGTTCTCCGAGATCGGCAGAAGCTGTCCCTCGCAGAACATCCAGCCGGCCGGCGCAAAATTGCCGGCAAACATGCGTATCTCGCCAACGTAAGGCTGTGCCATGGTCGCGCCTCCTTAATTCGGCGAAGGGAAAATGCCCTGCAGGGCAATGCAGAAGCTCAGCGTCAGGAACGGCTGCATGTTGAGATGCGCCTGACTGCCGCCGATGCTGGTAATTGTGCTCGGGCTCAGCGTCGTCACGTTCGCGAAGTCGCTATAAAGCCGCCCCGGAACCACCCCCAAAACGTTCCCCGCACCATCCTGGCTACTACCGGTGTTTGTGCTTGCCTGCGCAACGTGAACGTGTGTCGGTATTTCGGAAATCGACAGCGTATGGCTTTGCTCGCCACCGCGCTCGCCTAGTGTGTGACCGCTCCCGACGTGGATTGGGATACGTCCCCGATAATCGGGCAGTGCGAAATTGACCTGGCCGTCACCGCCGAAAGTGGTTCCGAGCAGTGAGAATAACGCCTGGTTCTGGTTGATTGGCAAAAGCTGCCCGTTACAGAGTGCCCAACCCTTAGGCGGGAAGACAAATGACATAATCCTGATTTCCGATAGAAATGGCTCGGCCATGTCTCGCGCCCTCATAAGATATCAGTAGAATACACGGAACGACACAAAAGTCTACTTGGCTCCCTAACAAAATAGGTACTTTATAAAATAATAGACAGTATTTAAATAACGAGAGGCGCAGGAAGACAGTACACATCCAAGACTGTAGATCATCGCACCAAGATCACGGCACTGAACCGGCCGAGTGGTGGCCTTTCTACCTCATCAGCGTCGTCATCACGGGAACGGCGGCGTGGCGAGCCCGGTAAATCCGGTCGAGTCGGCCGTCGCAGTTGATGCAGAAACAACTGTATTGCGGCTGTTCAGATAGGCGATGGCGGCGGCCAGATCCGTGGGGGCCCCGGCATAGCCACTAAGGTTGATCGTCCCGTTGTTGCGTTGACGTACCCGGATGTCGCCGGCCGCCATGGTGCCGCCAAGCGAATGCGTGAAGGTGTTGGCCAGAGCGCCGGCGCCGCCTATGTTCAAATCGATGGATGAACCATCTCCCGTCGGCGACGTGATGCCCGACTGAACGAGAATGCCAGCGACTGCATTTCCGGCGCCATCCAGTTTGATGTCAATCGCGTTGCCGGTTATCTGGGCCAGGATGCTGCCGGCGCCGTCCTGTCCGGTCTGGACAAGGATGGCGCGTTGCGAGCCGGCATAATCGATGGTGTTGTTTTTGATCCCGACCCGCATGGCGCCGCCGCCGGCATTGATTACCGATATGCCATCAGCTGTCAGCCCGTTTGCGACCGTGATGGTGTTGTTTTCAATTCGAGCGTCAAAAGTGAAGCCGTTGTCGAACGCCGAGCCGAGTAGGCTCACCACGACGAAGTCGCCCGTGGCCGTACTGCTCAGCGTGTTGCCGGTGGCGACGAGGCTCACATCGCTGTTGTCCCCGGCGCTGACGGACAGCTGATCGTTGTTGCTGCTCGACGTGCTGTTGATGACGTTCAGGTTCATCGTGGAGCTGTCGAACGCATCGGCGACGATTCCACCGCTGAAGTTGTTGCTCGAATTGGCACCCGAGAAGTTGATCGTGGCGTTCGACGTTCCACGGATGCCGAACAGATACCCGCTGCCAAGCACGGCGCCGGTGGAGCTGCCGCCTGAAATCGTCAGTGCGAGCGTGCCGGACTGGGTCTGCAGCTGGAAGTTGTCGTCGCCGCTGCCTGTGATCGTGGTGCTGGTGACCGCGCTGGTGCCGGACATGTTGTAGAAATGGATGCCGTCTTCGTCCGCGCCATTGCCCGCATTCGATATGCTGCTGTTGCTGAGCGTGAAGTTCGAAACAGTATTGCCGTTGATGCCTTGCTCGGCGCCGCCCGAAATGGCGATCCGGTCCAGCGTCGCCGTAGAGACGTTTTGAAGGTGGATGGCCGCGTTGGTCGCGAGGTTGTCACCAGTCGAAAGCCCTGAATTGTCGGCGTCGAGATCGGTGGTTCCGGCATTGGTGAAATTCATGTTCTTCAGCGTGATGTTGCTCGCGCTGATGAAACTGGCGCCGCGCCCGGTTGTGTTCTGAATGGTGCCGCCCGAGCCGGCGGTGGTGCCGACACCTGTCACGGTCAATCCACCCGAGCCCGTTGTGTTGAGCACGATGCCGTTGGTGCCGCCATTCGCCGAAATGCTCTGGAAATTCAGCCCGCTGGCGCCGATCGTCGTGTTGACGACGTTGAGCGCCGTGCCTGTGCCGGACGCGATCGTGTTGCCGGTGCCCTGCACCGTCACCGTCCCTCCGCCCGTGGCGTTGAAGCCGTCGCCGCTCGTTGTGTTGATCGCCAGCCCGCCATTGGAGAAGTTGATGGTCGCGCCGGGGTTGCTGGTCAGGATGACGGCGGCGTTGACACCGGTCGAGAGCGTCTTGACCCCGCCGCCGAAGTTGATTGTGCCGCCGGCGTTGCTGAGCACGGCAATGCCCAGCCCGCCATCGCTGCGGGTGATCGTGCTGGCGCTGTCGAAATTGACCGAGCCGCCGGCCATGCCGCGGATGTTGGCGACATTGCCGCCAGGATTGGTGATGTCGACATTGTTCAGGTTGACGACCGCGCTGACGTCGTCATTGCCTGGCGTGCCCTGGTCGCCATCGACGACGAAGGCATTGTTCGCAGCCCCCGCGTCGGTCTGGATGGCGACATTGTTGAAAGTGTAGGTGCCGGTCGCATTGTTGGTCGAATCGCCGAGAATGGTGATGCCGGCCGTGCCCGTCAGGCTGGCATTGTTGACGGTGACGCTGCCCGCCGCCCCGTCGATCACAATGCCGGTGCCGCCGGTGTCGTTGAGCCCGTTCGCCACGGCGGTGGTGAAATTCACCGAACCGCCGGCGGTGTCGGCGACGACGATCATGCGCTGGCCGGCGGTGGCTTGCGTGATCGTGCCGGCATAGGTGACGGTGGCGGTGCCGCCATTGACGTTGAACGCCGTGCCGCTGGGGCTGATGATCGAGGTGCCGGTGCCGAAATTGAACGTGCCGCCCGAGCCGTTGAGGATGTCGACGCTGGCATTGCCGCCATTCAGCGTCGTCGTGCCGACGAAACTGTAGATGCCGTCCGCATTGTCGAACTGCAGGCCGGTGCCGTTCGTCGCCGACAGCGTACCGGTAGCGAAGTTGAGCGTGCCGCTGTGGCCGCCCGCGACGCTGACCAGGGTGGCATTGTTCGCCTGGCTGACATTGCCGGTATAGTTGAGGTTGGCGGTGCCGCCGCTGACAGCGATGGTTGCCGCGCTGCCGCCGACCAGCGTGCCGGTGCCGAGATTGATCGTCCCCAACCCGATGACGTTGGTGAGGACGACGGCGCTGTTGCCGCCGGCGCCGTTGCTGGTCGAGGAAAAATTCATGCCGGTGGCCGCGACGGTGACGCCGCTCAGGTTCATCGCCACACCGGTGCCCGTGGCGATGGAGTTGCCCACGCCGGTGACGCTGACCGTGCCGGAGCCCGTGGCATTGAAGCCGGCGCCTGCCGAGGTCACGATCGCCAGACCGCCGCCGTTGAAATTGACCGTCACCGGGGCGCTGTTGCCGGCAATATCGACGCCAAGCCCGCCGCCGCTCATGCCGATGGCGTAGCTGGCGCCGCTGATGTTGTAGGTGCCGCCGGTATTGGCGGTGATCGATATGCCGGTGCCCCCACCGGTAAAGCTGTTCGAGGCGCCGGACACCGTCACCGTGCCGCCTGCATTGTTGTTCAGCGATACGCCCAGCCCGCTGGCCGTCAGATTGCCGCTCAGTGCGACGAGGCCGGCGCCGGCAAGCCGGCTCTGGACATTCAGCGCCGGACTGAATGCGCCCGAATTGTTGACCGTGCCCGAATAGCTCACGGCAGCCGTACCGCCGACGACATTGAACGACGCGCCCGTCGCCCCGCTGAGCGCGCCGGTGCCGAGATTGAGCGCTCCGCTGACATTGGTCAGGCTGACATTGTTGACGCCGCCGGCCGACGAGGTCGAATCGAGCGCGATGGTGGCGGCGACACCGGAGAGATTGATCGCTGTGCCGCCGGTTGCGTTCACCGTCTGGGCGGCAGCCGTAGCGGTGATGCCCATCGTGCCGCCGGTGGCGAGAATGCCGGTGCCGGCGGTGGTGTCGATGGTGACGCCATTGGTGAAGCTGGTTGTGCCGCCGGCCTGCGAGAGACCAACGCCGCTGGTCGTGTCGATGTTGGCGAGACCGGTGACGTTGAGCGTGCCGGTCTGGACTCGGATGCCGCCGCCTGTGTTGGGGACGGTGACATTGTTCACCGTCACCGTGTTGAAGTTGAAGGTGCCAGTGTTGGTGTTGATGGCATCGATGCCGAAGCCCGTCGTGTTGGTGATGCTTGTCCCGCCGGTGACGGTGAAGGTCCCGGCGACACCGTCGAAAATGATGCCGTTGGTACCGCCTAGGGCGCTGACGGTGGCAAACGTCATGTTGACGGTCAGCGGATCGAGATCGAATGCCGCGCCGTTGTTGGTGGTGACCACGCCACCGCTGTTGTTCAGCGTGAAATTGGTGGTCTTGGTGTTGGCGATGACACCGGTGCCGCCATTGTTGGCAAGGCTGAGCGTGCCCAGATCAAGGGTACCGCTGGTGTTGGTGAAACTGAGGCCATTGCCCTGCACGCGAGCGCCTGGGTTACCGATGCCGAGCGTGCCGGCACTGACCGTGCCGCCGGCGCCGTCGGAATCGAAGCGGACATTGTTGAAGGCGATGCCGCCACTGCCGGCGCCGCCGGTCACCTTGTTGCCGGCAAATGACCTGATCGCAATTGAATTGTCGGTCGCATTGATGTTCTGACCGGCGAAGGACGCTGCGAGGCCGGAGCCGGTCGATTGCAGCGTGTTGCCGTCAATCGACAGCAGAAGCGTATTGGCCGGAGCTCCCGTGGTGGAGAAATCGAGCGCGTTGCCGCCGGCGGCGATGGTGTTGTTCCTGACGAAGAAACTGGAGGCGCCGGTGGCGTTGACGGCAACGCCCGCACCGGAACCGAGATTGCTGACGATCAGGTTCTGGATGCCGCCCGTGAAGATGCCGCTGCCTGATGTCGCCAGGTTGATGACCTGCGTGGCGTTGTTGCTCTGCAGGACCGGCCGCAGCGTGTCGATGCCGCCCGGCGCCGAAATGATCGGCGAATTCTGCACCGTGGTGAAGTGGAACGCGGCGGAGGCGCCGCTGCTGGTGTCGACACCGAGCTGCGAAACATCGACCGCCGCGTCGCCGCTCTTGAAGGCGAGCAGCACCTGCCCGTCATCGAGGTTGAACGTGGTGCCACTCAGGTCGATGGTTTCCTGGGCGCCGTTGACGTTCTTGTCGATCAGCACCACGACGTTGGCCGTGGAAGCCTGTGCGCCCGCGTAACTGCCCGGATTGGCGAGGCTGCCGTCGCCGGTGCCGCCTTCGGTGACGTAGTAGACGCTGATCGATGACAGGTTGGAAACGTCGCCGGTGAAATTGACGTCGTTGAAATTGTAGTCGCCATTGGTCGGCAAACTATCGGTGGTGTGGATGACCTGGCCGCCGGTGGTTGCGATCGACGACTCGGCCGGGCCGGCGCCGTCGCCGAACACCAGCCTGGCGTTGGTGGTGCTGGAGAACTGCACGCCATAGCCGACATTGGCGATAGTCGATTTCTGGCCGGCCGGATTGTTGTTGACGGTGTCGCCGAGCTGGATGGTGCCCGTGCCGGTGGTGCCGGCCATGTCGATTCCGATCGTGCCAGCGAAGCCGCCGCCGGCTACATCGAAATCGTCCGCGGTGATGTTGCTCGCGCCGAGCGCCGCGCCGTTGAGGTCGAGGCCGACCGCATTGGCGGCATTGAGCCCGATGGTCAGGCCGGCGAAATTCAGCGTCGAGCCGAGCGTGCCAGAGACCTGGACGCCGGTCGTGGTGACTCCCTGCAGGTCGACCGCGCCGAGATTGAGGGTGCCGCCGCTGACATTGTTGAGCGATATGCCGGTCGCAGCACCGTTGGTCGAAATCGTATCGAACTTGATACCACCGGCGCCGACCGTCGCGCCTTTCGCCCCGGCGACGACCGCCGTCGCGTCGCCAAGCTTCAGCGCCGTGCCCGTGCCGGTGGTGATGGTGTTGCCGTCGCCGGTGACGCTGATCGTGCCGGGGCCAAAGGTGCTGGCGGTGAAGCCGGCGCCGCTGCTGGTGGTGATGACGAGGCCGCCATTGGTGAAGTTGAGCGTGCCCTTGGTCTGCGGGTCCATCACGTATGACGGTGCCTTGACGATGGCATCGTTGGCGCCGGTGTTGAATATCTTCGAGGTACCAGAGAAGGTGACCGTGCCGTTGGCCGAGCCGCCGATGGCGACACCCTCGCCACCGCTGTGATCGATGGTGCTCGAAATATCGTATATGCCTTCGGCATGGCCAAAGAAGTCGAAGGCCGTCGATGACGTGGTGGAAACGACGGAACCGCTCATGTTCAGACGGGTCGCATCGCCGCTGGCGCTTATCACCGATCCCGCACCGACCGTGATCGAACCTTTGTAGGTCAGCGTGGTGAAGGCCAGGTCATTGCCGCCGCCGAGGCTGATAGCCGAGAGGGTGGTGTTCGTGATGCTGGCGCTGCCGTTGACGCCGACGTTGACGGTCCCGCCCTGCGAGCTCTGTATGATGCCGAACTGACCGCCATCGATGGTCAGGGTGGATCCGGCGACATTGGCGATGTTGACGGTGCCAACCTCGGGACCGCCGATATCGAACCCGGCATATTGGACGTCGAGATCAATCGTGCCGGTGAAGTTGACCTCCCCGGTGCCACTCAGGGCGTACAGCCAGGCGCCGGTGTATCCAGTATCCCTCAGGCCGCCGACGTTGACATCCCCGACGAGATTGGCGCCCAACAGCGTCACGCCGGCACCGCCGGGGTCGCCGGGAAGGGCAGGGATCGTGGAGTCCGCCGAGATGCTGTCGAAGGTAATGCCGGCGCTGCCGACATTGGCACCATACACCACAAGCCCGTCGCTGCCGGCATTGATCTCGTTGCCGGCGCCGGTGACGGTAATGATGGTGGAGGTTGCGTCAGCCGGGCCTAAATCGCCAATTGCGACGAAGCCCGCCCCGGTCATTGTCGTTATAGCAAGGCCACCATTGGTGAAGTCGATCGTGCTGTTGGTATTGAGTGCCGGGACGGCTGAAGCGTAATTGCCAATGATGCCCAAGCTCACGCCGTCCGTCGCGCCCGAGCTGATCACCTTGCTGGTGCCCGAGAAGGTGATCGCGGCCGCGTCGTTGCCGGCAACGACGATGTTGCCGCCGGCCGCCGCATTGGTATCGGTGAGATTGCCCGACAGCGTCACCGAGCCGCCGGTCATGCTCTGGATCGACACCGCGGCGCCCGTGCCGTTGCTGGCGATCGTGCCGCCATAGGAAATCGTCGCGTTGCCGCCGCTGGCTGCGGTCCCCGAGCCGACATTGAACGACGTGCTCGAACCGGTGTTGGTCAGCGTACCGGTGCCGAAGCTTGCCGTGCCGCTGAGGTTCTGCAGGTCGACGCCGCTGCCGGAAGCGAATGTGGCACTTGTCGAGGCGAAGTTGATACCGGCCGTGATGCCGTCGAGCGCCGCCGCCTGCGCGTTGGTGGCGTTGATCGTGCCGGTCACGACATTGACCGTGCCGCCGCCGGTGGCGCTGAACGCTGTCACGCCGTTCGTGGTGATGTCGACATCGGCGAAGGTGATCGTGGAGCCGGCATTGCCGGTCAGCGAGACGCCATTGCCGTTGACCGTCACCTTGTCGGTGAAATCGACCGTGCCGCCGCTGCGGTTGGCGATCGAGATGCCGCCGCCGGTCAGCGTGCCCGCCGGTCCGCTGTTGGGCAAGGTGCCGCGCGTGACCGTGATGTTGCCGATGCCGCCATCGACGTCGAGCAGCGTGCCGGCAACGTTGATGTTGTTGTCTGTGATCGACAAATTGCTGTCGAGGCCGGCAACCTTGAACGCCGTCTGGCCGGTGGCGACATTGCTGACCGTGACGCCCTGGATGACGATGCCGCCGACATTGCTGAAGCCGGTAGCATTCTGGTCGATGGTGAAGACCGAACCGCTGCCGCCGCTGAAGTCGAACGCGGTGTCGCGCACCTGGTTGCTGCCGAGCAGCTGCAAGGTATCGCCGCCCGTGCTCTTGACCACGCCCTCATTGCCGGTGACGTTGCCGCCGGTGGCGCCGAGATTGCCCTGGACATTGATTGGCTGGATGGTGCCGGAGGTGATGATCGAACTGCCGTTGCCGAAGCCGGCGATCGACTGGCCCGAATCGAGCGTGAACGGCGTGCCGCTGAGATCGACGGTGCCGACGAAGGCGAAGGTCTGCGTGCCGGTCATGGCATCGGCCTGGGCGGCCGTGACCGTGGTCACGTCGGCGCTGAGCCCGTCCGTGTTGGCGTGGACGATGCCACCGTCCTGGGAAATCATGACGACCGCGCCGACCGCGCTGGCCAGATGGGCGGGACCGGAGAAGGTGACATCGTCGAAATCATAATTGCCGAGCGTCGGATCGAGCCCGATCGTGTTGACTGTGTAGCCGCCGGCGGTCGCGCTGATGAAGGATTCCAGCCCGTCACCCGCATTGCCGTCACCAAAGGTGAAATTGGCGTTGGCGGAGGTCGCCGTTGTGCCGCCGGACGACAGTTCGACGCCGACGCCAACCTTCGAGATGCTGGAGCCCTGCAGGAAGGTGATGGTCTTGTTGCCGATGGTCGACGACAGGTCGATGCCGCGCGAGGTCAGGTCGTCGGTGCCGGTGATCGTCGTCACGCCAAAATCGGCTGTCGTTGACGAACCGCTGAAGTCGATGCCGGTCTGGTTGGCGCCGGAGCCCATCGTCACATTGGTTGTTCCAAATGTGACATCGGCATTGGTCAGGGCGAAGTTGATGCCGGCTGGACCGACGGTCGAACCCATCGTCACGCTGGTGGTGCCGAAGGTGACGGCGCCGGCATTGTTGCCGATGCCGATGCCGTCCGCGCCAGCGCCCGTCACCGTAACCGCTCCGAAGGTCGCCGATGCGGTGCTGGCGACATTGGCGACGGCCAGGCCGGTGCTCGTGGCATTGGTGATCGACAGCGGCGCGGTGACGTTCAGCGTCGCCGTGCCGGCAAGGCCGACAACAACCACACCGCCGCCGCCTGTCGCCGAGAGTGTCGGGCCGGTGAAGCTGATCGCGCCGCCGACCGGGGGCAGCGACGAGCCGATCGCGAAAAGATTGCCGTTGCCGGTCGAGGTGACGCTGCCGCTGAAAGTCACCGAGCCGCCGGTGGTGCCGTCGACCTTGACCGCCGTGGCTGGCGCGGTTGCCGAGCTGGAGATGTTGGCCGCTACACCGATTGTCGCGCTGCCACCGGAAATGACGACACCGTCGCCAGCGCCCGAATTGGTGATGGTGCCACCGAGGATCGTGATCGAGCCCGTGTTATTGGTCAGGCTGACATCGGTGCCCGCGACATTGGTCGTCACCAGATTGGTGATGGTGAAGGTCGATGACAAAGCGTTGATTGCAAGGCCGTTGATGCCGGCAGTGGTGCCACCGATCGTGACATTGCCACCCAGGAACTGGCCGCCCGAGACGGCATTGAAATTGAGCGCCGTGGCTGCCGCAACGCCTGTCGTGATGCTGTCGAACGCCATGCCGCCGGTGCCGATGGTGACGCCGTCGAGATTGATCGCGTGGCCGGTGCCGGTGGTGATCTGCTCCGTGCCTGCGGCCGCGACTGTGATCGTGCCGCCCCCGGTGGCGCTGAAGCCGGTGCCGGTCGTCGTGGTCAGATCCAGCCCGCCGGTGAATTTGATTGTGCCGCCGGTGTTGCCACTCAGGTTGATCGCAAAGGCGGTGGCGGTGCTGGCGGTGATCGCTCCACCGAACGTGGCGCTGCCGCCGCTCATGCCGGAGATCGTCACCGCGCTGGTAGCAGCGGTCTGGTTGATGGTGCCGTTGTAGGTGACATTGGGCGTCGAGTTGCTGATGGAGAAGGCGTTGCTGCTCGTGTTGGCGATGGAACTCCCGACCCCGAAGGTCAAGGTTCCGCTGGAACCGCCGACGATGCCTATGCCTACGCCGCCGCCGGTGATGTCGAGATCGTCGAAGGTGGCGATGCCGTCGAAATTGTTGGTGGACAGCGCGGCACTGGTGGCGTTGGTGATCTTGGTGTTGCCGGTGAAATTGACGGTCGCGCTCGAACCGACAAGCGCGATGCCGGTTTGAGATGCGGTCTGGACGGTCAGGTCGTCGACCGAGACCGTACCGGTCACTCCATCGAGGAAGAGGCCGGTTGCGACATTGCTGACCGTCACGCCCTGGACGGTCAGGCCATTGATGCCCAGGCCGTGTATGCCGGCGGCGGCGCCACCGGAAATATTGAAATCGAGCAACGTGTTGCCGTTCCCCAGCGTCACGACATCGCCGCCGCCGGAACTGGTCAGCGTTGCCGCGCCCGCGGAATCCGAGATGGATTCGTCGTGATGGACGTTGGTGCCGGTGACATTCAACGGCACCCCGCCGAGCGAGAACTCGCGGCCGTTGCCGAACGAGGCCAGTTCCTGTCCGTCGCTCAGCGAGAAGCCGGTGGCGTCGTCGATTGTGCCGCGGTTGACCAGCACAATGATGGCGTCGCTGGCGGTAATGCTGTCGGCATAATCGATCAAGGCGAGGTCGGTGATCGACGTGCCGCCGCCCGAAGCCCCGGCCGCGACGAAGATGTAGTTGCGCAGATCGTAAAGTTGCGGGCCGGTAAACTGTGTCGTGCCGAAGGCGTAGTGGCCGCTGCCCTCATTGAGCCCGCGCGCATCGAGCGAGGCGGTGATGCCGGAGATGGAGCTGGAATCGCCGCCGAAGGTAAATTCGGCGTTGGCCGTGGCCCCCGGCGTGCCGGCTATGCCCAGCCGCACGCCGGTATCGACATTGGTGATGACGCCGCCATCGGTGATGGTGATGACCGCCCCGCCAACACTCGGTGAGGTCAGGTCGATGCCGATCGAGCCGGCAGCACCGGTGCCGGTGATGTTGAGCGACTGCGCGGTGAAATTGGTCCTGGATCCGGAGAAGTCGAGGCCGGTGCCGACACCCAGTCCGGAGATGACGATGTTGCCGGCGACCACCGCCGCATTGACGCCGGCAAACGAGATGCCGTCGGCGCCGGGGTTGGTGATGCTGATG
The DNA here is from genome assembly GCF_040321775.1 of Mesorhizobium sp. M0243. Classification (NCBI taxonomy): domain Bacteria; kingdom Pseudomonadati; phylum Pseudomonadota; class Alphaproteobacteria; order Hyphomicrobiales; family Phyllobacteriaceae; genus Mesorhizobium; species Mesorhizobium sp. M0243. The sequence continues at coordinate 28,487 of NZ_JAMYSF010000033.1, read as the reverse complement.
TCGCCGAAGCGGATCGTCGCCGGCGAATCCGAAATGGCGATCGCCGGTCCGGTCGTGTCGGAGATCGTCGTCGCACCGTTGACGGTGAAGCCGCCTGCGACATTCTCGAGCACGACACCCGACGTGCCGCCGCTCTGGCTGATCGAGTCCAGCACCACATGAGCGGTGATCGGATCGATGAAGACGGCGGTGCCGCCATTGCCCGATATTGTGCCGCCGGTGGTGGTGAACGTCCCGCCGGTCGAGGTGCCCTGCACGGTGATGCCGCGGTCGGTATTGTCCTGCGCATTGACGGTGGCGAAGGTGTAGGTGCCCTTGCCGGTGATATCGAGACCGTCGTCGAGATTGCCCTGCAGCAGCGTCGTGCCGGTGAAATTGTAGGTGCCGTCGCCGTCGATGTGCAGACCGTCGAGGCCGTTGCCGGTGGCGGTGAAGTTGGAGCCGGTGATGCCGGTCGAGCTGCCCGTGAAGTCGGCGCCGTTGCCGCCCGCACCGGTGACCGTCACATTGGTCAGCGTCGCGCCAGTGATGTTGTTGCCCAAAATGCCGTTGGCGCCGCCCGTGATGGTGATGCCGTTGAGCGTGTTGCCGTTGCCCAGCGTGATGACGGGGTTGACGACGTTGGTGCCCTGGATCGTGCCGTCGCTGCCGCCCAGGTTGAAGGTGCTGGTGCCGCCACCGAACAGCCTGGCGGTGACGCTTTCGCCGCCGCCGATGACGGTCTGGCCATTGGCGAGCGTCACGCCGCCGGTCGTCAGATTGCCGTTGCCGCCAAGCGCGACGACAAAGCCGTTCGCACCCGACTTGGTCACGGCGTCGTCCAGCGTCGTCGGGTCGGCCAGCGTGCCGGCGCCGGCGAGGCCGCCGTCGGCGAAATAGAACTTGCCGAAGGCGGCACTGGTGGCGGCGTTGATGGCGATGCGCGTGGTCGTGCCGCCGGTCAGCGTCTGCGACTGGACGCGGACGCCGATGTCGCCACGCACCCGTTCGTTGACGCGCTTGCGAAGGCCTTCGCTGACCGGATAGACCGGCTCCGCCCCGCTATCGGTCCCGTCTGCATTGTCCGAGCCGCTGCCAGGATTGAACGGGATGTTCAGCCGCACACTGCCGGCGAACTGGGTGTCGTCGCGATTGTCGTTGCGGACCTCGCCGGCGAAGACCAGTTCCGTGTTGCTGCCGAAGACATCGCCGATCGTATACTCGAACCCGGCCTTGGCGCCGGTGACGCTGCCGTCGTCGCCATGCGGATCCTCGAAATGATAGCCGCCGATGTCGAGCCGCAGCGAATGCTTGTCGGGCAGGGCGACCGGCACCTGCGCACCGATCTCGCCCTCGATGCCCCACGCCGCGTAGTCGCGGTGGTCGATGACCGAGATCTGCTCGATCAGCTGGTTGCTGACCATCGACAGGGTCGAGCTGGCCGAGTGATCCGTTGAATCGCCCTTGATCGGCAGATAGACGTTCACATGCGCATCGAAATGAGGCGTGATCGCCTCGGCGCCCAGCGTGGCGGCGGTGAACTGGGTGGAGTTGTAGTTCTCGATGTTGAGGTAGGCGTAGCCGCCGATCATCAGGTCCGGGTTGACGATGCGGCGAATGCCGAGGCCGACATCCTGGCCGAAACCATCCTTGAAATCGTGCTTGGCCCGGACATCCAGGAACAGCACGGATTCGGCCGTCTGCTTGAGCGGGATGAAACCTTCGAGCGCGGCGTTGCCGCCATTGTTGTCGGCGCCGATGATAGCGCGGATCTGCGGCTGCCACAGGCCGTTCGGATCGGCATGGGCCGCCAGACCGGAAAGGCCGAGCGCCAGCGTCGTCAGCGCCGTCGTCTTCCAGAGATGCCTGGCGATTCGCGAACGGCGATAGCCGGCGCGAGCGTGGAAATCCTCCCCACGCGCCGCTATCTCACCAACTTGCCGAGAAGTCTCGGTAGTTCCCATCCCTGGCGAGTCCTTCGGGGACTACACGCGCCCCGTGTAAATCCTTAATCGAATTCTATTGTATAGCGAGTCTCGGGCGCTCCGATTTCTGAAAGCTCCCTGTAAAATTGTTCGCTGTATCCGAAAGGTCACAGTAATTTCGCCGGCTTTCTTGCCTCCGGTCGAGCTTTCGAAACAGTCGCGGGTGTTGTATCAAGCCGTGCTCGGGAGAATACCGGGCGCGGTGAGGAAACATGCAAGACGTCCGGCAAAATAACATGACAGCTACTTTAGCGAAGTCTAATTTACTTGGCGTGGCCGCGGGGCTGACCGCCCTGTGGCTTGGTCTGGCCGCCGGCCCAGCCCTTGCCGAAGATGCCAAGCCGGCCCAGCCAAAGCCGGCTGAAAGCAATGCAAAACCGGCCGATGCCAATCCATGGGCAGTGAACTGCTCCAGCGGTTCGGCGACCAGCGAGCTTCAGTGCCAGGTTTCGCAGAACCTGACCGAGGCCAAGACCGGGCAGCGCGTGCTGACCGTGACCGTGCGCCGCGACAACGGCAATGGCAGCCTCGCCATGCTGCTTGCCCTGCCACACGGCCTGTTCCTGCCGTCCGGCGCCTCCTTCCAGATCGACCAGGGCCAGAAGACGACGATTGTCATCCAGACCAGCGACCAGAACGGCGCTTATGCCGCCACGCCGCTGTCGGCGGATCTCATCAAGGCAATGAAGTCCGGCACCAATCTGAACATCGGCATGGAATCGGTCACCCGCAAGCCGGTCACCATCCCGGTGTCGCTGGCTGGCTTCACGGCCGCCGTCGCCAAGCTGGAATCGATCAAGTAGCTGCTGTCAGCGGCTTGATTGTCGATGCGCGGAGTGCTTCGTTGCCGCTTCGAACAGTGGGGAAATCATGACAGGCTTTGTCGATCGCAGGCGCGCGGCGCAACTGATGAAGCGCGCGGGCATCGCGGCGCTGGTGCTGTGCGCACCCGAGGCCTTCCACTATGCGACCGGCGCCTCGATCGGCCCGGCGGGACTGTTCCGGCGCGCCGGCGCCGGCTTCGTCGTCATCCCGGCCCGCCAAGGCCTGCCGATCGGCGTGGTGGTGGCGGATTTCAATGCGGGACAGTTGCAACTGGCTCTGCCCGACGCCGTCATCCGCAGCCACCCGATCTGGATCGAATTCGCCACGTTTGACGCCTCGAGGCCAGCGCAAGGGCTGGCGCGGCGCATAGTGGCCGGCTTTGGCTCGTCCGGCTGGACGCCTGCCATTACCCGGCCCGCTACATTCGAGTTGGCCAATTCCGTCCATGAGCTGAAGCAGATCCTGACCGGCTTCGGGCTCGAGCGCGCAACGATCGGCGTCGATCTCGATTTTGTTCCCGCCGCTGATTTCTCCGCCATGCAGGCGCTGCTGCCGGGCTGCACGATGGTCGACGGCTCGACCGTGCTGGACAGGCTGCGGGCCGTCAAGTCGCCGCGCGAGATCGATCTGCTGCAGCAAGGCATCATCCTGTCGGAGGCCGGGCTGGAGCGGCTGCAGGTCGATGCCATGGCCGGCATGCGTCAGGCCGATCTCATTGCCCTCTATCGGCAAGGCGTCGCCACGGCCGCGGCCGGCCTGTCCCATCCGGTCGCCACAGCCGAATATGTGACGCTCGGCGCCCGGCTCAAAAGCACCGATGCGAAAGCCATGCCGGGCGATCCGCTGAAGTGCGACATGGTCTGCACGGTCGGCGGCTACGCCTCCGACATGTCGCGCAACTTCACCTTCGGGCCGCCATCCGCCGAGCAGGCCGAACTGCACGCGATCGCCGAGCGGACCTTTGACGACGGGCTGGCATCCCTTGTTCCGGGAACCACGCTCGCCCAAGTGCATCGCGTCGCCACCGACAGCCTGGCGCGGCAAGGGCTGCGTACCTACCGCCGCGGCCATTTCGGCCATGGCGTCGGCCAGTCCGTCTTCTCAGAGCAATGGCCGTTCATTGCGGCCGACAGCGATGTCGTGATCGAAGCCGGCATGGTGCTGGCCTTCGAAATCCCGCTCTACATAGACCGCCTCGCCAGCTTCAATCTCGAGGACCAGTTCCTGATCACACCGGACGGGCCTGTTGCCATGAATCGTCTGCCGAGACGGTTGGAGAGGATTGGATAGCCGGCTTTGAGTCTGCACGCTGGAGATTGGCCGAAGCCTCCCCACCTTCGTCATCCACGGGCGGAGCAGGAGCGAAGCTCCGTCGCGGAGACCCGAGGATCCATGCCGTGACCTTGGCCGAGGAATGCAGCGGAGCAAAACTCTTCATCGTAGCGACGCTTTGAAGTCGCGGCATGGATCCTCGGGTCTGCGCTGCGTCGCTGCGCTCCTTGCTCCGCCCGTGGATGACGAAGCGATGGGCGGATTTGGCCAATCTCGAAGCCGCACGCGGTGCCCAGCACCTACCCACTCACCGCCGGCCTTCTCCCTCTCCACGGCATCTCCTGCTCCAGCTGTGCGGACGCGGCCAGCACCGTTGCCTCGTCGCCGTAGCGGCCGACCAGCTGCACGCCGATCGGGACGCCGCCTTTCGACCAGCCGAGCGGCAGCGAGATCGCCGGCTGGCCGGAGATGTTGAAGGGGAAGGCAAACACCGAGTCCGCCCATTTGGCGTTGTAGCGATCGATGTCTGTTTCCGACATGTCGTAATAGCCGAACGGGCGCGGCAGCTGCGTCAGGGTCGGGGTGATGAAGAGATCGTAGGCGCCGAGGTCGCCGACGATGTCGCGGCCGACCTGCCTGAGTTGCTCGACATCGGAGATGTGCCTCGTACCGCTGGTCGAACGGCCACGCTCGATGATCGCAAAGGTGACCGCCTCCACGTCGTTTGGCGTCACCGGCCGCCCCACCACCGTCTCAAGGTAGTCGAACGTCGCCGCCGTCTGCACGCAGGTCATGTTGGTGTAGGTCTTCCACACAGCATTGGCGTCGAGCGGCATGTCATGCTCCTCGACATGGTGGCCGAGGCGCTCGAGTGCCGCCACGGTCGCCAGCACCGCCGCCTTCACCTCCGGATCGATCGCCGTGCCGTTGGGCGGCGTGACGGAAAAGCCGATGCGCAGCTTCTTCGGCGCCCGTGCCGAGAGATCGAGCCAGGAACCGTCCGGGACCGGCGGCGTATAGGGGTCGCCCGGCAGCGCGCCGGCGACCGCATCGAGATAGGCCGCCGTATCACGCACGGTGCGCGAGCAGCAGAGAAAATAGGCGCCGCCATACCAATAGTCGCCGAACGGCGCGAGGCTGATGCGGCCGCGGGACGGTTTTAAGCCCACAATGCCGCAGCAGGAGGCCGGGATGCGGATCGAGCCTGCGCCATCGCTGGCCTCGGCGATCGGCACCATGCGCGACGCGATGGCCGCGGCAGCGCCGCCGCTGGAGCCGCCGGGCGTGATGCCTTCCTTCCACGGGTTCTTCGTCACACCGTAGAGTTTCGGCTCGGTGGTGATCGACCAACCGTTCTCCGGCGCGTTCGACTTGCCGACCAGCACCAGCCCGGCCGCCTTCATGCGGCGAACGACCTCGGTGTCGAAATCGGCGACAACGTCCTTCAGGTAGAATGAGGAGTTGGTGTTCGGCGCCCCGGTCCAGGACGAGGCCAGCTCCTTGAGCAGGAACGGCACGCCGGCGAAGGGCGCTGATGTGTCGACCGTTTCGGCCTGGGCGCGCGCCATGTCGTAGAGGCGATGGATGACCGCATTGAGCGCCGGGTTGAGCCGCTCGACCAGCGTGATCGCTGCCTCCACCAGTTCCGCCGGTGAAACCTGGCCGCTGTGCACCAGTCCAGCCAAGTCGAGCGCGTCGGACTCGGCATAGGTTTTCAGCAGACTTTCGGTGACCATGTCTCTCTCCTCTGGCGGATGGCTTGTGTTGTCTCGCCGTATAACCACGTTCGGGCAGCGGCCCCCTCACCCAGCCTCCGCTTCGCTCGGCTGACCTCTCCCCAAGGGGAGAGGAGATTGTCGATGCCGGAGCCAACCTCTTCTCCCCCACGGGGAGAAGGTGGCCGCGAAGCGCGCCGGATGAGGGGCCTGGCGCGACCTCAGGCCAGGTCGATGGTCCGCCCCAGCGCGATGCTCTGCTCGGCGGCCAGCACGATGCGCAGGCTGTTGACCGCGGCATCCATCTGCTCGGTGAGGTCGAGATCCTCGCGGATGGCGCGCAGGAAGAAGGCCTGCTCGCGATCGCAGAGTTCCTGGTGGCCGGGCTCGTCCTCCATGCTGACGATCTCGTCGGGTTTGGAGAAATTCTTGTCGCCGTCGACAGCGGCATAATGGATCTTCAGCGCATCGGTCTTGGTGTGGCGGTCGATGTCGGCGGAGTTCGAAACCTCCGCCAGTTCGGCAGCACTGCTTGCCTGCTGGCCGGCGACGATCGACACCGCGCCCTTGGGGCCGACGACGTCCTTCACGAAATAGGCCGTCTCGCTCATCATCGGACCCCAGCCGGCCTCGTACCAGCCAACCGAACCGTCATCGAAGGTGACGTGCAGATGGCCGTAATTCTGCTTGTCGGCCTCCGCCCAGAGCTTGGCGCCGATGCCATGCACGCGCACCGGTTTGGCGCCGGTCAGCTGGCACATGACGTCGACATAGTGGACGCCGCAATCGACGATCGGGATCAGCGAATCGATCAGGTTCTTGTGCCAGTGCCAGGCGCTGCCGCTGCTCTGCTGGTTGAGGTTGAGCCGCATCACCAGCGGCTTGCCGAGCGTCTTGCCGACCTCGATGAACTTGATCCATGACGGGTGGACGCGCAAGATATAGCCGAGCACCAGCTTGCGGTTCTTGGCGCGCGCCGCCGCGACAACCTTCTCGGCATCCTCATTGTTGGTGGCCAGCGGCTTTTCCATGAACACATGGCAGTTGGCGGCGATTGCCTTCAGCGCATATTCGGCATGGGTGTTCGGCCAGCTGTTGATCGACACCGCGTCCGGTTTGGTCTCCTTTAGTGCCTGATCGAAATCCTCGTAGAGTGGGTAGCCGGCCAGTTCGGCCGGGATCTTGGTGTTGCTCTTGATCGAGCGGCTCATAATGCCGACGATCTCGAAACCGTCGAGCCGGTGATACGCGCTGGCATGCGACGCACCCATATTGCCGAGACCCACCACCAGCACTTTTACCTTGTCGGACACCGCTGCCTCCACGCTTTCATTCAATGGATTGCGGGCGGCAATCGTGTCGCCGCCCGGTCTTGTTGTCGCCGGTCCTACTTGATCGCCGAATCGAACAGATGGGCCTTGATCTTCTCGACATCGAGCGCGGCAAAACCTTCCGACAACTTGTATCCGTCGGCATCGGCATCGGCCTTGACCTTGGCCTTGTCGAAATCATTGGCCGGACCGATCAGCTCGTTGGTGCAGACGTCCTCGGCCTTCACCGGAGCGGTGATCTGGCCGATCTTGTGGATCTCGTCGAAGAAGCCCTGCCAGCTCGCCATGTCATGCGAGCCCCAGCCGCCGCGCTTGTCCATGTCGCCACGGAAGACATTGATCTGCTGCAGGATCGAGGTGGTGCCGAGCTCGGGTCCGAGATTCTTGGCCAGCGTCGGGAACTGCTCGAACACCGCTTCGACGGCCGCGCGTGGATTCTGGTAGCCAAACTCGAGGCCCATCGCCCAGCCGCGCAGGTACTTTTCCAGGAACGCCTTCTTGTCGGGATCCTCGAGATCGGCGGCGCGCACGACGAAGGTGTTGGCCGGCAGCTTGGAATTCTGCACGCCGAGCCAGTATTCAAAGTCGAGCCCCTTGGCGATCCATTCGGCACGCAGCCCTTCCCATGCCAAAGCGGCGTCGCCCTGGCCGCCGGCCAGCGCCGTGCCCCAGGTCGGCCAGCCGGCCTCGACATATTTCACCTTCTTGATGTCGACGCCTTGTGCGGCCAGCAGCGGGTCGGTGATCGACTGCCAGGCGGCGGAGCCGAGCAGGATGGTCTTGCCTTCCAGCTTCTTCAGATCGTTCGATCCCTCGCCCTTGCGGAAGGCGATGCTGAACGTGTCGCGGGCGCCCATGTGGAACACCGACTTCAGCTTCATGCCGTTCTGGATGGCAAAGGAGAACACGCCGGGCGACGGGAAGCCCATATCGGCCTGGCCGACATCGACGAACTTCACCGTCGCGGTACCGTCCGACGGCCCCGGCTGCATGTCGGTGTCCAGCCCGTCGAAATAGCCGGCCTTCTTGGCTGCCCAGTAGGGATAGTCGTCGAGCACTTCGAGGGTGCCGCGCGGCGAGATCCAGGTGAATTTTCCATAAGGTTCGGCCCTGGCCTTTAGGCCAGTGGCGCCAAGCGCCGTCGCGGTCACCAGCCCGGCGCCGGTCACCTGCAGGAAATAACGGCGGCTTATCCCTGCCGGATTCATCGAGATTTTTCTGATCATGGCATTCCCCTTTTTTGTTTGATGTCAGTCTCTTGCCGCCCGCCTCCCGGGCACCGTCCGTACCTTTGTGTTCAAGCCTCCCAGCTCGCCCATTTCTTGCCGATCAGGAAGAACAGCACGTAGATCAGGATGCCGAGCGTCGACAGGATCAGCACCACGGCGAAGAACTGCGGCATCTGGATCATCGACGAATAGGTGGTCAGCCGGTTGCCGAGGCCGAAGCCGCCGCCGACCATCTCGGCGCCGACCGCCGTCAGCAGGCCGAAGATGGCGCCGATCATCAGCCCGACCAGGATCATCGGCAGCGCCATCGGCGCGCGGATCTTCCAGAAGATCTGCAAGGTGCTGGCGCCATAGGAGCGCGCCAGCGCGATCTTGGCGCTGTCGACGCGGCGAAAGCCTGTCGCGGCATTGATCATCACCATCGGCCCGGCGGCCAGCGCCACCGCGATGATGCGCGGCGTATAGCCGAAGCCGAAGCGCAGGATCAGAAGCGGCACCAGCGCCAGCATCGGCGTGGTGACCAAGAGCAGGATGTAGGGCGCGACGATCTTCTCGGCGAACGGGAACTGTGTGATGACAGCGGCCAGCACCAGGCCGACGATCGCGCCGATCGCAAAACCGGACAACAGCTCGACCAGCGTGTAGCCGAGATGCGGCGCGATCAGCGGAAACTCGTCGAACAGCGCATAGGCGATCGAGCTTGGCGGCGGCATGATGTAGAGCGGAACGTGGAACAGCCGCAGCGCCAGTTCGATGCCGCCGATGATGATCACCGCCACGGCAAGAATGGCCGCCACCTCCCTGCCCGACTTGATGCCGGGGCCACTGGCGAAGGCGGACAGGTTGGTCAGGCTGACCTCGTGGCCATCGCCAGACTTGGACTTCGAGAATTCCGGAATGGCGTCGCCTCCGCTCACGGTCTGATCCTCACGATCTCGGCGCTCGGGCGCTCCGGCGTTTTTGGCCGCGTGCGTTCGCCGACAATGTCCATCTTGATACGGTTGGTGAGGTCGAAGACCTCTTTCGTCGCCATGATCTCCAGCGAGCGTGGCCGCGCAAACGGCACGCGATACTCCTTGGCGACGCGGCCCGGCCGGGCGCTCAGCACCACGACCCGGTCGGAGAGGAAGATCGCCTCCTCGATCGAGTGGGTGATGAAGACGATGGTTGTCTTGGTGTCGAGCCAGATCTCCTCGACCAGCCGGTTCATCTCCTCGCGGGTAAAACTGTCGAGCGCGCCGAACGGCTCGTCCATCAGCAGCACCGAGGGTTTAAGCGCCAGCGCCCGCACGATCGCCGCGCGCTGCTGCATGCCGCCCGACAGCTCGCGCGGAAACTTGCCGCCGAAGCCGTCGAGCCCGACCCGGTTGAGCAGATGCGCGATCCACGCCCGGTCCGGCTTCTCGCCCTTGATCTCGAAGGGGAAGCGGATGTTGGCGTCGAGATTGCGCCACGGCAGAAGGTTCGCTTCCTGGAAAACGATGCCGATATCGGGATGCGGACCGGTGATGGCCTTGCCGTCGAGCCGGATCTCGCCGCTGGTCAGGCTGTGCAGGCCCGACATCGACCACAAGAGCGTGGTCTTGCCGCAACCGGAAGGACCGACGATCGAGACGATTTCGTTGGCGCTGACATCGAGGCTGCAACGGTCCAGCGCCAGCAGGTCGCCGGAGGCCGTGTGATAGATCTTGGTCGCGGCCTGCACGCCAAGCTTCGGCTTTTTTGCATCGCCCGTGTTCATCTGCCCCCCGGGAAGATTGCGCGATGATCCATTGGCTCATCCCCAGCGAAAATCAGTCTGTAACTATCCTACTTTCCTGTCAAGCACCGGCGATGATAACTGTATCACGAAAATCGGGTGATATACCTATCTGGTTGTTTTAATGGCATTTTCACGCCCTTGAAATGCATGTTGCTTTCCTACATACTTCTGGACTGACACGGACTGGAGAGGAGAGGAGGAAGGTGAGCTTTCCCCAACGACACGCTGCGGTTGCGATGCGGTCGGGCACGTGGAGCCAAGGCGTGCAAACATGCTAAGACGACAGCCTCGCAACCCAGGGAAAGACCAGGACCCCATGACCGAAGCTGGCAGCCAGGACGAGCCTGTTCCAGACCCCGATACCGAGGGGCGCGATCCTGTCCGGCGCATTCCCGACATCATCTCGCTGGTCAAGGATTCCTACAGCGAATTGCGCCCTGCCGAACGGCGTGTCGCCGATGTCGTGCTCGACGACGTCAAATATGCCGTCGACGCGTCCAATGCCGCCCTTGCCCAGCGCGCCGGGGTCAGCGAACCGACGGTGACCCGGTTCTGCCGCGCCATCGGCTGCGAGGGTGTGCGTGACTTCAAGCTGAAGCTGGCGCAGAGCCTCGTCGTCGGCGCGCTCTATCTGGCCAAGTCGCCCTCCGTCAGCAATGACAATGGCATGCCGTTCTGGAACGCCGTGTTCGGCGAGGCGCGCCGGGCGCTGCAGGAGGCCGAGCGGCAGCTCGACCCGGCGCAGCTGCAGAAAGCCGCCGAGCTGATCGCCAAGGCGCGCCAGGTTACGGTCTTCGGCCTCGGCGGCAGCTCCTCGGCGCTGGCGCAGGAAACCCAATACCGGCTGTTCCGCTACGGCATCACAGTCAGCGCCCAGTGCGACCCCTATCTGATGCGCATGACCGCCTCGACGCTCAAGCCGGGCGATCTGGTGATCGCCATTTCGGCGACGGGACGCACCCGCGAGGTGATCGAGGCCGTCGAACTCGCCAAGCACTACCGCGCCAATGCGATCGCCGTGACCGCGCCCGACACCGAACTCGCCCGCGCCTGCGACGTCAGGCTGACGGTGGCGGTCCCGGAATACCCTGACACGCTGAAGCCGACGGCCTCGCGCTTCGCCTTCCTGGCGGCGATCGACCTTTTGGCGGTGGCCTCGGCCTACAAGCTCGACGGCTCGGCCCGCGAGACGGTGCGCCGCATCAAATACAACGCCCAGATCCACCGCACCGGCAAGGAGATGGAGCCGCTCGGAGACTAGCTCCCTTCTCCCCGTTCACGGGGAGAAGGTGCCGGCAGGCGGATGAGGGGCGGCGCCGCGTTCGACAATTGAGATTTTTACGCCGTGTGCGGCGTGTTGCAGGAAGAGGGAAAGACATGCTCGAGATAGCCCCATCGAAACAGGCAGCCGCATGGCTCGGGTCCTTTGCCAAGGCACTCGAAGCGGGAGACGCGGCGGCCGCGACCAACCTGTTTGTCGATGACTGCTACTGGCGCGATCTCCTGACCTTCACCTGGAACATCACGACCATGGAAGGCCGCGAGGCGATCGCCGACATGGTGGCGACGACGCTGGCGACGGCCAAGCCCAGGGCATGGCAGCTGATCGGCGAGGCAACTTCGGAGGAGGGCACCATCGAGGCCTGGTTCAGCTTCGAAACCGCGGTGGCGTCAGGCGAAGGCATCATGCGGCTGCGCGACGGCCGCTGCCGGACATTGTTCACGGCGATGACAGACCTGAAAGGGTTCGAGGAGCGCAAGGGCGCAGACCGGCCACTCGGCGTGCGCCACAAGGCCGATCCCCAGCGCGAGACCTGGTCGGAGGCGCGGGCGCGCGAGACGCGCGAGCTAGGCAACGAGGAACAGCCCTACTGCCTGGTCATCGGCGGCGGCCAGGGCGGCATCATGCTGGGGGCGCGGCTGCGCCAGCTCGGCGTGCCGACCATCGTCATCGAGAAAAATGCGCGGCCGGGCGATTCCTGGCGCAACCGCTATCGCACGCTCGTGCTGCACGATCCGGTCTGGTACGACCATCTGCCCTACATCCCCTTCCCCGAAAACTGGCCGGTATTCACGCCCAAGGACAAGATGGGCGACTGGCTGGAAATGTACACGCACGTCATGGAGCTCAATTACTGGGTCGCCACCAAATGCCTCAGCGCGTCCTATGATGAGGCCGAAAAAGTCTGGACCGTGGTCGTCGACCGCGTCGGCCGGCAGATCACGCTGAAGCCCAAGCACATCGTCTTCGCCACCGGCGCCTACGGCCCGCCACGGCGGATCGATCTTCCGGGCGCCGACCGGTTCAAGGGCGAATTGCTGCACTCCAGCCAGTATGCCAGCGGCGAGAAATTCCGGGGCAGACGTGTCGCTGTCATCGGCGCGGCAAGCTCCGGCCACGATGTCTGCGTCGACCTCTGGGAAAGCGGCGCCGAGGTCACCATGATCCAGCGTTCACCGACGACGGTGGTCAAATCGAGCACGCTGATGGAGGTCGGCTTCGAGATCTTCTCGGAAGACGCACTGGCGCGCGGCATCACCACCGAGAAAGCCGACATGATCGTCGCCTCGACACCGTTCGCGCTGGTGCCCAAGGGCCAGCGGGCGCTTTACGAGGTGATCAAGGCGCGCGACGCGGCCTTTTATGACCGCTTGCGCGCCGCCGGCTTCGCCCTCGATTTCGGCGACGACGAGACCGGCCTTCTGATGAAGGCCTACCGCACCGGCTCCGGCTACTATATCGATGTCGGCGCTTCCGACCTGATCATCGACGGCAAGATCGGCATCCGCAGCGGCGTCGCCATCAAATCGCTGACCCCGAGCGGCATCCTGTTCGAGGACGGCAGCGAACTCGCCGCCGACGCCATCATCGCCTGCACCGGCTATCAGTCGATGAACGAGAATGTCGCCGCGATCGTCTCGCGCGAAGTCGCCGACAAGGTCGGCCCGTGCTGGGGTCTCGGCTCGGGCGTCAAGGGCGACCCCGGACCGTGGCAAGGCGAGCTGCGCAACATGTGGAAGCCGACCGCGCAGGAAGCACTGTGGTTCCACGGCGGCAATCTGGCGCTGTCGCGTTTCTATTCGAAATATGTCGCGCTGCAGATCAAGGCGCGGATGGAAGGGATTGAGACGCCGGTTTACGGGGCACCGAGCAATTCAAGCAACGAGCGTCCTATGGATTCGTCATCCTAGGGCGAAGCAAGGAGCGAAGCGACGCGGCGCAGACCCTAGGATCCATGCCGCGCCATTCGTGCACGCGAAAGCGGACCAGAATCGGCTTTCAATGCACCAACGGCGATGAAGGGCCTATCGAACAACCATCCTGATCCGTCGCATTCTTCGGCAATGGTCACGGCATGGATCCTCGGGTCTGCGCGTCCGCTTCGCTTCCGCTCCGCCCGTGGATGACGAAGTCGCGCAGAACTTTCACTCATGCCGGTGCCCAAAGTGCCTCGCCGCCACCTCGACATGCGTATGCGACGCCTGCGCCACGAAACGCTCGGTCTCGTTGTGATCAGCCGCCTCGTTCGGCCACCAGGTGCCGCCGATAACGATGCCTTCCGACACCAGCCTCTGGTCGGCGACCAATGACGCGCCGACCGCATCGACAAAGGTGAAGCGGCCCGGGCGCTGCCGGAGCACGGCGACATCGCCGACGGTGCCCACCGCCAGCGTGCCGAGATCAGGCCGCGCGATCGCCCTCGCCGGCGCTTGCGTGGCGGCGCGCAGGACCTCGACCAGCGGCATGCCGAGCGCCAGCAGCTTCGACATGCAGACCAGGATGTCGAAGGCCGGCCCATCGACGCAGTAGAGATGCACGTCGCTCGAGATCACGTCCGGGGCCAGCCCTTCCTCAAGCATGGCGCGGGCGACGGCGAAATCGAACGAGCCCATGCCGTGGCCGATGTCGAAGATGACGCCGCGCTCGCGCGCCAGCCGCATGTCGGGCCGCACCGCGCCGGAGGCGAACACCGGCGCATTGGGAAACGGCCGGAAGCAGTGGGTGAGGATGTCACCCTTGCGCAGGCGCGGCAGCACTTCCGAGCGGCCGGGCGGCGGCTCGTCGATATGCGCCATCAGCGGCAGGCCGGCCTGGTCGGCGGCCTCCAGCGCCAGATCCACCGGGGCGATGCCGCTGGTGCCGCCGGCATGCTTGCCGGAACGGACTTTTACGCCGACCACGACATCGCGGTGTTCACGCACCGCCGCCACCACCTCGCGCGGCTCGCACAGCCTGAGGTCGCTGCACTCGCCGACCGACACCGTCTGCGAGAAGCCGAAAATGCCGGCAAAGGAAATGTTGACATAGGCCAGGATGCGGACCTTCGACCGCTCCATGACATGGCGGCGGAAGCCGAGGAAATTGCCGGCTCCCGCACTGCCTGCATCGATGAAGGTCGTGGTGCCGCTCTTGGCGGCCAGCCGATCGGCATCGACGCCAAGCGACGTGCCGCCCCAATAGACGTGGCTGTGCAGGTCGACCAGGCCAGGCGTGACGATGCAGCCGCCGGCATCGACGATCCGCGTGGCGCTGTCCGCCGGGATATCGGCGTCGACCGCGGCAACGCGGCCATTGGCGACGGCGACATCACGCAGCGCGTCGATGCCGGCGGCCGGATCGATCAGCCGTCCGCCCTTCAGCAGGAGGTCGAATTGCATTGGGGTCACCTCCGCTTCGTTGCTTTGCCTACAGCGGCCGGTAGGCGACCGCCTCGACCTCGATCTTGATATCGATCATCAGCCGCGATTCGACCGTGGTGCGGGCCGGCGGGTCTTTGGGGAAATGCCGGGCATAGACCGCGTTGAAGGCGCCGAAATCGCGCGCATCTTCCAGCCAGACCGTGGTCTTCACCACATCGTCCATTGTGCAGCCGGCCAGCGCGAGCGCGGCCTTGATGTTGGCGAGCACCTGCTCGGTCTGTTCCGATATGCCGCCTTTGACCACGATGCCGTCGCTTCCGACGGGAACCTGGCCCGAGACATAGACGAGATCGCCGGCCCGCACGGCTGGCGACAACGGCACATGCGATGTTCCAAAACACTTTTTCGGCAAGGGACAAGCCTCCTCTGATGACAGGACGGGGTGCCATGGCAGCGCCCGCCTGCGTCGACATTTACCCCGATCGGGACGATCCTCATAGGGGCCTTGTTGGAAAGCAACATTCTTCGGAATCCATGTTGCTTTATTACAGAGGCGCTTGCATCGTGCGCGCTGTCGGGCTGCCCTGCAGCCGCAACGCACAGACGCATTTGCCGGACCGGAGACAGCAGCAATGACCTACGACAAGAACCCGTTTTCATCAGGCGATGCCGATCGCCACGCGCTCTGGGAAATGCTGGTGCGGCGCGACATCGACGCCTTCATCGGCCAGGACTGGGCCATGGTCGAGGATGATTTCGTCGCCGAGAGCTTCTTCGGCATGCATGCGCATTTCCTCAGCAATGCCGACGCCTGGCGGCTGCAGTTTCCAAGGCTCGACGTCTATCGCGACGAATGGCTGCGCCAGGCCAAAGAGACGGCGGCGACCAAATTCGCCGAGCCGCTGCGCGAGGCGCTGTTTCGCGTCACCAACATGCGCGACATGGATGTCGACGGCGACCGCGCCGTGCTGCACAAGAAATTCGACGGCTCGGTTGCCAAGGCGGACGGCAGCGTCGACCGCTTGAAATGGCAGACGCTGTATTTCTGCAGCAAGGTCGGCGGCAGCTGGAAGATCGCCGGCTTCGTCGGCTACATGCCGCATCCGCTCGGCAGCTAGAACCACCGATCGCCAGAGCGCAAGATGGGCCGAACGTGCGGGGCCCGGCATCGCGCCCGCCATCAGCGCGCCGTTGAGCAGCAATGGCGGATGCAAGGCGCCGCATTCCATCAAACGCACCGCCAGGCATTCCCAATGTCTTTTGCGCGCCATTCTTACGAATTTGTATGCCGCCGGACAGGCCGGTGTGAACTCGTTTGCTTACGATGCGCGGGGTGGATCGCCACCGCCCCGCCGCAACCGTCGACCTCTGGACTTCAGCCATGCTCGCGCCCAACAGGCAACAACCCGCCGCACCGAGCCACAGCAGGGTTCCCGAGGTCACCCTCGACTTCTGGCTGGTCAAGCTGATGGCGGTCACCACCGGCGAGACCGCGGCGGATTATCTTGCCGACACAATCGGGCTTGGGCTGACCGCCACCTCGCTGATCATGACCGGCGTCCTGACCACGGCCCTTGTCCTGCAGTTTACGCGGAAACGCTATGTGCCGTGGGCTTATTGGCCGGCGGTGGTGCTGATCAGCATCGTCGGCACGCTGGTGACGGACAGCCTCGTCGACAGTTTCGGCGTGCGCCTGCAGACGGCAACCATCGCCTTCTCGGTCGCGCTCGCTGCGACATTCGCGGTCTGGTACGCCAGCGAAAGGACGCTGTCGATCCACACCATCTTCACCACCAGGCGCGAGATCTTCTACTGGCTGGCGATCCTGCTGACCTTCGCGCTCGGCACCGCCGCCGGCGACCTCGTCGCCGAAAGCTTCGACATGGGCTATCTCACATCGGGGCTGCTGTTCGGCGGCGTCATCGCGCTGATAGCGCTCGCCTACTGGCTGCTCAGTCTCGACGGCATCCAAGCCTTCTGGCTCGCCTATATCCTGACGCGGCCGCTCGGCGCTTCCTTCGGCGACCTGCTGTCGCGGTCGGCCAGGCATGGCGGCCTGGGTCTCGGCACCATCTTCACCAGCCTGCTCTTCCTCGGCTGTATCATTGCGCTCGTCCTGCACATGACCCTGAAGGGCGACGAGGCCGATGAGATCCTCCTGGAATCGGATTGACCTCAGCGTGTGCGTGCGCTGACCAAGTGCAGAGCAGAATGGAAGTTTTCTTCAGTAGCGATCCTTCACACCCCCCTCTGGCCTGCCGGCCATCTCCCTCGCAAGGGGGGAGATTGACTGTACCTCCGCTTTCGCCAATCCTCGAATGTTGCAAGAGTTGCAAGAGGGGTGGGGGGATCGAAGCTGCCGATCTCCCCCCTTGCGGGGGAGATGCCCGGAAGGGCAGAGGGGGGTGCTGTCCCGCGGGCGTCGGGTTCCGCATCGCTACGCGGCTCGGAGATGTCACGGCATCCCAAGGACGAAGCCAGGAAAGCTTCCGCCAATCGCGAATGTATGACGAAAGCGCCACCATACCTGCGCGTCGTGACATCCTAGGAACAAGCCCGTGCCGGTGATAGCCTCTCCATCTCGGCAACGGACCGGACCTTTCATGCGACTGCTTCTCGTCGAGGACGACCACAGGACGGCCGACTATATCGTCAGGGGACTGACCGAAGCCGGCCATGTCTGCGACCTGCTGCGCAACGGACATGACGCGCTGTTCGCGGCGACCCGGGGCAATTACGACGTGATCATCGCCGATCGGATGATCCCCGGTCTCGACGGCCTGTCGATGGTCAAGGCGGTGCGCGCCGCGGGCGTACGGACGCCGGCGATCTTTCTCACCTCGGTCGGCGGCATCGACGACCGCGTCGAGGGGCTCGAGGCCGGCGGCGACGACTATCTGGTCAAGCCCTTCGCCTTTTCCGAACTTCTCGCCCGCATCAACGCGCTTGGCCGGCGGCCAGCGGCGCAGGAGCAGAAAACCGTCCTGCGGGTCGCCGACCTCGAAATGGACTTGATCATGCGGCGGGTCACCAGGCAGCGCCAGCCGATCGACCTGCAGCCGCGGGAATTCAGCCTGCTGGAAGTGCTGATGCGCGGCGAAGGCCGTGTCATCACCCGCACCATGCTTCTGGAGCGCGTCTGGGATTTTCATTTCGATCCCAGGACCAGCGTCGTCGAGACCCATATCAGCCGGCTGCGGGCCAAGGTCGACAAGCCCTTCGAAACCCAGCTCATCC
Source organism: Mesorhizobium sp. M0243 (assembly GCF_040321775.1). Lineage (NCBI taxonomy): Bacteria > Pseudomonadati > Pseudomonadota > Alphaproteobacteria > Hyphomicrobiales > Phyllobacteriaceae > Mesorhizobium > Mesorhizobium sp. M0243. Next base: position 10,511 of record NZ_JAMYSF010000033.1, on the reverse strand, counting down.
ACACCGTCCGCAACACCGGCTACAGCCTGCACGCGCCGTCATGACCGGAACATGGTCCCGCCTGCTGCGCAGCACGCCGTTCCGGCTGGCCCTGACCTTCGCCTTCCTGTTCGTGCTGGCCTTCGTCCTGTCTGGCGCCATCGTCTACCAGATGATGAGCGCCGATCTTGCCGAGCGGCTCGACGACACCATCAAGGAGACCTACGCGGTCGTCGCCGCGACCTATGCCGAGAACGATCTCAAGGAGCTGGTTGAGACCGTCGGCAGCCACTCCCTGCGCAGCCTCAAGAAGGAGCAGCTGTTTTCGCTGACCGACGCGACGGGCAATCGCCTGGCCGGCAACTTCACCGCGGCAGGGCTTCCCGACGGCTTCTCGATGTTCGACACCGAAATGCCCGGCGTGCCGCCCGGCGCCGAGTACCGCGCCTATTCCGGCCCGGTCGGCGGCAACACCTTGACCGTCGCCTTCAGCCTTTCCGAGACGGAGGAGCTGGAGAGGATCGTGCTGATGAGCTTTGGCTGGGGAACCCTGATCATCACCGGGCTGGCGGTCGCCGGCGGCGCCCTGCTGGCTTCGCGAGTCCAGCGCCGTCTCGACGGCATCGCCGCCACCATGGTGGATGTCTCGCATGGACGGCTGGACACCCGCATTCCGCTGACCGGCAAGGGCGACGACATCGACATCGTCTCCAGCCAGGTCAATGCCGCGCTCGATCGCCTGTCGGCACTGGTCGAAGGCATGAAACAGGTCAGCGCCAACATCGCCCACGATCTGAAGACGCCCCTCAACCGGTTGCAGATGATCCTCGACACCGCATCGGAAAAGAATCTGTCGGGCCAGAAGATCGCGGCTGAACTGGCCGAGGCGCATGCCGAGAGCCTGCAGATCAACGAGACCTTCGATGCGCTGCTGCGTATCGCGCAGATCGAGGCCGGCGCCCGCCGGGCGCGGTTCAGCGATGTCGATCTGGGCGAGGTGTTGCAAACCATCGCCGAGATCTATGCCGACGTGGCCGAGGACGACGGAAAGTCGCTGTCGTTGGCGCAATCACAGGAAACGACGGACCTGATCCATGGCGATCGCGAGCTGTTGACGCAGATGTTCGCCAATCTGGTCGAGAACGCGCTACGCCATTGTCCATCGGGCACGACGATAAAGCTGTCGGCGACGCGCCAGGGCGAACGCGTCGTTGCCGGTGTCGCCGACAACGGTCCCGGCATTCCGGCGGAAGAGCGCGAGAAAGTGTTCCAGAGGCTTTACCGGCTGGACCACAGCCGCTCGACGCCGGGCAGCGGGCTGGGTCTCAGCCTTGTCAGGGCCATCGCCGACCTGCATGGCGCATCGATTACGCTTGAGGATTGTCGGCCTGGCCTTGAGGTGGCGGTGAGCTTTCCGCCGGCGCTGGATTGGTAGGCGAAATGAACCATTCGTCCAATGCCTGAGGTAAGGAAATTGGCGAAAGCCGAAGTGACGGCCAATCTCCCCCCTTGCGGGGGAGATGCCTGGCAAGGCAGAGGGGGGTGCTGTCCCGCCGACCTGTCGATCTGTCACACGGCGCAGATGGCCGAGGCTAGCGCCTGAGCACCCCCCTCTGGCCTGCCGGCCATCTCCCCCGCAAGGGGGGAGATTGGCAGCGTCGACCCTCACCGATCAATCCGCGTCGACAGGATGATCGACGACAAAGTCCGTTCGACTCCGTCCATGGCGCCGATCTGGTCGAGCAGCATGTCGAGGTCGCGGATCGACGGCGCGTCGACGATGACGATCATGTCGAAATTGCCGCTGACCGAATGCAGCGTCCTGACCGTCGCCAGGCCGCGCAGGGCGCGCACCACCTTGTCGGCGAGCTTGGGCGTCACGGTGAGCAGCACATGTGCCCGCACCAGCCCCTGCTCGTAGTCCGGCGCCAGCCGCACGCCATAGCCTGATATGATGCCGCGCTGCTCCAGCCGTTCGATCCGGCTCTGTACCGTGGTCCGCGAGACGCCAAGCCGCCGCGCCAGCTCGGCGGTCGAGGCGCGCGCATTCTCGCGCAGCAGGGAAAGCAGGGCTTGTTCGGCGTCACTGAGCATTTCGACGATTCTTCTCGGCAGACTAGCCAATAGATGGTTTCGTTTCGAACAAAACCACGCTTCCATTCGACGGGCAAGCTGCGAATCTGGGCTTACAATCAGTGAGGGATCGGTCATGAAGAAAATTGTCGTTGTCGGCGCCGGAAAGATCGGCTCGACCATTGCCGAGATGCTCGCCGCCACGGGGGATTATCAGGTCACGCTCGTCGACCGCTCGGCAGCACAGCTCGCTTCCGCCGAACTGCCGGCCACGGTCGCGACGCTGGAGCTCGACATCGAGGCATCCGGCACGCTGGAAGCCGCCCTCGCCGGCAAATTCGCGGTGCTCAGCGCCGCTCCCTTCCATCTGACCACCCGCATCGCCGAGGCAGCGGCCAGTGCCGGCGTGCACTATCTCGACCTGACCGAGGATGTCGTCTCGACCCGCCGCGTCAAGGAATTGGCGCGCTCCGGCAGAAACGCCTTCATTCCGCAATGCGGCCTGGCGCCGGGCTTCATCTCGATCGTCGCCAACGATCTCGCCAGCCGATTCGACACGCTCGAAAGCGTGCGCATGCGCGTCGGCGCTTTGCCGCAATACCCGTCCAATGCGTTGAACTACAATCTGACCTGGAGCACCGACGGCGTCATCAACGAATATTGCGAGCCCTGCGAGGCGATCGTCGAGGGCGAACTGGTCGAGGTGCCGCCGCTGGAGGAGCGCGAGGAATTCTCACTCGACGGCGTCACTTACGAAGCCTTCAACACCTCCGGTGGGCTCGGCACGCTGGCCGAGACGCTGAAGGGCAAGGTGCGCACGCTGAACTACCGCACGATCCGCTATCCCGGCCACGCCGCGATCATGAAGGCGCTGCTCAACGACCTTGGCCTGCGCCACCGCCGCGACGTGCTGAAGGACATTTTCGAGAGCGCCCTGCCGGCGACGCTGCAGGATGTGGTCATCGTCTTCGTCACCGTCTCGGGCCGCAAGAACGGCCGCCTGCTGCAGGAGACCTACGCCAACAAGATCTACTCGAAGCGTGTCGGCGACACGGTGCGCAGCGCCATCCAGATCACCACCGCATCCGGCATCTGCGCCGTGCTCGACATGCTGGCCGACGGCAGCCTGCCGGCGACCGGCTTCGTCAAGCAGGAAGACATCGCGCTCGACGCATTCCTAGCCAACCGCTTCGGCCGCGCCTATGCCCAGCACGAGATGGTGAGCCGGCTGGCGAGCTGAAGTTCTTCACCCTCCCCCTTGTGGGGAGGGTCGGCTCGCATGCGTAGCGAAGCGTAGACTGCGAGACGGGGTGGGGTGAGCGCTGACGGTCGGCGAGGACCCCCACCCCGCTCCGCTTCGCGGATCGACCCTCCCCACAAGGGGGAGGGTAAGCATCCTCAAATATGCAGCGCGTGCCCCAGCGCCTTGAGCGCCGCTTCCTGGAACCCTTCGCCCTGCGTCGGATGCGCATGGATCGTGCCGGCAATGTCCTCCAGCCGCGCGCCCATCTCCAGCGCCAGCCCGAATGACGCCGCCAGTTCCGACACACCTTTCCCGACCGCCTGGATGCCAAGCACCAGATGGTTGTCGGCCCGCGCCACCACGCGGACGAAGCCGTCTTCGCCCAGCTTCGTCATCGCCCGGCCATTGGCGGCGAACGGGAACATGCCGATCTTGATCTCGCCGCCCAGAGCTCTGGCCTCTTCCGGTGAAAGACCAGCGGTGACGAGTTCCGGATCGGTGAAGCAAACGGCGGGAATGGCGCGCTTGTCCCAGTTGCGCTTGTGACCGGCGATGATCTCGGCGACCATCTCGCCCTGGGCCATCGCCCGGTGCGCCAGCATCGGCTCACCGGTGACGTCACCGATGGCAAAGATGCCGCGCATCGAGGTGCGGCACTGCTCGTCGATGCGGATGAATTTTCCAGCCATATCAAGGTCGATCTGGTCGAGCCCCCAGCCTTCGGTCACCGGCTTGCGGCCGACCGTCACCAGGATTTTTTCGGCGGCGACCTTGGCGCTCTTGCCGTCGGATGTCTCGATCAGCAGCGCGTCGCCTTTGGTCGACAGCCCCTTGGCCTTTGCACCCAGCATCACCTCGATGCCGAGTGCGTTGAGCCGCTTGACCACCGGCCGGGTGAGTTCCGCATCATATTGCGCCAGCACGCGCGGCAACGCCTCGACCACGGTCACTTTGGCGCCCATTTTGGCGAAGGCCATGCCGAGTTCCAGTCCGATATAGCCGCCACCAACGACGGCAAGTTTTTTTGGCACCTCACCGAGTGCCAGCGCCTCGGTTGAGGAAATCACCGGACCGCCAAAGGGCAGGAACGGCAGTTCGACCGGCGTCGAGCCGGTGGCGATGACGATCGCCTCGGCGCGGATCACTTGGCTTCCCGTCTCGGTCTCGACCTCCACAGTCTTGCCGTCGCGAAAGCTCGCCCAGCCATGCACGGTCTTGACTCCTGCCTTCTTGAGCAGGCCGGCGACGCCGCTGTTGAGCCGGCTCACGATGCCGTCCTTCCAAGTGATCGTCTTAGCCAGGTCGAGCGTCGGTGCGGTGAGCGAAATGCCAAGCGGGCTCTTGCCGCCCGCCATGTGTGAGACCCTCTCGAACTCTTCCGCCGCATGGATCAGCGCCTTGGACGGGATACAGCCGACATTGAGACAGGTGCCGCCTGGTTTGCCCGACTCGACGATCACCGTGTCGACGCCGAGCTGCCCGGCACGGATGGCGCAGACATAGCCACCGGGACCCGCGCCGATGACCAGCAGCTTGCAGGAGATTTCTTTCATGGGGATACGCTCTTTTTGGTGAGGAAGGCCCCCTCATCCGGCCGCTTCGCGGCCACCTTCTCCCCGCTGGGGAGAAGAGACTGGCGCCTGCGCTGACGACCTCCTCTCCCCTCGGGGAGAGGTCGGATTGCCCCGAATTGCCTTTGCAATTCGGCTGGCAATCCGGGTGAGGGGGCCTTTGCGACGGTTCTCATCCCCTCAATCCACGAAAATCAGCGCCGGTGTTTCCAGCAGCGTCTTTATCCGCTGGATGAACACCGCCGCGTCCCAGCCGTCGATGACGCGATGGTCGAAGCTCGACGACAGGTTCATCATCTTGCGCGGCATGAACTGGGTGCCGTCCCACACCGGCCGCACCATCATCTTGTTGACGCCGATGATCGCCACTTCCGGATGGTTGATCACCGGCGTCGTCGCCACGCCGCCCATGGCGCCGAGCGAGGTGATGGTGATGGTCGAGCCGGACAGCTCGTCGCGTGTCGCGGTGCCGGACTTGGCAGCCTCGGCCAACCTGATGACCTCAGTGCCGCATTCCCAGATGTCGCGCGCCTCGGCATGCCTGACCACCGGCACCACCAGCCCCGACGGCGTCTGCGCGGCAATGCCGATATGGATGCCGCCATGCTGGTGGATGATGCCGGCCTCGTCGTCGAACAGCGAATTGAGGTTGGGCTGGTCCGCTATCGCCTTGACCATCGCCCGCATCAGGAACGGCAGCAGCGTCAGCTTCGGCCGCTCCGCGCCCGGGCGCTTCTCCTTGTTGAGTGCGGCGCGCAATTCCTCCAGCGCGGTGACGTCGATCTCCTCGACATAGGTGATGTGCGGGATGCGCGATTTGGACAGCGTCATCTTCTCGGCGATCTTGCGCCGCAGCCCGACCACCTTGATGTCCTGTATCGTATCGTTGCGGGCGAGACCGGATGTCCTGGCGACCTGCGGGCCGCGCGCCAGGAACGCCTCGATATCCTCATGGCCGATGCGCCCGGCAGGGCCGCTCCCCGCAACCTGCCGGAGATCGATGCCCGCCTCTTTTGCCCGCAGACGGACGGCCGGAGAGGCCAACGGTCTTTCGCCCTCGGGACGGGGTGCGCCGGCGGGCGCGACAACTCCGGACGTCGGCGCAGTACCCCCGCCCCTAGCCCCTCCCCACAAGGGGGAGGGGGATTCTGTCTGCGCTGCTCGCACGCTTTTTGCGGAGGACTCTGATGATGGCGAAGTAGATTTTGCTCCGCCCTTGGAGGCCGTGGCGCGTCCCCCTCCCCCTTGTGAGGGGCTAGGGGTGGGGGTACTCTCAGCCGTGACTTTTGCCGGCGTCGCACCACCCGCAACATTGCCCTCGCCTGCCACCTTCAGCCGCACGATGGGCGAGCCGATCGCCACCGTGTCGCCGATCTCGGCGCCCAGCCACAGGATTTCGCCGTCGACAGGCGACGGGATTTCGACCGTCGCCTTGTCGGTCATGACGGCGGCAAGCACGGTGTCCTCGCGCACCATGTCGCCGATCTTGACGTGCCATTCGACGAGCTCGGCTTCGGCGACACCCTCGCCGACATCGGGCAGCTTGATGATGTGTTCGCCCATCTCAGGCCCCCATGGTTTCAAGCAAAGCACGGCCTACCCGGGCGGGACCGGGGAAATAGTCCCATTCCTGCGCATGCGGATAGGGCGTGTCCCAGCCGGCAACGCGAGCGACCGGCGCTTCGAGGTGATAGAAGCAGTTTTCCTGCACCAGGGCCGACAGTTCGGCGCCGAAGCCCGACGTCAGCGTCGCCTCGTGCACGATGACGCAGCGCCCAGTCTTCTTGACCGAGGCGACGATCGTGTCGAGGTCGAGCGGCAAAAGCGTCCTGAGATCGATGATCTCGGCATCGATGCCCGTTTCTTCGACGGCCGCCTGCGCGACATAGACCATGGTGCCGTAGGCGAGCACGGTGAGGGCCGAGCCTGCCCGGCGGATCGCCGCCTTGCCGAGCGGCACGGTGTAGTGGCCGTCGGCGACCTCTCCGAGCTCATGTTTCGACCACGGCGTCACCGGCCGGTCGTGATGGCCGTCGAAAGGGCCGTTGTAGAGCCGCTTCGGCTCCAAAAAAATCACCGGATCGGGGTCTTCGATCGCCGCGATGAGTAGCCCTTTGGCGTCATGTGGGTTGGACGGCACCACGGTCTTCAGTCCCGACACATGGGTGAACAGCGCTTCCGGGCTCTGGCTGTGCGTCTGGCCGCCAAAAATGCCGCCGCCGGTCGGCATGCGCACCACGATCGGACAGGTGAAATCGCCGTTGGAGCGGTAACGCAGCCGTGCCGCTTCCTGCGTCAGCTGGTCGTAGGCCGGATACATGTAGTCGGCAAACTGAATCTCCACGCACGGCTTCAGGCCATAGGCGGCCATGCCGATGGCCGAGCCGACAATGCCGGATTCGTTGATCGGCGCATCGAAGCAGCGGCTCTTGCCGTATTTGGCCTGCAGGCCTTGCGTGCAGCGGAATACGCCGCCGAAGAAGCCGACATCTTCGCCGAACACGACGACTTTGTCGTCGCGCCCCATCGACACGTCCATGGCATCGCGAATGGCCTCGATCATGGTCCGTCTCGGCATGGCTCAAACCCCCGCCTGCTGGCGCTGGCGTCTGAGATGCGGCGGCATCTCGGCATAGAGCCCTTCGAACATGTCGCGCGTCGACGGCTTGCCACCGGCATGCAGCGTGCCGTGGCTTTCCGCTTCCTTTTGCGCCGCGATCACGGTGTCGAGGATTTCCGCCTCGGCCTGCGCGTGCCGCTCGTCCGACCAGACGCCGAGCGCGATGAGATGGTTCTTCAGCCGCACGATCGGGTCGCCGAGCGGCCAGGCGTCGGATTCGGTCTTTGGCCGGTAGGCCGAGGGATCGTCCGAGCTCGAATGCGCGCCGGCACGGTAGGTGACATATTCGACCAGCGTCGGCCCGAGATTGCTGCGCGCCCGCTCCGCCGCCCATTTGGCAACGGCATGCACCGCGAGATAATCATTACCGTCGACGCGCAGCGACGGGATGCCGAAGCCAAGGCCTCTCGCCGCGAAGGTGCCCGAGCCGCCGCGTGCGATGCCTTGAAAGGTCGAGATCGCCCACTGGTTGTTGACGACGTTGAGCACGACGGGCGCCTTGTAGGTGGAGGCGAACACCAGCGCCGAGTGGAAATCGGATTCGGCCGTCGAGCCGTCGCCGATCCAGGCGGCTGCGATGCGCGAATCGTTCGATATCGCCGAGGCCATCGCCCAGCCGACCGCCTGGATGTACTGCGTCGCCAGATTGCCGGAGATCGAGAAGAAGCCGTGCTCCTTCGACGAATACATGACCGGCAATTGCCGGCCTTTCAGCGGGTCGGCCTCGTTGGAATAGATCTGGTTCATCATCGTGACCATCGGATAGCCGTCGGCGATGAGCAGCCCTGCCTGGCGATAGGTCGGAAAATTCATATCGCCCGGCGCCAGCGCCTTGCGGAAGGCGCAAGCCACCGCCTCTTCGCCCAGATGCTGCATGTAGAACGAGGTCTTGCCCTGCCGCTGCGCCATCTGCATGCGCGCGTCGAAGGTCCGCAGCGTCATCATGTGGCGCAGGCCGGCCAACAGCTCGTCGCTGGAAAGCAGGCCGGCCCAGGGACCGACGGCCTCACCAGTGCGGTTCAGCACGCGGATGATCGAGAAGGCATGATCGCGGATGGTCCGCGGATCGACGGAGATTTCGGGGCGCGGCACCGAGCCGGCCTTGGGGATCGGCACATTGGAAAAGTCAGGCATCCCGCCCGGCCGCACTTCCGGTTCCGGAACGTGGAAACGCAACATCCCAGCATCGGCCATGACCTTTGTCCTCCAATGTTGCCTGGTGCCGATATTTGCATATCTGCGCCGCCAGGCCAGTGCGAATTCGTCGGGGTAGCCTGCGGACGTCGGTCCCGGCCGCGCCGGCCGATCCAGCCTCCCCAGCACCAAGATGAAGATATGTCGACGAAATTTCTTGTCGATGTTGGGGGACGGCGCGCAATTAGGGAGAAGGTTGGGCTGGGTTTGCCGGAAGATAAGGTGATTGGCGAAGGCGGCGAAGCGTAATCTCCCTCCTTGAGGGGGAGATGGCCGGCAGGCCAGAGGGGGTCGGTTCGACTGGATGCGACTCCTTGCGGCAGACGAAGGTTAGCGCTCCACGCGCAACGACCCCCTCTGTCGCCTTCGGCGACGTCTCCCCCTCAAGGGGGGAGATTACTCGCTCCGCCGCTTTTGCCAATCTTCCACGCTGCGAGAAAATCACGCGCATCATCCTTTGCCCCAATCACCAACCTCCATTCACCCCGCCCCCGCATCATGCTAACCAACCCGCCATGGCACAGAAGAAAGCATATGAGGTCGATGGGTGGTTGGCGCGGCCTGATGCGCGCATTTCCATCGTCCTGCTTTACGGCCCCGATCGCGGCCTCGTCTCCGAGCGGGCGAAGGCCTTTGCCGGCAAGACCGGCCTGCCTCTCGACGATCCCTTCTCGGTGGTCAGGCTCGAGGGTTCGGAGGTCGACCGCGACGAGGGCCGGCTGCTCGACGAAGCCCGCACCGTGCCGATGTTTTCCGACCGGCGGCTGCTATGGGTGCGCAATGCCAGCGGCCAGAAGGCATTGGCCGACGACGTCAAGGCGCTGACGGCGGAGCCCGCGCGCGATGCCATCATTCTCATCGAGGCCGGCGATCTCAAGAAGGGTGTCGGCCTGCGCGCCATCGTCGAGGCGGCGGACAATGCCATGGCGCTGCCGTGCTATGCCGATGAGGCGCGCGACATCGACGGCGTCATTGATGCCGAACTGGGCAAGGCCGGCATGTCGATGACCATGGAGGCGAGGCAGGCGCTGCGCCGCAATCTCGGCGGCGACCGGCTGGCCTCGCGCGGCGAGATCGAGAAGCTCGTGCTCTACGCCCATGGCCAGAACGAGATCGGCCTGGAAGAGGTCAAGGCCATGTCGGGTGATGTGTCCGGCGCCTCTTTCGACGACGCGGTCGACGCGCTTCTCGAAGGCAAGATCGGCGACTTCGATATCGCCTTCACCCGCCATTGCCAGTCCGGCGGCCAGCCCTTTCTGGTGCTGTCCTCGGCAATGCGGCAGTTGCAGCAGATCCAGACCATGCGCGGCCAGATGGAGTCCAGCAACCGCAACGCCGCCTCGGTCGTCGCCGCCGCCCGCCCGCCGGTGTTTTTCTCCAGGCGCAAGCTGGTCGAGAAGGCGCTGGAACGCTGGAACGTCGACGCGCTCAGCCGCGCGTTGACCCGGCTCCAGACGGCGGTGCTGCAGACCAGGCGGCGGCCGGATCTTTCCGTCGCATTGGCAAGGCAGGCGCTGCTCGGCATTGCCGTGGAAAGCAGCCGGCTGGCGCAAAGGTAGGAGATTGGCGATCTCCCCCTCGTGGGGGAAGATGGCTGGCAAGCCAGAGGGGGGCGCTGTCCCGCCGGCGTCTCTATTGGCTAGAATGCGCCACCTGACAGCTTGTCAGCTATTCGAAAGTGACCAAAGCTGGCGTTCCTTCACGCCCCCCTCTGCCCTACCGGCATCTCCCCACAAGTGGCAGGGCTATCGCATATGGAATTCCTGAGATGTCTGCCCGGCACGGACCCCCACCCCTAACCCCTCCCCACAAGGGGGAGGGAGACTTCCGT